>JAZQOD010000137.1:0-11568 GCA_045627685.1 Prevotella sp. | reverse complement strand
TACAAAAGACTATGAGTGTGCTTGCGGTAAGTACAAGGGTATCCGTTATAAGGGTATCACTTGTGACCGATGCGGTGTTGAGGTGACTGAGAAGAAGGTACGCCGTGAGCGTGCGGGACACATCGACCTCGTTGTGCCTGTAGCTCATATCTGGTACTTCCGTTCTCTCCCTAACAAGATGGGTTATCTCCTCGGTTTGCCAACAAAGAAGTTGGATGCTGTCATCTACTACGAGAAGTACATCGTTATCCGTCCAGGTGTTCTTGCTGCAAAGGCAGGAAGTGATGCTGATGCAGAATCAGAGAGTGCAGTACTCGGTTCAAGAAAGTATGATCTCCTTTCAGAAGAGGAGTATCTCGATATCATAGATAATAAGGTAGGTTATGAGAACCAGCTCCTTCCTGATGACGATCCAGATAAGTTCGTTGCCAAGATGGGTGCAGAGGCTATCTATGACCTCCTTGCAGAGCTCGACCTTGAGGCTCTCGCTGACCAGCTCCGCGATGAAGCATACAAGGATGCAAGTCAGCAGCGCAAGGCAGAGGCTTTGAAGCGTCTCCGTGTTGTTGAAGCATTCCTCAACAGCAAGGAGGTGAACCGTCCAGAGTGGATGATCATGAAGGTCCTTCCTGTAACTCCTCCAGAGTTGCGCCCATTGGTACCACTGGATGGTGGTCGCTTCGCTACATCTGACCTGAACGACCTCTATCGTCGTGTCATCATCCGTAACAACCGTCTGAAGCGTCTCGTCGAGATTCATGCTCCAGAGGTAATTCTCCGTAACGAGAAGCGTATGCTTCAGGAGGCTGTCGACTCATTGTTCGACAACTCTCGTAAGGCTTCGGCAGTGAAGAGCGAGTCGAACCGTCCTTTGAAGTCACTCTCTGACTCATTGAAGGGTAAGGCAGGTCGTTTCCGTCAGAACCTCCTCGGTAAGCGTGTTGACTATTCTGCTCGTTCGGTAATCGTTGTAGGTCCTGAGTTGAAGATGGGTGAGTGCGGTCTTCCAAAACTTATGGCTGCAGAGCTCTATAAGCCATTCATCATCCGTAAGCTCATCGAGCGCGGTATCGTGAAGACAGTAAAGTCAGCAAAGAAGATTGTTGACCGTCGCGAGCCAGTAATCTGGGATATCCTCGAGAATGTGATGAAGGGTCATCCAGTTCTCTTGAACCGTGCTCCTACACTTCACCGTCTCGGTATTCAGGCATTCCAGCCAAAGATGATCGAGGGTAAGGCTATTCAGCTTCACCCACTGGCATGTACTGCGTTCAACGCCGACTTCGATGGTGACCAGATGGCTGTGCATCTCCCACTGAGCAATGAGGCTATCCTCGAGGCTCAGATTCTGATGCTCCAGAGCCACAATATTCTTAACCCTGCTAATGGTAACCCTATCACCGTACCTGCACAGGATATGGTGCTCGGTCTTTACTATATCACAAAGGTTCGCCCAGGTGCAAAGGGCGAGGGCCTCACATTCTACGGCCCAGAAGAGGCTATCATCGCTTACAATGAAGGTAAGTGTGATGTTCACGCTTTGGTGAAGGTTATCGTTGACGATCTCGTTGACGGCAAGATCCAGAAGCACATGATTGAGACAACTGTTGGTCGTGTAATCGTAAACGGCATCGTTCCAACAGAAATCGGCTTCTTCAACGATATCATCTCAAAGAAGACACTCCGTGGTCTTATCCAGCGAGTTATCAACTCAGTGGGTATGGCTCGTGCTTGTGAGTTCCTTGATGGTATTAAGAACCTTGGTTACCGCAAGGCTTATGAGGCAGGTCTCTCATTCAACCTTGACGATATCATCGTTCCAGCTTCACGCGAGCAGATTATCGCTGACGGTCAGGCAGAGGTTGACAATGTATGGGATCAGTTCAACATGGGTATGATTACCGACCAGAACCGTTACCAGCTTGTTATCGATGCTTGGACCAACGTAAACAATAAGTTGGGTGATGTCCTCTTGAAGGAGATGGCCGAGGCTGACCAGGGCTTCAACGCTGTGTTCATGATGCTCGACTCTGGTGCCCGTGGTTCTAAGGATCAGATTAAGCAGCTCTCAGGTATGCGTGGTTTGATGGCTAAGCCTCAGAAGGCTGGTGCTGACGAGCGTCCTACTATTGAGAACCCTATTCTTTCTAACTTCAAGATGGGTATGTCAGTGCTCGAGTACTTCATCGCTTCTCACGGTGCTCGTAAGGGTCTTGCTGATACCGCGATGAAGACTGCCGATGCTGGTTACCTTACCCGTCGTCTTGTCGATGTCTCACACGATGTGATCATCACCGACGACGACTGTGGCACACTCCGTGGTCTTGAGTGCCGTGCATTGAAGAACGGTGATGATGTTGTAACATCACTCTATGATCGTATCCTTGGCCGTGTAAGCGTTCATGATGTCCTTGACCCACATACTGGTGAGATTATCTGCGCTTCTGGTGAGGAAATCAATGAGGTACGCGCAAAGGCAATCGAGGCGGCAGGTATTGAGATGGTAGAGATCCGTTCGGTACTTACTTGTGAGAGCCGTAAGGGTGTCTGCAAGAAGTGCTACGGCCGAAACCTCGCTACACAGCGTATGGTTCAGAAGGGTGAGGCTGTCGGTGTCATCGCTGCTCAGGCTATTGGTGAGCCTGGTACACAGCTTACTCTCCGTACCTTCCACGCCGGTGGTATTGCCGGTGGTGCTGCTGCTAATGCATCTATCACCGCAAAGAACGATGCTCGTATCGAGTTTGATGAACTCCGTACAGTACCATTCGTTGAGAACGGCGTAGAGTGCCAGATGGTTGTCAGTCGTCTTACTGAGGTTCGTTTCGTTGATCCTAATACAGGTATCGTGATGTCAACACTCCCTGTTCCTTATGGTTCATCTCTCTATTTCCAGGAGGGTGACAAGGTTCAGAAGGGCGATGTTGTCGCTAAGTGGGACCCATTCAACGCTGTCATCGTATCTCAGGTTCCTGGTAAGGTTGTATTCCAGGATTGGGAAGAGGGTAAGACATTCAAGAATGAAGTAGACCAGACAACAGGTCTTGCTGAGGTAATCATCATTGATTCCAAGGATAAGACAAAGTCGCCTCACTGTGAGGTTGTTGACGAGAATGGTCAGGTACTTGCTACATACAACTTCCCTGTGGGTGGTCATATCGTTGTCAAGGACGGTGAGACTATCGTTTCAGGTCAGACACTCGTGAAGATTCCACGTACAGCAGGTGGTGGTGGTGATATCACCTCTGGTCTTCCTCGTGTTACAGAGCTCTTCGAGGCTCGTAACCCTTCAAGTCCTGCTGTTGTTTCGGAAATCGACGGTATCGTACACATCGGTGCTATCAAGCGTGGTAACCGTGAAGTGTCTGTTACTAGTAAGACAGGTGAGGAGCGTAAGTACCTCGTAAGTCTTTCACGCCAGCTCCTCGTTCAGGATGGTGATGCAGTCCGCGCTGGTAACCCACTCTCAGCAGGTGAGATCTCTCCAATCGACATCCTTGCAATCCAGGGTCCAACAGCTGTTCAGGAGTATATCGTGAATGGTGTACAGGATGTATATCGTCTCCAGGGTATCGGTATCAACGATAAGCACTTTGAAATCATCGTTCGCCAGATGATGCGTAAGGTGAAGGTAGAGGAGCCAGGTGATACTTCGTTCCTTGAGCAGGATCTCGTTGATAAACTTGATTTCATTGAGGAGAACGACCGCATCTGGGGTAAGAAGATCGTTGTTGATGCAGGTGATTCTGAGAACCTCCGTAATGGCCAGATGGTTACAGCTCGCCGTCTCCGTGACGAGAACTCTTCGTTGAAGCGCCGTGACTTGCGTACTGTTCAGGTTCGTGATGCCGTACCAGCAACATCTACTCAGGTTCTTCAGGGTATCACTCGTGCTGCACTTTCTACAAAGAGCTTTATGTCGGCAGCTTCGTTCCAGGAGACAACAAAGGTTCTCAACGAGAGTGCAATCCGTGGAAAGGTAGATACACTCGAGGGTATGAAGGAGAATGTAATCTGCGGACACTTGATTCCAGCAGGTACCGGTCTCCGTCAGTGGGAAAAGATTATTGTTGGTTCAAAGGAAGACTACGAGCGTGCTGAGGCAAACCGTAAGAATGTCCTTGACTATCAGGATTCTTCCCTCGGATAATATTAGTGTAAAAAACTATTCTTAGTATAAATCAAGGGGGCATTACCAATATGGTTCTGTCCCCTTGCTTATAAAAATCATGGGATTTGGACGTCCCGAAAAACAAATAGAATTATGGCAGACAACAACAAACCACAGCAGATACAGATCAATGTTGATCCAGCTGTAGCTCAGGGTATATATTCGAACCTCGCACTTATTGCACATGGTCCAACAGAGTTCGTATTTGATTTCGCAGCGATGCTTCCTGCAATGCCTAAGGCTAATGTAGGTGCTCGTGTGGTTATGGCACCAGAGCACGCAAAGCGTCTTCTCCTTGCACTTCAGGACAATGTGATGAAGTATGAGCAACAGTTTGGAACCATTCAGATTACTGCTCCACAGACTGGCCGTACTATTGCTCCATTCGGTAATGGAAATAAGGGTCAGGCATAATTGGTTGGTGTACCGATCTTCGTATAAATAATGAGCGAGGGTGACTGATGTCGCCCTCGTTTTGCAAATTCGTGAAATTTATTTGCGAATAACTTGGTGGAACCGGAATATCATCGTTGTGTTTCGTTACACCTCTTTTATATATACGCGTGCAGGAGAAAACTCGCCGTGGTTGAATTATCAATTCCGCCTAAAAGTAACTAAATTTGCACGAAAAGGCACTCTTAAAGACGTGTTGTTGTGCTAAATAGTGTTAATGAATGTAGAATTTGCATAATAGTATGGCGGTATGAGCAAAGGAAAACCTAATAAATTAGGTGGTTTGAGAAAAAGTTAGTACCTTTGCACCTCGAAAGGCCAATTATGCCCGCTCCTTAGGGGTGGATTGTGCTATATGCGCTTGTCCGAAGCGTGAAATGGCACTGTACTTTGGCCTTGTTTGATATGACAAAATTTTAAAATTAATATAAATAACAAATTTAAAAAAGTAAAATTATGCCTACTATTTCACAGTTAGTACGTAAGGGCAGAAAGGACTTGGTAGACAAGAGCAAGTCACCAGCGTTGGAGGCATGTCCTCAGGGTCGTGGTGTTTGTGATCGTGTTTACACCACAACTCCTAAGAAGCCTAATTCGGCAATGCGTAAGGTTGCCCGTGTTCGTTTGACAAACCAGAAGGAAGTTAACTCTTACATCCCAGGTGAGGGTCACAACTTGCAGGAGCACTCAATCGTGCTCGTTCGTGGTGGTCGTGTTAAGGACCTCCCAGGTGTACGTTATCACATCATTCGTGGTACACTCGATACTGCAGGTGTTGCTTCGCGCACACAGCGTCGTTCAAAGTACGGTGCTAAGCGTCCAAAGGCAAAGAAGTAAGATAAACTTTTTTTGATACCCGTTGAGTGAGGGACGCGAGTTCCGGAATGGGTGTCGGTAAAATGTCAAAACGACAAACAGTTATTAATCAAGTTTTGCTGGAGAATTGTTAAACAAACAGGTTGAGTAAGAGACAAAGAGATGACTCTGAAGTAAGATCAGAAAGAAACAGCCCCAGACAAACAAAAATCATTAAAAACAAAATGAGAAAAGCAAAACCAAAGAAGAGAGTGATCCTTCCAGATCCAGTCTTCGGTGACCAGAAGGTTACAAAGTTCGTTAATCACTTGATGTATGATGGCAAGAAGAGTACTTCTTATGAGATCTTCTATACAGCCCTCGACATCGTTAAGGCAAAGATGGCTAAGGAAGAGAAGTCTCCACTGGAGATTTGGAAGCAGGCCCTCGATAACATCACTCCTCAGGTAGAGGTAAAGAGCCGCCGTATCGGTGGTGCTACTTTCCAGGTACCTACTGAGATCCGTGCAAGCCGCAAGGAGAGTGTCTCTATGAAGAATATGATTATCTTCGCTCGCAAGCGTGGTGGTAAGTCAATGGCTGACAAACTCGCTGCTGAGATTCAGGATGCTTACAACAACCAGGGCGGTGCCTTCAAGCGTAAGGAGGATATGCACCGTATGGCTGAAGCTAACCGTGCATTCGCTCACTTCCGTTTCTAATTATAATAAGGTAAGACGAAAATGGCTAAGACAGATTTGCATTTGACCCGCAATATCGGTATCATGGCGCATATCGATGCTGGTAAGACAACTACATCAGAGCGTATCTTGTTCTACACCGGTAAGACCCACAAGATTGGTGAGGTTCATGACGGTGGTGCTACTATGGACTGGATGGCTCAAGAGCAGGAGCGTGGTATCACTATTACTTCTGCTGCAACAACATGTTTCTGGAAGGACAACGACAAGCAGTATAAGATCAACTTGATCGATACTCCGGGACACGTTGACTTCACAGCTGAGGTAGAGCGTTCACTCCGTGTACTCGACGGTGCCGTTGCTACATACTGTGCAGTAGGTGGTGTTGAGCCACAGTCAGAGACTGTATGGCGTCAGGCTGACAAATATAACGTTCCTCGTATCGGTTATGTAAATAAGATGGACCGTTCTGGTGCTAACTTCTTTGATGTAGTTCAGCAGATGAAGGATGTCCTCGGTGCTAACCCAGTACCACTCTGTGTGCCAATCGGTGCAGAGGAGACTTTCAAGGGTCTTGTTGACCTTTTGAAGATGAAGGCTATCTTGTGGCATGATGAGACAATGGGTGCTGACTACTCAGAGGAAGAAATCCCAGCAGATCTCATTGACGAGTGCAACGAGTGGCGCGAGAAGCTTCTTGAGTCTGCTTCTGAATTCGACGAGGCTCTCATGGAGAAGTACTTCGAGGATCCAGAGTCAATCACACAGGAGGAGATTATCGCAGCTATCCGTAAGGGTACTCTCGCTCTCCAGTGCGTACCAATGCTCTGTGGTTCTTCATTCAAGAACAAGGGTGTACAGAATATGCTCGACTATGTTTGTGCTCTTCTTCCTTCACCACTTGACAACGAGGAGGTTATCGGTACAGATCCAGACGATGAGACAGTAGAGGTTAAGTTCCTTGCTAAGGAGGACGAACCAACAGCAGCTCTTGCATTTAAGATTGCTACTGACCCATATGTAGGTCGTCTCGTATTCTTCCGCGTTTACTCTGGTAAGGTATCAGCAGGATCTTATGTATACAATCCACGTTCTGGTAAAAAGGAGCGCGTAAGCCGTCTCTTCCAGATGCATTCAAACAAGCAGAATCCTGTAGAGGAGATTGCTGCAGGTGATATCGGTTCAGGCGTAGGTTTCAAAGATATCCGCACAGGTGACACACTCTGTGATGAGGATCACCAGATCGTTCTTGAGTCTATGACATTCCCTGACACTGTGATTTCTATCGCAGTTGAGCCAAAGTCACAGGCTGATATCGCTAAGCTTGACAATGGTCTTGCTAAGCTTGCTGAGGAGGACCCTACATTTACAGTACATACCGACGAGCAGAGCGGTCAGACCGTTATCTCTGGTATGGGTGAGCTTCACCTCGATATCATCATCGACCGTCTGAAGCGTGAGTTCAAGGTAGAGTGTAACCAGGGTAAGCCACAGGTTAACTACAAGGAGGCTATCACTCAGGAAGTTTCTCTCCGTGAGGTTTACAAGAAGCAGTCGGGTGGTCGCGGTAAGTTCGCTGATATCATCGTAACAATCGGTCCTAAGGATGAGGATTACAAGGAAGGCGACTTGCAGTTCATCAACGAGGTTAAGGGTGGTAACGTTCCAAAGGAATTCATCCCATCAGTACAGAAGGGTTTCCAGGACTGCTTGAAGAGCGGTGTTCTCGGTGGTTATCCAGTAGTTGGCCTCAAGGTTGTCCTTACTGATGGTTCGTTCCATCCAGTAGACTCAGACCAGTTGTCATTCGAGCTCGCAGCACACAACGCATTCAAGAATGCTTGTCCAAAGGCTGGTCCTTGCTTGATGGAACCTATCATGAAGGTTGAGGTTGTAACTCCTGAGGAGTCAATGGGTGATGTAATCGGTGACTTGAACAAGCGTCGTGGTATGGTACAGGGTATGGAAGAGGCTCGTAGCGGTGCACGCATCGTTAAGGCTATGGTTCCACTCGCAGAGATGTTCGGTTATGTAACAGCTCTCCGTACTATTACTTCTGGTCGTGCAACTTCTTCTATGGAGTACGATCATCATGAGGCAGTATCAAGCTCAATCGCTAAGGCTATCCTCGAGGAGGTAAAGGGCCGTGCCGATCTTCTCTAAAATTATCGCCTCTTAAAAGGTACTTAAAAGAAATGAATTGGGAGAGTCTGTGAGCAAATGACTCTTTACGGACTCCTCCCATTCACAATAAATATTAAATTCTAAAATTGTAAAATTGAAAATTCAATTATGAGTCAGAAAATTCGTATCAAGCTTAAGTCTTATGACCATCAGCTGGTTGATAAGTCAGCAGATAAGATTGTAAAGGCAGTAAAGGCAACAGGTGCGGTTGTTAGTGGTCCAATTCCGCTCCCAACACACAAGCGTATCTTTACAGTAAACCGTTCAACCTTCGTTAACAAGAAGGCTCGTGAGCAGTTCCAGCTTTCAGACTACAAGCGTCTCATCGACATCTACAGCTCAACTGCAAAGACAGTTGATGCTCTTATGAAGTTAGAACTTCCTTCAGGTGTTGAAGTTGAGATCAAGGTGTAGTACCTTATTGTTAAAAAAATATAAAAGTCAGGCTCTTGGGCCTGACTTTTTCTATTTAATTGACAAAAAAGTAGTACCTTTGCAGTCGAAAAGGTGACAGTTGCGCTGGCATATGCTATCAACCCACTGAAATTGAACGCCTTAGGTCCGATATGGAAGGTCCTGAAGTGCGGTCTTTATGTGTGTGCGCCCCAGCGATGTTGCCTTGAGATAGTAATTTTTATTTTATAACATATTTATTAAATTTAATTGAAATGCCAGGATTAATTGGAAGAAAAATCGGAATGACATCCGTTTTCAGTGCCGACGGTAAGAATATTCCGTGCACTGTTATCGAAGCTGGTCCTTGTGTTGTAACCCAGGTTAAGACCGTAGAGAAAGATGGTTACAAGGCTGTTCAGTTAGGTTTCGGCGAGGCTAAGGAGAAGAATACTACTAAGCCTATGATGGGAACCTTCAAGAAAGCCGGCACAACACCAAAGAAGCACTTGGCCGAGTTCAAGTTTGATGAGGAGTACAACCTCGGAGACACAATCACCGTAGAGCTCTTTGCTAATGCAGAGTTCGTTGATGTAGTAGGTACATCAAAAGGTAAGGGATTCCAGGGCGTTGTGAAGCGTCACGGATTCGGTGGTGTAGGTCAGGCTACACACGGTCAGGATGACCGTCTGCGTAAGCCAGGTTCAATCGGTGCTTGTTCATACCCTGCAAAGGTGTTCAAGGGTATGCGAATGGGCGGCCAGATGGGTGGTGACCGCGTCACAACTCAGAACCTCAAAGTATTAAAGGTGATTCCAGAGAACAACCTTATTATTATTAAGGGTTCTGTTGCTGGTCACAATGGTTCAACCGTTTTAATTCAGAAGTAATGGAAGTTAGTGTATTGAATATCAACGGTCAGGAGACCGGAAGAAAGGTAGTTCTCAATGATGCTATCTTCGGAATTGAGCCTAACGATCATGTTCTCTATCTTGATGTGAGGCAGTATCTCGCTAACCAGCGTCAGGGTACCGCTAAGTCAAAGGAGCGTAGCGAAGTAAGCGGTTCAACACGTAAGCTCGGTCGTCAGAAGGGTGGCGGTGGTGCACGCCGTGGTGACATCAACTCACCAGTGCTTATCGGTGGTGGTCGTGTATTCGGTCCAAAGCCACGCGACTATCGTTTCAAGCTCAACCAGAAAGTAAAGGTTCTCGCTCGTAAGTCAGCTTTGACATACAAGGCTCAGGAAAATGCAATTATCGTTGTTGAGGACTTCAACATTGAAGCACCAAAAACAAAGGAGTTTGTTGCAATTACAAAGAACCTTAAGGTAGATGGCAAGAAGACTCTCGTTGTATTGCCAGAGGAAAATAAGAATGTATATTTGTCTGCTCGTAACCTCGAGAAGGCTACAGTAATGGGCGCAGCTTCAATCAACGCGTACAAGGTGTTGAACGCTGATGTTCTCGTTCTCGCTGAAAGCTCACTCGCAAAGATCGAAGAGACTCTCAACAAGTAATTAATAGGAGATTATAGATTATGTCATTTATTGTAAAACCATTGGTCACAGAGAAGATGACCAACATTACAGAGAAGCAGCCTAACCGCTACGGTTTCGTTGTTCGCCCAGAGGCTAATAAGCTCCAGATTAAGGCTGAGATCGAGGCTTTGTATAATGTTACAGTAGTAGATGTGAACACAATGATCTACGCTGGTAAGCGCTCAAGCCGTTATACAAAGGCTGGTCTTATCCGCGGTCAGAAGAATGCGTTCAAGAAGGCAATCGTCACCGTGAAGGAAGGCGATATGATTGATTTTTATAGCAATATTTAATAAGAAATGGCAGTACGTAAATTAAAACCAGTTACTCCTGGTCAAAGACACAAGGTTATTGGCACATTCTCTGAAATTACTGCATCTGTGCCAGAGAAGTCTCTCGTTTACGGTAAGCGCTCAACCGGTGGTCGTAATAACACCGGTAAGATGACTGTTCGCTACATTGGCGGTGGTCACAAGCAGAAGTATCGTCTTATCGACTTCAAGCGTGAGAAAGATGGTGTTCCAGCAGTAGTAAAGACAATCGAGTACGATCCAAACCGTTCGGCTCGCATTGCACTCCTTTTCTACGCTGATGGTGAAAAACGTTACATTATTGCTCCTAACGGACTCGAGGTAGGTGCAGAGTTGATGTCGGGCGCGGAGGCAGCGCCTGAAATCGGTAATGCTCTCCCACTCGCAAACATCCCTGTTGGTACAGTGATTCACAACATCGAGTTGCGTCCTGGCCAGGGCGCTTTGCTCGTTCGTTCGGCTGGTAACTTTGCTCAGTTGACTTCTCGTGAGGGCAGTTATTGTGTAATTAAACTCCCTTCAGGCGAGACTCGTAAGATTCTCTCTGCTTGTAAGGCTACAGTTGGTGCTGTAGGCAACTCAGACCACGCTCTCGAGCAGTCTGGTAAGGCTGGTCGCTCACGCTGGTTAGGTCGTCGTCCACACAACCGTGGTGTTGTTATGAACCCACATGATCACCCAATGGGTGGTGGTGAAGGCCGTCAGTCAGGTGGTCATCCACGTTCTCGTAAGGGCTTGTATGCTAAGGGTCTCAAGACACGTGCACCTAAGAAGCAGTCTAACAAGTACATTATCGAAAGAGCTAACAAGAAGTAATTAAGTTAACAAGAGTAAATTATGAGTCGTTCATTAAAAAAAGGTCCATATATCAACGTTTCTCTCGAGAAGAAGATTCTCGCTATGAATGAGAGCGGCAAGAAGACTGTCGTTAAGACATGGGCCAGAGCTTCAATGATTAGCCCTGATTTTGTGGGCCATACAGTTGCAGTTCACAACGGTAACAAATTTATCCCTGTTTAT
>JAZQOD010000136.1:0-3833 GCA_045627685.1 Prevotella sp. | reverse complement strand
CCCCACTTCTTGTTCATACCGAACTTAGAAGAACCGTCACGACGAAGAGTTGCCTGAATCATGTAACGCTCATCGTAGTTGTAAGAGATACGGCCGTAGTAAGAAGCATTGTGCTCCTCAACATATGGCTTGCCAGAAACACTGTGCTGTACAGTTACACCAGTGATGTATTTGTCGAATGTTGTACCGTCAGCGAGTGTACCGCCGATATAGTTGCCATCCTTGTCTGTGAGATATGAGTACTCATAGTTGCCAGTAGCATAGTCGATAGAAGGCTTGTTAACATTGTTAAGGTTCCAACGGCTACCGCTGAGTTCGCTACCTGAAGACTTGCGTGCAGACTGACCTACAACAACATTGATAGTGTGCTTGCCGAAGGTTTTGTCGTATGAGAGATAGTTCTCCAAAGTCCAGTCAATGCTCTGAGCCTTGGAAGCACTTGCACTTGTATGGTCGTTCTTGGCGTTGCCTGAGAAGTAGTATAGCATCTTTGATGCACCGTCGTTACCCCAGAAGCTGATGTCAGCACCAAATACAGTGTGGAACTTCAAGTTGTCCCAGAGACCGAGGTCGAACGAAACTGTTGGCACGAACTTGTGCGACCAGTTCTTTGTTGGGTTCTGAGCAACGAGCATTGCCAATGGGTTGTTCATCTCCTGGTATGTACCATTGTCACCAGGGATAGAGTATGGATCGCCGTTAGCGTCAACTGGCAACTCGTAACCACGAGCAGCATACTTTGCGATCAGTTCCTGACCAGCAGCACCAGTGATTGTTGGAGTGAGGATTGGCGACATGTAGAGAGCAGAACCGAGGATTGAACCGAACTCAGAGTTTGTTGAGATACCGGTTGACTTGATGTTTGCGTAGCCTACCTTGATACCGAGATCAGCAGTGTGGAGGAAGTTACGCTCCTTGCTCATATCCATCAACTTGATGTTGGTGTTAGAGTTCAAAGAGAGACGGTCGTAGTTTGACTGACCGTAGTTACCACCAACGATACCGTCTGCAGAGTAGAAACCACCAGATACATAGTACTGAACATTCTCTGAAGAACCGCTGATAGAAACATCATGGCTTACAACAGGAGCATTGTCATTGAATACGAGGCTCTGCCAGTCTGTACCGAAACCAGTGATCTTGTTGCCGTTAGGATCGGTGAGGTTGTATGGGTCAGCATACTTCTGAGCACCACCACCGTTCATGTAGAACTCGTTCTGGAGGATAGCGTAGTCGGTAGCGCTTGTTACATCACGATGCTTAGCAGCAGATGACCAGCCCATGTAACCGTTGTAGTTTACAGTAGCACCAGTGTTCTTTGCACCCTTCTTTGTAGTAACGATGATAACACCGTTAGCACCACGAGAACCGTAGATAGCACAAGATGCAGCATCCTTCAATACTTCGATTGACTCGATGTCGGCTGGGTTGATGTAGTCGATACCACCACCGATTGGCAGACCGTCAACGATATACAATACGCTTGCATCGTTGATAGTACCTGTACCACGTACGCTTACTCGTGAACCTTCACCTGGCTGACCAGAGTTTGAAGTTACGTTCACACCAGGAGCCATACCCTTGAGGGCATTCTCGATGCGTACAGGAGCCTTGCCGGCGATGTCGTCTGCAGAAATCTTAGCGATAGCAGCAGTTACGACTGACTTCTTCTGGGTACCGTAACCGATAACAACGACATCATTCAATGTGTTGTTGTCCTCGCTCAGAGTGATGTTCACCACTGGACGAGCAGGAACGGTCTGGGCCTCGAAACCGATGTATGACACCTGAATCTTTGAACCAGAAGGAACACTCAGTTGGAAATTACCATCGAAATCGGTAACAGTGCCGACGCCGGTGTTTCCAACCTGAACAACAGAAGCGCCGATGATTGGTTCGCCAGTTGCATCCTTGACGTTACCATTCACCACCACATTCTGCGCATGAATAGCCATTGACACCATCAGCATCAACAGCATTGCAAGAAGTTTACTTCTTTTCATAATTGGGTTTTGAATTAGTTAATATGTTAAATGAATAAAAAATTGTTTCAAATCGCCATCGCTATCGCTATCGCTTTCGCCCCCTACGGGGCATATACGCAAAAAGTTCCGCGAAGTTACAAAAAAAATCGCACATTTCGTTAACTTTGTGTAACAAATTCTCAAATTTGTGCAAATTTCCTGCTATTTTCCGCCCATTTCGCACATGATTTTGCAATCTGTGCATTACAAAAGGCAATCCCGTTATGGAATCGCCTTGTAAAGTCTCTCATAGAAATGGACCGCTGGGATAATCCCGTGTTTCATTATTAAAAGAAAATATATGACCAGGTCTAACGACCCATCGGTATCTGCCCAAGTCTCCTCGTGAGTGAACTCCCGGTAGCCTTGCTGCATCTACCTGCGAGGAACTGCATTCCTCACTGGTCATATTGGAAAATAGGCATTGCCCAAAAATCGCCCAATGGCGAAAAATGGCTACGCACGGAGCCTCAATAGGGAAAATGGAGACCCCTCCCCAGCCCTCCCCGTAATGGGAGGGAGCTGCTATCGTCTCACGTCGATTACCTCTCCTGTCATTTTTGATACGAGGGTGTTCACCGTCGCAATGCCCACAAACTTCGGATTGAGCAGCGTGTCGTCTGGCTCGTTGCCGAAGGCTTGCACACGCATTGGGGTCTTCGTGCGCTCTGGGTTGACGCAGTTCACCCTGATGCCGAACTCCGCCCATTCTTCGCTCAGTGCCTGCACGAGGTTCACGATGGCTGCCTTCGTTGAAGAGTATATGCTATACATCATTCGGCCCTTCGTGTAACTGCTGCTGGTGTAGAAGAGCATCGAACCTTTGCTCTCCCTGAGGTATTCGAATGCCTCCTTCGCCACATTCACCACTCCGAGATAGTTTACATTAACGCTCTTCACTATCGTCTCATAGTCCATGCCGTAGAGAGGTTCCTTGGCGAGAATGCCGGCAGTGTTCACCACATAGTCTATCCTGCCGTTCTGTGCCTTCACATCGGCAAGCACCTCGCGTACCTTCTGTGCGTCGGTGACATCAACACCGTTCTCCGAACGACTGAACGAATATACCGTTGCACCAAGTTCACGGCCAATCTTCACTACCTCTTCGCCTATGCCGTAACTGCCACCGAACACTACCATCACCTTTCCTGCCATCTTCTCTCTGGCATCAGCCACCAGTTCGTGGTTGTTGCCTTTGATGCTCTTCAACTGGTAAAGCTTGTCGAGCAGGAATAGGTCCTCGGTGTATGTCACCTTCATGTTGAACACCTCACCCGGCACTACGAACACCTTCTCTTCCGGCAGGTATTTCCGTACCACCCCACAGTCGTCGGTAGTCACAAAGTTAGGATCCTGCAAGGCTATCTCATACGCTCTGCGTATAGTGCCACGCTTGAAGCACTGCGGTGTCTGTCCGTTGCGCAGTTCTGCGCGTGGAGGAATCTCGCAGATGCAGTCGCTGTCGTCAACACGGATGATGGTATCTGTTGCTTTTATCGCCACATCAATGGCGTTGTAATTCTCGAGAGCCTTCACGCAGTCGTCGATGATACGGTCGTTCACCAGCGGACGCACGGCATCATGGAAGATAAGGTTCACGTTGTCGTCGGTATATGCGTTGATAGCCGACAGACTCGAATGGTAGCGCTCCTTGCCTCCGACGAGTACTTTCTTCACCTTCTTGAACAGGTTGCTCACCACCAGTTGTTCCACCTCGTTGACGAACTCCTCTTTGGTGACCACAGCTATCTCGTCGATATTCTCATTGTTCTCGAATGCGAATATCGTATGTTCAATGATTTTCTTTCC
>JAZQOD010000135.1:0-8048 GCA_045627685.1 Prevotella sp. | reverse complement strand
TAAAGCAATTCCAACGAACGGATGGTAAACTTGTCAAGGCGCACATATTTCTCCTCTTCGATGCGCGCAATGGAGTTTATATGACCTATACTTGTATGCTGTGTCACTTCCAGATACTGCATAATGGCTCCGGCAGCGATGACACCGTTTTTCAGATGGTCAACACCAAAGCCTTTCAACGAACGAACCTTGAAATGACGGAGCAGTTTCTGCTTTGCCGTCTGTTCGGTGAACACCCAGTCTTCCATTTCGAAAGTACAGTAGCGGGCACCGAAATGCTGTTCGAAGTCACGACGCTTCTGTCCATTGTAGAGCACCTCCTTTGGCTGGAAATTACCGAGGAGTTTATCCACATAGTCGGTAGTACCCTCACCGGTAAGGAACTCACCGGTAGAGATATCAAGAAAAGCCACACCAACAACACCTTTTTCGAAATGCAACGCTGCAAGGAAGTTGTTCTCTTTATGGTTGAGCACATTATCGCTCATGGCAACACCAGGAGTCACCAGTTCGGTGATACCTCGTTTTACGAGAGTCTTTGTCTTCTTCGGATCTTCCAACTGGTCGCAGATAGCCACACGACGACCGGCACGAATCAGTTTTGGCAGATAGGTGTCAAGAGCGTGGTGTGGAAATCCCGCCATTGCTGTGGCCTCGCCCGAAGCACCGTTGTTACGCTTTGTGAGGGTGATGCCAAGGATTTTCGATGCATCGATAGCATCATCGTGGTATGTCTCGTAGAAGTCGCCACAACGAAAAAGCAACAACGCCTCGGGGTGTTTTGCCTTGAGGTCGAAGAACTGCTTCATCATCGGTGTGAGACCGTTTTCTTTCTTAGCCATATAAATTTCGTTTTTATGAGAGCAAAATTACAAAAAAAAGTTGATAGTTGAAAGAAAAATCGTATCTTTGCAAGTAAATTTACATTTACTGCAATGAAAAGAACGGTATTAATATTAGCACTCACTCTTTCCGCACACTGTCTGTGGGCACAATCTTCGCGTGAAGATATAAGGAAAAACGTGTTCCTCTCCGGCAGTAATTATCTGGCTTATCCAGCACCGCAGAAGGCTCTCACACCTGCTCCAAAGGGTGAGAAACCATTCTATATATCCCATTACAGTCGTCACGGTTCGCGCTTTCTCATCGATCCTAACGACTATGATGCTCCTCTCCTTACCCTCAAAAGAGCCAACGAGAATGGCAAGTTGACTGAACTCGGTCAGCAAACAATGGCTAAGATTGAAAAGATGAAGGCGGAGAGCAACAAGCGATTGGGCGAACTGACAGAACTCGGAGCAGTGCAGCATCGACAAATAGCAAGCCGTATGTACCATCGTTTCCCTGAGGTGTTCAAGGGCGATGTGCATGTAGATGCAAAATCGACAGTCGTGATTCGTTGCATTCTCTCGATGACCAACGAACTGATGGAACTCACTGCCCTGAATCCTAAGTTGCAGATAACCCACGATGCCAGTGAGCACGATATGTACTACATGAATTTCAACGATAAGTTGACTTTCAAGAACCGCAAGAACGATGATACAAAAACCTTCAACGAGAACTACGAGAACAGCAATATTCACCCTGAGCGACTGATGGAGACTCTTTTCAACGACGCTGAGTACGTGAAACTATACGTTCCTGAACGCCAGTTGATGTACCAACTCTTCGATCTTGCAACGGCTGTGCAGAACTCGGAAGTTCGCCATGAACTGTCACTCTTTGAACTGTTCAATGAAGAAGAGATATACCTTAACTGGCAACGAAAGAACATCGGATGGTTCCAGGAATATGGCTCGAATGCCCTCAACGGCGGTACACAACCGTTCTCACAGCGCAACCTATTGAAGATGATCATTCACGAGGCTGACTCTTGTATGCAGTTTGAGCGCCCTGGGGCAACACTCCGCTTCGGTCATGAAACAATGGTATTGCCTCTCACATGCCTTCTCGACCTCAATGGCTATGGCAAGACAATGACACCCGACAAACTGGAAGAGAATCATTGGTTCAACTACCGAATTTTCCCAATGGGTGCCAACATACAGTTTATCTTCTATCGCAAAAACCCAAGCGATAAAGATATCCTCGTAAAAGTGCTCCTCAATGAAGAGGAAGCCACACTGCCTCTCACCGCTGTCAGTGGTCCTTACTACCGTTGGAGTGAAGTAAAAGAGTACTACCTCAATAAGATCAGCAACTACGAGGCGACACTCGAAGAAACCAATTAAGACAAAAGAGTACTTTAATAAAGGAAGAACAATATGAAATGGAGCGATGAATACTGGCCACTGCTCATTCAGATTTACAAGAAGAAACCTGAAGGAGTGAAACCTGTCTACACAAAGAAAATGGTAGACCTGAGTCTTTATCTGCATATTCCACCACAGGAACTGCATAAGAAGATGCTCGAACTTCGTGCTTTGGGCACACCTTCCGTACAGCGTATATGGCAGGAACTGGCGGATAATCCACGCAAACTCACCAAGGCAGTGAAGATTGTAAAGGATCGTCAGGGCCTGGGCAATGCCAGTGAGTTCTTCGAGGGCGTAGAGACCAATGAATCGTTTGAGCGCGACTTCCGTCCATTGGAAGAAGACAAACGACTGAAACCTGTCCATCTCATAATGATTCTCAACCTCTATTTCCAACTCACACCAAACACGATGGTAATAGAGACCGAGGAAGTGCAGGAACTGGCAAAGATTCTCAAACTGCCGGCAAAGACCATCATCGAGATAATGGAAGTGTTCCAGTTCTGCGATCCTTACCTCAACCGCGACGAACTCATGATTCATCCATTGGTGTTTGTCTGCAAAGATATATGGAACCGTTACGGCAATGACGATATAGAGAAACTTGAAGCATTGGCCGGACAACTCCGAGAATATTTCAAATAACAAATAAAAGAATTTCTTAATAGCAACTAAATGCCACAGAATTTTTCTCAGGAACAAATCCAAGGGTTGAAACAAACCCAGCAGATGAAACTTACACAGCAACAACTACTTGCTGTGAAACTCATCGAGATGCCTTTGGAGGAGTTTGAGCAGAGCATCATCGACGAGATGAATGTCAACCCTGCTCTGGAAGAAAGACACGATGACGACATCAAGGATTTCGATTCCATTGATGCCGAAACCGATAATGGTGGCTATGAAGGTGACGAGGCTACCGATGAACAGTTGGATGCCAGCAACCGAAAGGAACAGGACGAAGAGAGAGAGAAAGCCCTCGAACGAATGGACAACGAGGACGAACTGCCTGAAAACGATAATGAAGGCTATTTCGATGCTGAATACAAGGATGTTATAAATAGCAACCAGGAGTCGTTCATGGACAGTCTGAAAGAACAGATGGGCGAACTCGAACTCACACCCGACGAGACAATAATAATGGAATATCTCATCGGAAGTCTAGACAGCGACGGTTTGCTCCACACAGATCTTGATTCCATTACTGAATATCTGTACTGCTATTATAATATGAATGCCGTGGTGAAAGATGTGGAAGCAGTACTGACGAAACTCCAGACATTCGACCCAGCCGGTATCGGTGCACGAAATCTCCAGGAATGTCTGCTTCTCCAGGTGGACAGAATGGAGGAGGGTATGATGAAGAACTATATCAGAACCATCATCAACGAATGCTACGAGGATTTCAGCAAGAACCACTGGTACAAGATACAGAAGGAACTGAACCTCGGCGACGAACAGATGGAGACCATCCGCAAGACTGTGAAGCGTCGTCTCAATCCGAGACCTGGCTACGCTCTTGGCGAGGCTGTCGGTGTGAGTCTCAATCAGATAACACCTGATTTCATTGTCGAGATAAATAATGATGACCACATCACATTCGAGATAAACGACAGCAGACTGCCGAAGTTGTGCATTGCCAACGAGTTCGAGGTGATGTTGGACAGTTACAAGAACATCGACGAAAAACGCCTCAACCGCAACGAACGTGAGGCAAAACAATATCTGAACACCTGTCTCGGTAATGGCAAAATGTATATCGAAGCCATCAAGATGCGCCAGCAGACCTTGAAGAAGACAATGGAAGCCATCATCAAATGGCAGAAGAAATATTTTCTCAGTGGCGACGAAACCGAACTGCGGACAATGCGATTGGAAGATATCGCATCAAAGACAGGTTTGGACATCTCAACTATCTCTCGTGTCAGTCGTGAGAAATATGTGCAGTCACAATGGGGCATCAAACCATTGAAGTTCTTCTTCTCATTGTCGTATGTCACCAATGATGGCGAAGAGATAAATGTAGAGAAAATAAAGCAAGCACTCAAAGAACTCATTGACGGTGAGGATAAGAAGAAACCACTGAGCGATGAGGCTCTTGTGAAACTGATGAAAGAAAAGGGATTCCCTATTGCCCGTCGTACTATTGCAAAATACCGCGACCAGATGCTTATCCCTTCAACAAGAATAAGAAGACAATAAGATGAGTCAAGGACTGATAAAAGAAAAGAACCTGATAATGGCAGCGCGTGTGCTGAGCATTATCTTCAATCCGTTCTACCTGCCTCTCGTGGGGTTGGTACTGCTCTTCTGGTGCAGTTATCTTTCTATGCTCAACGAGTCCTACAAATGGGTTGTACTCCTCACAACATATCTTTTCACTATACTCATCCCTACTTATCTTATCAGACTTTACAACAACTATCAAGGTAAGCGACTTTTCAAGTTGGGTCCCCGTGAGCGAAGAATGGTGCCTTACATCATTTCTATCATCAGTTATTTCACATGCTACTATCTGTTAGCCTACTTCCACATACCTCATTTCATCAATCTCATCCTTGTGGCAGCCTTGGCAATACAGATTACCTGTGCCATAATAAATGTATGGTGGAACATCTCTACCCACTCGGCTGGAATAGGTGGCGTGACAGGAGCACTGGTAGTGTTCAGCGTGGTCTTCGGATTCTATCTGCTCTGGTGGCTTTCGCTGACTCTCATCATAGCAGGACTGGTTGGTTCGAGCCGACTGATTCTGCGTCGCCACACACTGGCACAGGTGGTTGTGGGATATCTCCTTGGACTTGTTATAACAGCATTAATAATAATATTCATATAAAAAAATACAACTATGACTCCATTAGTAAGCATTATTATGGGTTCTACAAGCGATATGCCCGTAATGGAAAAGGCTTGTAACTTCTTGAACGATATGCAGATACCTTTCGAGGTAAATGCTCTCTCTGCTCACCGCACTCCTGATGCCGTTGAGGCTTTCGCCAAAGGTGCAAAGGATCGTGGCATCAAAGTCATCATCGCTGCTGCCGGTATGGCTGCTGCACTGCCTGGCGTTATCGCTGCATCAACAACATTGCCAGTAATCGGAGTACCAATCAAGGGTATGCTCGACGGTCTTGACGCAATGCTTTCAATCATCCAGATGCCTCCTGGCATTCCTGTAGCAACAGTGGGTGTCAACGGTGCTATGAATGCTGCCATCCTCGCTGTCGAGATGATTGCCCTTTGCGATGAGGAGGTGGCACAAAAGGTTGCTGCTTACAAGGCTACCCTCGGTCAGAAGATTGAAAAGGCAAACAAGGATTTAGCAGAAATAAAGTATGAGTTCAAGACGAATTAGTAACGAGGTTACGATAGGCACACTGAAACTCGGAGGGGACAATCCTATCCGTGTGCAGTCAATGACCACTACCAACACCAATGACACCGAGGCTTGCGTTGAACAGGCAAAGCGTATCATCGATGCTGGTGGTGAACTGGTGCGCCTTACTACGCAGGGTAGGAGAGAGGCTGAGAATATGCAGAACATCGGTGATGCATTGAAGGCTCAGGGATATATGACTCCTCTCGTTGCCGACGTGCATTTCAATGCCAATGTGGCTGATGTGGCTGCATTGCATTGCGAGAAGGTGCGTGTCAATCCAGGCAACTATGTCGATCCGGCTCGTAAGTTCATCAAACAGGAATATACCGATGAGGAATATGCACAGGAATTGCAGAAGATAGAAGAGCGTTTTGTGCCTTTCCTCAATATCTGCAAGGAACACAACACAGCCATCCGTATTGGTGTGAACCACGGTTCATTGTCTGACCGTATCCGCAACCGTTATGGCGATACTCCTGCTGGCATTGTTGAGTCGTGCATGGAGTTCCTGCGTATATGCAAGAAAGAGGATTTCAATAATGTGGTGCTCTCCATCAAGTCATCAAACACTGTCGTGATGGTTCAGTCGGTACGCCTTCTTGTCGAGGCTATGGACAAAGAGGATATGCACTATCCTTTGCATCTCGGTGTCACAGAGGCTGGCGAAGGTGAAGATGGTCGTATAAAGAGTGCCGTGGGTATCGGTGCTCTGCTTACCGAAGGTATCGGCGATACTATCCGTGTCAGTCTTTCTGAGGAACCAGAATGTGAGATTCCTGTGGCTCGCCGTCTCGTCTCATTCATCGATGAGTGTGCAGAAAAGCGTGAGAACGCCGAAATAATGGACCAGACGCTTTATCTTTCATTCAATGAGTCCAACTACGAGGATCTTCAATTAAAGGCTGCTATGACGGCTGGTGCGTTGCTTATCGACGGTAAGGCTAAAGAACTTGTCATCACCAACAATGGTGAGGAGCAGACTGACCTTCAGGCCTCCATTCTCCAGGCTGCCCGCGTAAAATTCACCAAGACAGAGTTTATCAGTTGTCCGGGTTGCGGCCGTACTCTCTACAATCTGCAGGGAACAATAGCAAAGATAAAAGCCGCAATAGGTGAGGCTGCCAAGAAAGATCCTAAGTTCAAGACTCTGAAAATCGGTATCATGGGCTGTATCGTAAACGGTCCTGGTGAGATGGCTGATGCTGACTACGGATATGTTGGTGCCGGACCAAACAAAATCTCTCTCTATAAAAAGCAGGAGTGTATTGAAAAGAGCATTCCTGAGAGTGAGGCAGTGGAGAAACTCATCAATTTCATCATCAATGACAACTAATTACATTATTAATAATAACGCATAAAACTATTATTATGAATTTGAAAGGACGTTATTTTGCAGCAGATGATCGTTACGAGGTTAATGACGATATGTATGTCCGCTGTGGTCGTTCGGGTGTGATGCTGCCAAAGGTATCGCTGGGTTTCTGGCATAACTTCGGTGGTCACGATCCATACGAGCGTTCGCGTGCCATCACTCATTATGCCTTCGATCACGGAGTAACTCATTTCGATCTTGCCAACAACTACGGACCTCCTTACGGCTCGGCTGAGGAGACCTTCGGCAGATTGATGGTCGATGACTTCAAGCCTTACCGCGATGAACTCTTCATCTCGTCGAAGGCAGGATATGATATGTGGCCTGGACCTTATGGCAACTGGGGTTCACGCAAATATCTCATGGCTTCATTGGACCAGAGTCTGAAGCGTATGAACCTCGACTATGTTGATTTGTTCTATTCTCATCGCCTTGATCCAAACACTCCTCTTGAAGAGACATTGCAGGCTTTGGTTGATATAGTTCGTGCTGGCAAGGCTCTCTATGTGGGTATCAGCAACTGGCCATTGGAGCAGTTGAAGGTGGGATATGAGTATTTGAAGGCTCACGACTGTCCGTTGCTTATCTATCAGGGTCGCCTGAATATGATCGACACTGATCCTATGGATAATGGTATCACTGAGTTCTGTGCAGAGAATGGGGTAGGGTTCATTGCTTTCTCACCATTGGCACAGGGACTTCTTACCGACCGTTATATCAACGGCATCCCAGAGGACTCGCGTATGGCAAAGGATTTCACATTGCCAAAGAGCCGTCTCACACCAGAACTTCTGGCTGACATAAAGAAATGGAATGCTGAGGCTGAGGCAAAGGGACAGACTCTTGCTGAATATTCACTTCGTTGGATTCTCGAACAGAAGGGCATCACAAGTGTACTCATCGGTGCAAGTTCCGTTGCTCAGTTGGAAAAGAACCTTCGTTGCGTGAAATAGAAAAAAATCGCAAAGTCGCAAATCGCAAATCGCAAATTGGACCCTTTTTTTCGGTGTTGAGTATAATATGAATATATATAATATAA
>JAZQOD010000134.1:0-4196 GCA_045627685.1 Prevotella sp. | reverse complement strand
GGTCTGGTGTCGGGCCGTCTGCTCAACAACCGCCTGATTGTCAACGGTCAGTTCGGTTATCGCGACAACGCCAACGCCACATCATCGTTCATCGGCGACTTTGATATACGCTATCTCCTCAAACCGAGCGGTAATGCAGCGATAAAGATATATAACCAGACCAACGACAAGTACTTCACCAAGAACTCCCTCAACACCCAGGGCGTTGGTCTGATATTGAAGCGCGACTTCAATGGCTGGCGTGACTTTTTCCTCTTCAACCGCCGCAAGAAAAATGAGCAGAAAGAAATAAAACCACAATGAAAAAGATAAAGAAGATCGTCCTTACTGGTGGTCCTTGCGCGGGCAAGACAACAGCCCTCGTGCGTATCAACGACCATTTCTCCAACCTCGGCTACAAGGTGTTCACCGTGCCGGAAGTACCTACCATGGTCACAGCGTCCGGCTGGAACTATATGACCAACAACCATGACTTCTACTACGAAGGTGAGAAGGTAATCCTCGAACTGCAACTCGCCCTTGAGGACAAGGTGCAGCGCATGGCTGAAACCCTCGATGAACCATGCATCATCGTCTGCGACCGCGGTGCTATGGACATCTCCGCATATATATCCCCAGAGATGTGGGGAGACCTCACCGCCGGATGTAACACATCCACAAAAGAACTCCGTGGCGAGCGTTATGACGCAGTCCTCCACCTCGTGTCGGCTGCCGACGGCGCAGAACAGTTCTACACAGTGGCAAACAACGCCCAGCGCTACGAACAGGCTGACGAGGCAGGATTAGCCCTGGCGCGTGAACTCGACAAGAAGATTATCCAGGCGTGGACAGGTCATCACTATCTGCGTGTCATCAACAACGGAGCCAACTTCGAGCATAAGATGAACCGTGTGCTAAAGGAGATCAGTGCTGTTCTCGAACTGCCACAGCCTATCGAGGAAGAGCGCAAGTACCTCGTTGAGATCACCGGCGAGTTGCCGGACTGCATCGAGACCGACATCACCCAGACCTACCTTGTTGCCGAACCAGGTTGTGAGGTACGCCTCCGTAAGCGTGTCGGCACCAACAGCAGTTCCAATATCCTCACCACCCGCCGCCGCTTGTCCGACACCGAGGAACTTGTAACGAAGCGTCTTATCCCGAACACCCTCTATGAGACGATGCTCCAGCAGGCAGACCCATACCGCCGTCCGATAGTGAAGAACCGTAAGAGTTTCATATGGAAGGGTCAGTTCTTTGAGCTCGACACCTACAAGGATCCTGCAGGTCTTATCATCCTCGAGACCAAGGGCATCGCCACCCACGATGACCTGAAACTGCCTCCATTCCTCCGTATCATCGAGGACATCACCGGCAGCACCAAGTATTATAATTATAATCTGGCATTAAAGTAAAAGGCACAATAAGCGCAATAAGCACATTTAGCACATTAGCGCATTAAGACTCTCTGGAGTATGGAGTATTTAACGTTATTATAATAATATTATATATATAATAATTATACGTTTAGAAAAATCATCTCTATTTGCTCTTATTGCGCTATTGTGCTTATTGTGCTAAATGCGCATTTTTCTATAAGTTCAAGTGTTATTGCGCAATAAGCACATTTAGCACATTAGCGCAATAAGGCTCTCTGGACTACCACGAAGTAAAAATATCACACATTGCATGTAAACATATTTCACTAATAATAAAATGCGATATTTATTCGTATGTTGGTTGTATGGCAAGGCACAAAAACGAAAACGCTGAAATAACGATGTCATTTCACCCAAATGAGTACATTGGAACGGCGTTTTCATCTCGTCAAAACAGTGTTCTGACAACGCAAAAATATTGCTATTATAACTACCTGATAACGAGGTATTTATAACAGCAATAATTCAATATTTCAACATTTCAATCCTTCAATAAATAAGTTTGCATTTTTATGCAAAATTGTTGCATAAAAATTTGGTTTGTTCGGATTTTTTTGTTAACTTTGCAAATGAAATTAGATGGGTGCCGAAATGGGATTCGCAGAGACGAAGGACAAGTTAATGCGATGAACCAGTCAAAGTCCAAGACTGTTATGAAGCACCCACGAATATTTCTAAATAACGACACATGACCGAAGTGGGAGTAATGGTGATGCCCTCCCCATCATGGGGAGGAGAGTGTCACCTTTCTGGAACTTTGCTTGTGAGTGCTTTGAGCATTGCTGCGGCCTTGCCGGTGAGCCATAGGTAGTGGTCGGTTTCTACATCATCGTCGATAGGCACGAACTTCGCATGCTCTGTTGGTACAGGCACATCCTTGGCACATTTGAAGATGGCTGTTCCCTCGTTCATCTCATCGTACATCGCCACATATATCATCTCTGCTCCATGAGAGATGCAATACGACAACTGCTCCCAATAGAAGCGTCCACTGTTACGGTCGATGGTATCATCAGCATTAGGATCCATATTATACCACGAGAATCCAGGATAACACAATGGTGCATAGTCTATACCGTTCGCCTTTGCCCATTTGATATCCTCGTCGATGAGCGGTGCGAACGACTGGTATGTCTTATCGTCATAGCGTCCCACAAACCAAGGCATCACGATGTCTGCCATACGGATTACCTCATGGAGTGCCTTGTCATTGCGTGTGTCGCGGTCAAGGGTTCGCCAATAGGTAGGAACACCGAGCATCACACTGTAGCCACGGTCTTTGAGTCCCTGCACCATCTTTCGTGCATCGTTGAGGTCATAGCCCTCGCGATCAACGAAACCGTAGCCCCAGAGAACAACCAGCGGTTTGCCGTTGTGATAGAGGTATGATGGGAACTTATCGTGGTCGAAGAGGTTGTATTTCTCAGCCACATCATCGATGTCGCTGAAGACATAGTCGCACATGGTAGCCGAATGGCAACCAGAGAGGTCGTACATCATACAGATAGCACGGTCGTATTTCATTGCCGACTTCACTGCATTGTCCCACACCTTTATTGACCGCCCACCGTAAGACTTCTCCTCTTTATGTGAGTTGATGAAGCGCTGCATAAACACTCCATCGACACCATATTCCTTCATCCACTTGAAATGGAGGTCAACGGTAGATAGGTCGTAGGGAGAATACATCATTGCCGGTGATCCGTCGGACATCTTGAACTTTGTTGGGTAGAGTTTCTCATACTCACGGGTGTCAGGCCAGAAGTCCATAAAGCATCGGTCGTGACTGGTGTCGCCCAGACCAGTACTCCATCCGTTGCCCGAACCGTCGCCTTCGGCACTGAACCATCCCTGATAGCCAGCCATGACCAGACCACGGTATGAGTTATACTGTTTGTGAACTACAGGTTCTTGTTTCTTCTCCTGTGTTTTCTTAACCTTTGCCGAAGCCACACCCCCGGCAATGACGCACATCAGTGCGATAATCAAAGCTTTTTTCATTTTGGATTTATGATTTGTGATTTGTTGATTTTGGTGCAAAGGTATATTTCAAAAACCTAATTTCAAAATTTATCGCTGCCTATATCGTAAATTGTGGTGGTAAAAAGGTAAATAGCAGCAAATTTACACTTTTACAGGCGAGATTTATGATTTTACTTGTGTTTAGGGCGGGATTATTTGCTATTGTTGAGGGAAAACGCTAATTTTGTGGCGCAATGAAAATAAAGAAAATTATGAAGAAACTATTATTATTCGCGTGTGTGGTGCTGTGCGTGGCGTGCAAGAACACCGAACAGCCTCAGTCAATGAAGATGATCAACCAGATTGATTTCTCTCATGTGCAGATCAACGATGCTTTCTGGAGCCCTCGACTGGAGAAACATAAGACAGCAACGCTGCCTGTGTGTATCGACCAGATTGAGAACCAGACAGGACGAATTCGCAATTTCGAGAACGCAGCAAAGGACGAAGGCGAACATTCGGGTATCTTCTTCGACGACTCTGATGTGTACAAGGCTCTTGAAGGTATTGCATACTCGCTCATCAATCATCCTGACAGTGCCCTTGAGGCGAAGGCTGACGAATGGATTGACAAGTTTGCCGCTGCTCAGCAGCCTGACGGATATATAAACACGTTCTACACTCTCACGGGACTGGACAAGCGATGGACTGATATGGACCGTCATGAGATGTATTGTGCAGGTCACATGACCGAGGCTGCAGTGGCTTACTATCTGGCTACGGGTAAGCGCAAACTGCTGGATGTGGCTATACGAA
>JAZQOD010000133.1:0-7216 GCA_045627685.1 Prevotella sp. | reverse complement strand
TGCACACCAGCCACCTGACCGTTAAGTGCCACGAGGGCGTTCTCCACCTGGCGCTCGCTGATCTTTGCCGAGTTGACAACACCTGCCGAACCGGTGAATGCCTCACGCTTCTGCTTACCGAAAGCCACCACCACGACCTCATCCAACAGGTCTGGCTGTTCCTTCAGTGCCACCTTCATTCCTTTCTGGGCAGCAACGGTTTGCATCTCGTAACCAATGTACGACACTTCGAGTTTTGCGCTTGTCGAGTGTACGCTGATTGCAAAATTACCATCTATGTCGGTGATGGTTCCGTTCTTTGGATACCCTTTCTCTGTCACGACGGCACCAGTGATTGGTTCGCCGTTGGCATCAACAACAGTACCGGTGATTTTCACCTGCGCCTGCTGCGATTGGATTGTTGTACTGTTCTCCGTCTCTGCGTTTGCGGCTATTGGCGCCAGCGACATTGCCAGAAGAACAGTTAGAATTCGAAATCTCATATCTTTTCTTGTATATTTTCTTATTTCACCAGATATTTTTTCCCACCTTTTATATATACGCCTGTGCGAGGCTCACTGGGAAGGATGCAGCCCGACAGATCACAAAGCGACTGGCTGCCATTCTCCTGCAAGGTGTTACGCTCTATACCGAGGTCGATGGTCTCGCCACCACCCATGAAGTCGAACTCCACAGTTCCGTCGGCATTCACAGTGATGTTTGTCACTGTCTTGGTAGCAAAGATGCTGTTCACTGCCGATGGAATCTCGTTGTGACCATTGATACCGAAAGGCACCACCGACTGGTCGTTGTTGTAGTATGTCGATTGCTGGTATGCCACAGGTTTGTTTGTTGCTGCGCTAACCAGCGCCACATGCTTGCGAGGACCGCTGTTTACGGTGTGGCTCGCGAAATTGTTTCTGCTGAACTTTATCTCTATCACCACAAGACCACCGGCAGGGAGGTTCTTGTCCCATGAGTCGTCGAGTTTAGCACGGTTCTCCAACATATAGAAATGGGTAGCATCAGCCGGGTCAGTCACGATGCACGCATCCTCGTTCTTCGACAGTGGGCGCAACACCACATGGCAAGGCTCAGTGAGCACAGCCGGAGTGAACCATCCCAGGAACATACGGTTGAACGAGGTGAACTCGCAGCAGTGGTTGCCCTTTGCTCCGTAACCAGTCTGTCGCATTCCGTAGCACATGGCATCATACTGCCCCATGTACGAAACACCGTTCTTATAGTAGTCAGGCAAGTCGAAAATGCCGTGCGACAGTTCGTGGCACACGGTGTTGATAGCATCAACCGAAGCCGATGAGTCACGCAGGTTGTTTGCCAGCACATAGGTCTGCACCTTATAGCCATCGCCCACATCAGCCTTCTGCTGACCACGGTTGGTGAGCCAGTTCTGATGAGGATACATACTCGTAACAGCACGGCGAGCAGTATTGTAGTCGCCATCAGCATGACCGGCGAAAATCACCAGCAGGCAGTCCACATCCTTATCACCGTTGCGGTCGTAGCGCGACCAGTCCACATCAGTGAGACTCTTCACCGCCTTTGCCACCAGTTTCGCATCCTCAGTGTAATCCGTGTAGTTGGCACCCTTGCCGCTGGCAGTATATGAACCAACATTCTCGAATACCACATTCATCTTGCCATACGACTGCGCAAGGAAGTAATCGTTCACCGAACCATCCTCGCCCATGTGATTATCCTCATCGCGTTCGTTCAGGTGTTCCATCCACGACTCCTGCTGAGTCGCACTGACAGCCCTCTGCGTATCGTTGTTGTCCTGCTCGAAATTCAGGAACAGCACCGGGATATGCACCTCGCCCTGCATCTCCTCCAATGTGAAAGGAGTCCACTCCGTTGCCTCATGACGCGGCATTACGAACTGTGCCATAGAGCAATCCGCCCATGTCAGCATCATCAGCACCAAAAAAATCTTTGTTATCTCTTTTATCATAACTCAATCATTCTTAATTTCCCCACAAATTTACTCATTTTATTTGTAAAACCATACAAATCTCATAAAAATTGCATAATTTATCACAATTTATTGATATATAAGAGTTAAGACTATCACTTTATCGACCCATTTTTTAATTTTCTCTAATCAATAATCAACAATTATAATCCATTTCCTCATAAATCCACCCGTTATACTTTCAATATATCACAATCCCCTATACTGTAATTTTCCTCACCAAAAACGCCCGAGAATTTCTCCCCGAGCGTGTATGTATTAAAGATGTGTATCTGGCAAAAATGGGCCAACGGGCCTGTCCCCTGATCCACTACAATTAGTTTCTACTTTCTATTCGTTTTGCAGTTCATCTATATATTTGACAATATAAGGTCTGAGTTCCGGAATATCGTTAGTCAATGTCTCTAATCGATTCTCTCATATATTAGAACTTTATCGCGGTTTGCACTTTCTAAGGCAAAAGGCATGAGGGTACCTTCTTCCACCAGATCGACCTCCTTTCCCAACAACTCCTGTAACTGTTGCTGAATCCGGATGATGGTGAACAATCCTATACTATGGTTCTTGCGGTCGTACTCTACAAGCAGGTCAATGTCAGAGTCCTCACGCTCCTCCCCACGGCTATACGATCCGAACACCCATGCCTTGTTTACTGGCTGGGTAGTCAGATATTTGCTTATAGATTCTATGAAGGAAGTGCTCATACGGATATAGAGTTTTGTTAATATATTCTTCCAATTTCTATTTGTCGAGTGCAGCCGAGGCTCGCAATGTGATTCACATTGCAAAAATACGAAATCTTTTTCAATCGCCAAAATTATTCGCGATAAAAAAGGGCAATGATATACTATTTAGCACAGAGTTGTTTTATTAGTCAAAAATCCTTGCTTATTTTTATACAAGGTCATTGCTGTCCGGCAAATTTAACGAATATTCATCGTAAGTTACTGGTAAACAGATAATTATACGAGAATTCGCAGTAAACGGATTTGATTTTGTGCTTCGCTTAACATTAATTGCCATTAATCTAACATTAATTTTTCATTAATTTATATTACTCTGAGAATCAAAAACTTACGAAAATAATTAATGGTTAATTAATGGGAAATTCGTGATAATTAATGTTGCGCCGCAGGCAAAGAAAATTTTAACCGGACATTAGTGATACAAGGTAAAAAAATGATTTATAGAGGTGTATCTGGCGAAGTGGGCCAATGGACCAATCCCCTGATCCACCTTCATAAATATGAATTGTTGTGGATAATATGATAAAAAACGTAGAATAAAGTCCTACGTCTCATGATTTTATCGTATATTTGCAGGAGAATAGTTATATTGGTAATATTTATAGATAAAGCAAATATGGGAAAAACATTAATAGGCGAAGGATTCACTATTTTAAATTGGGAACCAACAATAGTAGAACAAGAATTAATGAACGGTACATTTAAAGTTGACTTGAATGAGTCTTTAGATAATATTCCTGAAGATATTATGGATATGGAAATAATAGGTGAATCCGCTGTGAATAATAAGAGAAATAACACCCAAAATAATGGCGGTAACAATAACAAGAAGGGCAAAAAATAGCACAAGATGTAACAATGAAGTCAAACGAAACACTTATAAAAGAATTTGAAGCAAGAAGAAATTTCACACTTGAAGAATGTGAAGAATATATTAAAGAGAATTGCTTAACGGAAAGTACTAATGAACAAATAATGGAAGTTGATAATATATTTGAATATATGAAATCCTTAGGATATTCAACACTTAATGAAATAAAAGAAAAATATAATTTATAATGCCTGTACCTGCACAAACACCGAACTTAGCAAATAAAGAATGGATAGTCTTTATCAAAGACAGAGCATTCGCGACATTATATGAAGTTTATTTAAGAAACTTTGATGCAAAGAACAAATACCAAAAAGAATACAGTATAATTTGGTTTAGACAAATGTGGTATAAACTAAATGAAATAGCAGGGGAAATCACACATTGTCTATGTCTATTGAAAATATTGAAAACGCCCTTGATTCGACAAAACCATTATATGGAAAGATTCTGAATGAGGCAAAGATGATTTTTTCAAGACACTATGGGAAAACATATAATGTGCTTGTTGTTGATGACTTTTATTATGCTATTGAACCACTGTGGAGCTGCTCAATCGGGAATATCAGGTCCCAATCCTCACCCCAAACAATATTGCCATCGTCGATAGTGAACTTGAGGAACTCTGCCTCGTCAAGATACTTGTCATACTGTGGATGTGGGTGACGATGAATGAATTCCCCAATGTCAACACGCTGTATAGTATTATCATTGAACTTCATCTCGATGGTCAGATTTCCTACCGGCCGAGCCTCTGTTATTATTAATCGTGCCATAAATTAATCCTCCTTGTTTTTACGTATTCGTTTATTGATTTTAGTGTTTTTCACCGCTCTGCGATATACAAAACACTCAACCCATTTTTCTACAATCTCTTTCCAGTAGTAATTGATAAACTCCATCGCATCAGCTGCATCTTGGGAATTCATAGGGTCAGCACCTGTCTTTTCGCGTCTGTCCAAACGGATTAGCTTGCCGTCCTCTATTATCAAGTCGAAAATACATTCTTCACTACCATGTTTTACATGTACATGCACAGGTTCATGTTCATTAGAGAAGAAGTAGAAGATAAAACCGAAGTATTCAAATATTTTTCCCATGACTACAACTAATTATATTCCTATTGATCCAGTCTACTGAATATGGTGCCAAATCTTATGCAAGGCTCGTGCAGCCGAGGCTCGCAATGTGATTCACATTGCAAAAATACGAAATCTTTTTCAATCGCCAAAATTATTCGCGATAAAAAAAGGCAATGATATACTATTTGGCACAGAGTTGTGGCTGGTGAAGATTATAGAGTTGAGATCATTTCTTCTATCTGTTCCGTGGTATAAGAATCTTCTGGAACAAAGTCACCTTTTGCATATTTTGATGTCATTACCATACCAACAGCATCGCGTGCCGTCATGTTATACTTATTAGCAATAGCTAATGTTAAAGCTGTCATGAAGTCAATTCTTTCTTCCATATTCGCTAGAATTTTATTAATTCGTCCATTGCCTTTTGCGTACAGAAGCAGTATTGTATATAGCTACTTCCAAACTGAGATATTCGAGATATGAAAACTCTGAGATTGTCATCCTCAAGATATGCATCCCCGAATTCTTTCTTGTAATTCTTCAGTTCTCTATCCAAGATTGCGTCTGCAACAGCTCCTACGACTACATCATAAGGATGAGCATAGTCTGCATCTTCCCTGTTGCAAATTATAAAACGAGCCCATTCTGTTGAAAATCCTTTAAATTCTTTAATTTGCAATCCCTTGTCAGCAAATGCTTTGGGATAATACAGGAATGTGCTTATACAAATATCTCCACCATAGAAGTTCACTCTGCGTCTTCCCATTTCCCAAGCACGTTGCCAACTTGGGGTCATATAAAATCCCTTTCCGAAATCGTTATTCGACTGACACTTTTCCAAAAGAGGATGCTCTATCTCAACATTACTTCCGTGTAGCAATTTCATAGTGTACCACCATTATTGGAGCATATACGTGTGAGATCTTTTACAACGACACCTTGTGGGAGTGTTTGCTCGAAGCGATAGTTTTCTTCAAGGAAGTCTATACCTTTGAATCGCAAAAGATAACGATACGCCTCATCTACTGGAATGTCGTGAGCTTCAGCAAACCAATTTATACCAGTAGTAAGGAAGATGGCCTTTTGGTTTCTAGCGGCCTCACTATCTTTGCTTCCCAGAACAGAAATCTCCAATTTCTCGCCCATTGCTTCAAGGAGTATTGAAGCGTCCTCAACTGTAATACGGGTCTGACCATTTTCTATTTTGCTGATTCCACTTTTGCCTAAGCCAATCTTGCGTCCCAGCTGTTCTTGAGTCATACCCTTACTTTTACGGACGTTACGTATGGTCTCGCCAAGAACATTTGTCGGTCTATTTGCATTTGTAGTCATAATCTTAATTTTTCTGCAAAAATAATGAAAAGTTTCCGAACTGAGAAACTTTTTGCCACATTTATTATTATTTAACTACTAAATCCTCTTTCTGCTAGTGGTGTATTTCTTTTCGCCGATGAAAAATGTGGAGCTAGGAAACAACAAAATAAACGCCCGAGGATTTCTCCCCGAGCGTGTGCACCCCCGGATACACTAAAAATCTACACAAGTCAATAAAAATACTTTCTTACGCAAGATGGTGCGTCTTGATGGATGCATTTTGGACTTTTCTTTTTAATTTTGCAGGCAGTTTGGATGATAATGCCAGCAAATAGTGATAAATAACCTCGTAAACATTTGAGAAATAATTATAAACCCTTTTAAAAACTAATGTAAGATGAAAAAGATTTTTTCAGTAATGATGCTCTGCCTCTGTTGCATGGCATTCGTATCGTGTGAGACAAAAGAAGAAGAGTACACAGGCAACAAGTTCAAGAGTGCAATTTTCCAGGCAAGACCTGAGTTCAGTGAGGACATTCTCAACCTCTATGACATCACAGTGACCTACACCGCTATGGACGGTACAACAAAGGTGATGACCCCAGGCGAGGATGGCACAATCCCATTCATTGATGAGTCAACAACATTGCCTGCAACAGTGAAAATGGTGATGAAGGCAGTCAAGAAGCCTACTTTCGACGAGTATATCAACAGCCACGAGGATTTCGACCTTGTAGCATACATTCCACGAGTAGAGGCAAGATATTCGACAATCGCAGAAGGAGAAAAAATTCTCCTCCAGGACGGTAAACTGTATGTAGTTGGTGTGTCACGTGAGCTGGCCCTCATATTCCTTGAAGAAGACCTTTTCCCAAAGATGAACTTCACAATCGAGGGAACCTTCACCAAGACAAACTCAGGTTGCGACTTCATCAAGAAGTAACACCACTCCCTCAGGGTAATACATATTATATACATACAACATAGGCAGGAGATCTAAACAATCCCCTGCCTTTAATGTTGAATTCCGTTTGAGTAGTGCTACATCAACTGAAGCCCCCCTCCATCTCCCCCCAATAGGGGGAGAGAATTGAGGTTAGCTTTTAGGTAGATGGAGGTCTTTTATGCCGAGGAGTGTTGCAGTAAGCACGAGTAGTTGGGCGATGAGCATGTTCACAGAACTGTCAATGACACCCATAGGAGGCAGGAGAATCCCCATCAGCCCGAACAC
>JAZQOD010000132.1:0-8552 GCA_045627685.1 Prevotella sp. | reverse complement strand
TGGCCACCAGAACTTCATGTCCTGTGAATAGTCCTGCTGTGGGAATCCCTTACAGTCGCGGAAGTTGATGATGCCGCCATACTGCTCGTCCCAGCCCCACTGCCACGACCAGTCGAGGATGGTGAGGCCCATATCGACGAGGTCTTTGTCCCAGCCTCGCTGACGGGCTTCCTCAAGGATGAACCATGCTGTCTCGATGCAGTGTCCTGGGTTGATGAGACGACCGTTGATGTTGTCGATGAACTCGCCTTCTGGTCCTACGCATTCCAGCAGTGCCTTGTACTCCGGATGCATGAAATACTTACGCAGGCGGTGTATAGAGATGTCGATGCGCTCGGTGAGCACTGGGTCGTCGATGGCAGCACGGATGCGCGAGGCGGTGTTCACGAGGATCATCGTGATGCTATGGCCCTGCGACTTCATAGTGTCCATATATTTCGGTTCGAGGAATCCCGGTGTCTCGAGCATGCGGATTATGCTGTTGAAGATTTCCAGGGCGCGCTCGGCATAGCGTTTCTCACCGGTGGCGATGCTATATTCCGACATGGCGATGGCAGCAAAGCCTTCGGAGAAGACATAACGGCGCTTACGGAGTGGTGTGCCGTCGGCCATCACCTCGAAGAACATGTGTCCGTCGGTGTCGAAGCAGTGTGCCTCGATGAAGTCGATGCAACTCTTTGAGGCTTCGAGGAATTCTGGTCGCTTTTCGATGTTGTTGTAGGCGAAAGCGGTGGTGAATCCGAAGCGTCCCTGGAACCACACGCTTTTTGTGGTGTCGATGAGTGTACCGTCGCGATCGAGGCAGGTGTAAACGCCTCCGTTCTCGCGGTCGAGACCGTATTTCAACCAGAACGGCATGATGTCGTTCAGCAGATCATTCTTGTAGCGCTCAGCCCATTCGGCGAGATATTGCTGTTTGTTTTCAATCATAAATATTGTTTTTTGGTTGTTCCGATGACAAAATTACAATAAAAACCGAAAAACACAAAAGGTTTATGGGGATTTATTTCGACCTACCAACAAAACCATGTAATAATTATATAAAGATGAAAAATGATTTCCTGATAATCTCCACTGCGTGGTTGTATTGCCAATGTGAGTGTTCTTGCAAACAAGTTTGCCGCCCACTCCCATCTGCCAATACGCTGCCTCTGATGAGTCAGCCCAGATTATCAGCAAATTAAAATGGCCGCAGGCAGCAAAATATTTAAAAATAGCCCCTCTCCCCGCTCCCCCGAGGGGGAGGGCTAAGAAGATACTCTTTCTAACAGTGCGGGGATAGCAGCGCGTGAACAGATTTTTAAATATTTTGCTGCGACAGCGATTTTAGATTAATATTATGATGCACTCGAGGCTCATCAGAGCGAGAGTGGCATTGGAGACAGATTCATTGGCATAGAGTTTACTTTTAGGCAATGAATATGCGACAAGGCAACAAAGGCGATAAGCCTTCATCATAATGTTAATCCATTTTTCACCCTAAACAAACGCACAGATGGTTATCGGCATAACTTTTATACATTTTGTGAAATAAATCGCTAAAAATTTGGTGCTTTTGATATTTGTTATTACCTTTGTGGTTGCAAAATGATAAAGAAAAGCCCCTCCCCTGCCCTCCCCCCAATGGGAGGGAGCTTTTGAGGTTAGCCATACTGACGGAGAGCACAGTGCGGGCCCTAATAGATTAAGCAAACAAAACAATAAGGATAACAAACAATGAAAATACTAAAACCAAAAGGATATGTGCCTGCGCTGGATATGCAACAGACTGAGCAGGGTATCAAACTGATTAAGGAATTCTTCCAGCAGAACCTCTCTACCGAGTTGCGACTCCGTCGCGCTACGGCTCCTCTGTTCGTACTCAAAGGTCTTGGTATCAACGACGATCTGAACGGCGTTGAGCGTGCTGTGACCTTCCCTATCAAGGAACTGGGCGACGCAAAAGCCGAGGTGGTGCACTCACTGGCAAAATGGAAGCGACTGACGCTTGCCGAGTATCAGGTGAAGCCAGGATATGGTATCTACACCGATATGAACGCTATCCGTGCCGATGAGGAACTGGATAACCTCCACTCGCTGTATGTTGACCAGTGGGACTGGGAGGCTGTGATTACCAAGGAGCAGCGCACGGTGGCTTATCTGAAGAATGTGGTGGAGCGTATCTATGCTGCCATCCGTCGTACGGAATACTTGGCATGCGAGGCTTACCCACAGCTCACTCCGTTCCTGCCTGAACAGATTCATTTCATCCACAGCGAGGAACTGCTGCAGATGTATCCTGACCTCACTGCCAAGGAGCGCGAGGACGAGATATGCAAGAAGTATGGTGCTGTGTTCGTGATTGGCATCGGTGGCAAACTGTCGAACGGCGAGAAGCACGACGGTCGTGCCCCTGACTACGATGACTGGTCGACGGTGGGCGAGAACGGACTGGAAGGCCTGAACGGTGATATCCTCATCTGGTATCCTGTATTGGAGCGTTCGTTCGAGTTGAGTTCCATGGGTATCCGTGTTGACAAGGAGAGTCTGCTGCGCCAGCTTGCCCTCGAGGGTGAGGAAGAGCGTAAGGAGTTGTATTTCCACAAGAAGCTCCTTGCCGACGAACTGCCATTGTCAGTAGGTGGTGGTATTGGTCAGAGCCGTCTGTGTATGGTGATGCTCCACAAAGGTCACATCGGTGAGATTCAGGCATCAATATGGCCTGAGCAGATGCGCCAGGAGTGCCAGGAGGCGGGGATGCATTTGATATAAGGGGACCCTCTCCGCCCCATAAAGGGGCACCTCCCCCATAATGGGGAGGACTTCAAAATGCCTTGTATGGCGGAAAAGATATTAATGGAAAATTAATGTCCAGATTAATGATAATTAATGTTCAAAAAAAAATAATATTTACGAGGTTTTCGTGTACATAGGGCATTTGTGTAATTGAATATAATTTAATCTTTTCTTAATTTCAGGGCCTCGCTTTTTTCGCTTAAATAGTAACTGAGGCCCACCTGTTAACAACCAATGTGGAAAGAGTTCCACTACCCCACCCCTTCCCTCCCCCGAGGGGAGGGTGTTTTTTTATGCTCTTATCACAAACCTCTTTGACACTTTCTCGGAAGCGCCGGCGTAGAAGTCGATGGTGACGCCTTTCTTGCTGACATTCATTCTGTACGACCCAGCGGCTGGGGAGTGCGTCCAGGTCTTCAATCCCGGACGATACTCATCAAACAGGGCTGTCTCGTCCTTCGGCTTCGAACCATCATCTTTCATCTTCGCCTTCATCAACGATCCGTAGTTCTCAGGACCTTCGGCATCGATGACATAATGACCTGTCGCCTCGTCCTTCCACACGCTGTTGAGAGTCACCTGGGTGATTCGTCCTCCATCGCCATACCAGTCGTAGAACTCGGTGGTGTGGGTGTGACCGCAGAGACAGATGACATTCCTCTCGGCAAAACGCTTACGGAAATGACGACGGGCAGCGGTGTGCTCCTCGCTGTCGCCTCCATGGAATATCCAACGGCAACCAGGATCGTCCATAGGGAACAGTGCTCCGTGGACAATGACAAAGGTGTAGCGGGCTCCCTCGGTGGCATCGAGCAGACGGTCGATTTCTGCATCGTCAGGGTGTTCGAAGTCGATGAAGATGAAAGCGTCGGGACCGATATTGAAACTGAACGTTGTCTTCTGGATATCCATTCCCAGTTCCTTACTCATACGCTTCGGCATATAGTCATGATACACAGCCTCGGCATCGACACCACGGAAGTCGTGGTTGCCCTCGACAGTGACGAACGGCAGTCCATGAAACTCACCCTTGAAATAGTTCATCACATCGTCGAGCATCTTTCGATGCACATCACCATTACCACAGTCGCCCTGCACGAGGTCGGCCATCTGGAACACCATCCGGGTATCTTTGGTGACGAGTCGTGCGGCACGCTTCACCATCCGTGGACAGCGCTCACGCCACATCTCACCATTGCGGGCGAACTCCGCACGCTGCACACGGTTGAGCCACTCCACGGGTTCGTTGTAGTTGGAATGATAAACGGAAGCAGGTTCAGTATCGAAATGGGTGTCGCCCAGGAGGACGATGGAGTAAAGCCCCCCAGCCCCCGAAGGGGGAGTGATAGGAAAAGCCCCCCGGCCCCCAAAGGGGGAGGAAAAGGATAGTGATGGCAAATGCGACGAAGAGAGCGGCAGGGATATGAGGCCGAGTCCTAAGGTTGATAGAAATTCACGTCGATCCATAGTTGAAGGTAGATTTGGTGGTGCAAAAATAAGAATTTATTCCCAACAAACAAAAAAGTTGGGGAAAATAGACAAAATATTATAATTATTTTATAATTTTGCAAGCGAATTACCAAGCAAACGTACTTTAATTCTACTTAAATTCTACTCTATACGGGGGAAAAGCAAATCAAAAAGAATGAGAAATTTTGTATTCATGATTTCGGTCATGCTGTTGTCATGTGCAGTATCACATGCAGAAGAATTTACTTTCAAATATGGTTCTGAAATGAACGCTCACTGGGGTGATGCATCGACATACACTCCTTACGTCGCGTTGCCTGCCGAGTTGACAGCACCTTATGTGGGGGCTTCCATAAAGAAGGTCCGCATTGGTCTCAATGCTCCGGCAAGGAATGTGTATGTGTATGTGAAGAACGATGCCCATGACGACATGTCTATCTACAAGAAGAAGATCGGTGAACTGGCATCGGGTTGGAACGAGATTGAGCTCGACGAACCTGTAGTCATCGAGGCTGGTGTGGATTTGGCCATCGGCTACAAGGCCACCTTCGAGACGACGGGGGGTATTGGTTACTCAACGGAGTCGTTTCCTAACGCCGCAATGATTTACCAGAACGCCAACACCAGTTGGGTGTCGCTGACAGGCTCTCTCTCGATAGAGGCTGTGCTGGAGGGTGAGAGCCTTCCAAAGCATGAGCTGAGACTGAGCGGTGTGGCAGACTTCAAGGCGCCATTAGCGTCGGAGATGACTACCATCACTTCGAAGGTTCGTAATGGTGGTACTGCTACGGTAAGGGAGTTCGAGATTAAGTATAGCGTTAGCGATAGCGATAGCGAAGGCGGAAGCAAGACTGTGGAATGTAATATTGCGCCCAACGAATATGCTGAGTTCTCGTTTGATGTGCCATCGGCAGTGCCTGGTCAGTATATCGTAAGTTGCACTATCACCAGTGTGAACGGTGTTGCCGATGAATATGAAGGCAACAACTCCTTCACCACGAAGATGACTGTACTCAACCCAGAGTATGCACGCGTGGCAGTGTGCGAGGAGGGTACAGGACTGTGGTGTGGCTGGTGTCCACGAGGCATGGTGGGTATGGAACTCATGAAAGAGCAGCATCCGAACAACTTCCTTGCAGTAAGCATTCACGGTAACGATGTCATGGAGATACCTGCGGAATATCCGCACAGTTACCGGCCAATACTCGACCAGATGGAGGGATTCCCTACCTGTCTGATGAGTCGCCGAACAAAAGGTGATCCTTTCAGCGGCATTGCCCACATGTATAACACCACAATGATGTCGGAGTCGCCAATGAACATCAGTGGCACTGCTGATTGGAACGAGGACAAGACTGCCATCAACATCACTGCGGAGATAACAACAAACCCGAACATCACCGTTGCCACCACCCCTGAGCTCTATAACATCGCTTATATCCTTGTAGAGGACGGCATCACGGGTTATACGCAGACAAACTACTACGGTGACGGCAAGAATGGATATATGTATGGCTGGGAAGAGAAGAGCGAACATACACGCGATGTTGTGTTCAACGATGTGGCACGCGGTATCTTCCCTGATGCCTATGGCATGCAACTCCCTACCCTCTTGGGCACTGGGGAGCCAACCACTGTGGATTACACCCTCACGTTGCCTGTTTACGAGGGCGAGAAGCACTACGGCATACAGAATAAGGATAACGTGCGCGTTGTGGGAATCATACTCAACAACGGCACAAACTATATCGAGACTGCGTTCTGTGCTTCGCCAGACGATAACACCGCCGGCATCACTCCCCACTCCCCACTCCTCACTCCTCACACCACAATCTATGATGCTTTCGGACGTGAGGTGACATCGACCAGCAAGCCTGGGCTTTACATCATAAAGAACGGAGCAGAAACAAAGAAAATATTCACTAATTAATAAAAATTCAACTTATGAAAAAAACTTTATCTCTTTTCTTCCTGTTGATGATGGGCATGACAATGTTCGCCCAGACATCAATGGAGACAGCATTGGAATTGGTGAAGGGTACAAACTCTTACACCAATCCTGACTATGTAGAAGGTAGCTGGGCCACAAACGAAGCGTGGTTCAAGCACACAACAACCGAGGGCGAGCTGGTTTCCATCAGTAACCTCGCACTCAACGAGTATGGTTTCGCTGCAGTGAGCGTGAGCTGTTCAACAGACGGCACATGGGATACTCAGGTGTCATCAACAAAAAGCGGCGATGCTGATGTGTACGCTCTCGAGGGTAACACCACCTATTATTTCAAGGCTACAAGCTATTACCTCGCTACAATGACATTCGATGCCGACTGGGAGTCAGCACCATACCTCGGTCATGGTAAGACTGCCGACGATGCTTTCGACCTCGTTCTCGGCGAGGAGCTGGTAAACCTTCCTTGCTACAAGAACGGTTACAACCCTACCTTCACCTATGTAAAGGTGACTGCAGGCGAAGGCAACGCTATCCGCATAAATGTTTCTTCAGGTGTGAACGAAGCAAGACTTGTTGACGCAGAAAGCAACAACATCATGACTCTTTTCGTGGCAACAACAGAAAACGGCAAGGAGGTGATTGTGCCAAACACTCAGCCAGGTCAGACATATTATGTAGGTTTGAAGAGCGACAGCTACTTCAATGCATCGGCCGCTATGGACACACTCGTTCCTGGTACAACATCATTCTTCCCATTCGAGTTCAACGGCACCACCGGTACAATCCCTGCAGCAGCAGGCGAGTACTGGTATGCACTGCCAGCACAGGAGGGTATAGCATACATTGAGGGTAACGGCATCACCCTCGGTGGCGGTTCTGCACAGGTAATCCCTGCAAACAGCCCTGACTTTGCACAGGCAACATCACCTGACTGCATCCATGTGCGTTGCTCTATCTACACCTACGCTACATACCTTGTGAAGATTGTCAAGGGTGAGGACACAGCAGAGGAGCAGACATTCACTGCCGTTATCGAGCAGAACGCCGGCGACGACTCCGACCATCCTATCGTGATTACCGACAACACCGCTGAGGTTCCAGCATGGTATGGTAACACATCATACTTCTACCAGTTCACAACTCCTGAGACCGACGCTGACTTCGTTGATGTCACTGTAGAACCAGCAATGGAGAATGACGGTTCGGACATCCATGTCATGAGTGGTTACACAACACTCGCTAAGGGTAAGACCATTCACGCAGAGGTAACTCCTGGCACCACCTACACTCTCAGAGTGGACAATGCTGAGGGCAAGCCTGTGACACTTTCACTCGCATTCTCAGCAGCTGAACCAGGTGAGGTTATCGGCAACCCTATCGTTGTTACAAAGGCAACAATGTCGCAGGAGGCAGAGTGCACACGTTTCTATTCTGTTACCGGCACAAAGAACGGCTGGTTGAGAGTAACAGCCAACCAGGCTACCATCACCTTCCCACGTGACAACAGCACATGGAACGACCGTAAGGCTGTTGAGGTGAACAACGGTATGAAGACAAAGATCACCGAGGGTGAGACTGTTATCGTGAAGGTTGTTACCACACAGAAGACAAACATCGCTTTCGCTCAGCTCGATTTCGAGGCTGGTGAGGATGTTTCAAACCCACTCCACTGTGGTGGTGTTGTTGCTGCAGGACAGACCGTTGGTGAGATGTACTATGCTTACACCGTAGAGAATGCGGGCAAGCTCCATATCTACACCGACCTTCCTATGAATGAGTGGGCTGACGACTACAGCGCACAGACAAATGTATGGTACATCGACGAGAACGGCTATGAGGTATCTATCGGTGACTGGATGACATATACTTTCGACATTACAATCCCTGTAAAGGCTGGTCAGGAAGTTATTGTTCACGTCAATTCTGTAAAAGAACACAGCGAGGCACTGCTCCACTTCGAAGAGCAGGAGGCACAGCCTGGTGACACTCAGGACACAGCTATCGACCTCCTCGTAGGCGACAACATCGTTCCACGCAGTGCAACAACAAGCAACCCACTCTGGTATAAGTTCAATACTACCGAGGGCAGCGAACTTGAAATCTCTTCAGCTCCAGGCTACTATCAGTTCAGCGAAATCTATGCTGAGGGTTCAAATGAGATTATTTCACAGTGGAACCCAGACGCAGACGGTGCTTACACAACATACTGCACAGCTCCAGCTACCGGCACTTACTATGTTAAGGTTACTATCGCTGCCGAGGGTATGGTAATCAAGTTCACAGATAGTAATGCTGCGGGTATTGATAGCGTTAACGATAACGATGGCGATAGCGATGGCGCTATCTTCAACCTTGC
>JAZQOD010000131.1:0-6477 GCA_045627685.1 Prevotella sp. | reverse complement strand
TTCAAAAAGAAATTTGCTATTCGTTTCAATTTGACAGACAATAACATAAATCCGCTTTTAAATTGAAAGTAAAACGTAACAATTCGGTTTCAATGTGTTAGTTATTGTTGTTGATGTGTAGCAAAATGCTTGTTTGGTGTTGTTTTTGATAACATAATGTAGTAATTTTGCACCATAAATCGTAAAAATGTAAAACTATCAAATCGTAAACGGTGTTATGTGTGGTATTGCGTGTATATTAAATATAGGTGAACAAAGTCAAGCGTTGCGTGATAAGGCGCTTATGATGGCGAAGAAGATTCGTCACCGTGGTCCTGACTGGAGTGGAATTTATTGTGGTGGCAGTGCCATACTTGCTCACGAGCGATTGAGTATTGTCGATCCGGAGTCAGGTCAGCAGCCTTTGTTCTCGCCTGACAGACACCAGGTACTCGCCGTGAATGGTGAGATTTACAACCATCGCGAAATCCGTAAGTGGTATGAAGGTCGTTATGAGTTTCAGACCGGTTCCGACTGTGAGGTGATCCTCGCCCTTTACCGCGATTGGAAGAACTCACCAAACCCTTCTCAAGGGGAAAAGGATCCCGCTTGGATTTTCGAAAAACTCAATGGTATCTTTGCTTTCTGTCTTTATGATGAGGAGCGCGACGAGTATCTTATCGGTCGCGATCCGATAGGTGTCATTCCATTGTATATCGGTCGTGACAGCGATGGAAAGATATATGTGGCATCAGAACTGAAAGCCCTCGAGGGTTTCTGTGATGAGTATGAACCATTCCTCCCAGGACATTACTATTACGGCAAGAAGGATTCTTCACTCTTCTCTCTTCATTCTTCACTTAAGAAATGGTACACGCGTGAGTGGATGGAACGAATGCCACAGGATTGTGGCGGTGAGATAGGCGAGACAGCCCATCTGTCGTATAAGCACAGTGTCGAGGCTGTTCATGATGCCCTTGAATCAGCCGTCAAGCGACAGTTGATGTGCGATGTGCCTTACGGTGTGCTTCTCTCCGGCGGTCTCGACTCGTCGGTCACATCAGCCATAGCCAAGAAATACTCTGCCCATCGTGTAGAGTCCGACGGAGAAGAGCGCGCCTGGTGGCCACGCTTGCATAGTTTCGCTGTTGGCTTGAAGGGTGCTCCTGATCTTGCAAAGGCTCGTCTTGTGGCTGATTACATCGGCACTGTTCATCATGAGATAAACTATACCATCCAGGAAGGTCTTGATGCCATTCGCGATGTCATCTATTATATAGAGACCTATGATGTGACTACCGTCCGTGCCTCAACACCGATGTATCTCCTTGCCCGCGTCATCAAGTCGATGGGTATCAAGATGGTACTCTCGGGCGAGGGAGCCGACGAGGTGTTCGGCGGTTATCTGTATTTCCATAAGGCACCAGACGCAAAGGAGTTCCATGAAGAGACAGTGCGTAAGTTGGGCAAGTTGCATCTGTACGACTGTCTTCGCGCCAACAAATCGTTGTCGGCATGGGGTGTCGAAGGTCGTGTGCCGTTCCTCGATAAGGAGTTCCTCGAGGTTGCAATGTCGTTGAACCCAGAGCATAAGATGTGTCCGGGCAATGTTATGGAGAAGAAACTCGTGCGTGAGGCCTTCGCCGATATGCTGCCAGAGAGTGTGGCATGGCGACAGAAGGAACAATTCTCTGATGGAGTAGGCTACTCGTGGATTGACACCCTGAAGCAGATTACCTCCGAGGCTGTCACCGATGAGCAGATGGCACATGCGGCAGAGCGATTCCCTATCAACACTCCGTTGTGCAAGGAGGAATACTACTATCGTTCTATTTTCGAGGAGCATTTCCCAAGCGACAGTGCAGCCCGTGCCGTGCCTCATGAGGCATCAGTGGCATGCTCAACAGCCAAAGCCCTCGAATGGGACGAGGCATGGAAGACGATGAATGACCCATCAGGTCGCGCCGTCGCCGGAGTGCATGAGAAGGCATATCGCCCCTAACCCCTCGCCTTCGGCTCTTCCCTTCCCCCTTGATTGGGAAGGGCGTTGAATAGTTAAATATAAAGTGTAAATTGGACTCAGGTTTTGCTGCCTGAGTTCACGGAAAAATTAGTAAATTGTCCAATTCATAGATGTGTGGCATAGCAATGATTAGGCTCCTGAAGCCGTTGGAGCATTATAAGAAGAAATACGGCACGGAGGCTTACGGTCTGAACAAACTCTATCTGATGATGGAGAAACAGCACAACCGTGGGCAGGAAGGCGCAGGTATAGCCTGTGTGAAACTCAACCCCGAAGCCGGACACGAGTATATGTTCCGTGAGAAGGCGGAAGGCAAGGACGCCATAACGAAAGTCTTTGCTTCGGCTTCGCATCAGATAAACACCCCTAACGATGATGACCCTACCGGCCATACTCCATTCATCGGCGAGTTGTATATGGGTCATCTGCGGTACAGTACCACTGGAAAGGGAGGACTGAAATATGTCCATCCCTTTTTGCGTAGAAACAACTGGAAAGCAAAGAACCTCTGTCTCTGTGGCAACTTCAACATGACCAATGTCGATGAGATATTCTCTCTTCTCACCGCCCAGGGGCAGTTCCCACGAGTCTATAGTGATACCTATATCATGCTCGAATATCTCGGTCACCGTCTTGACCGTGAGGCAGAGCGCAATTTCGTTGATGCCAAGGAACAGGGATTGGAAGGACTCGACATCACCGATTATATCGACACCCACATGGATATGGGAAATGTCCTCGCCAGTGCTATGCCACAGTTTGATGGAGGATATGTAGTGTGTGGACTCACAGGTAGCGGTGAACTGTTCTCTATGCGCGATCCGTGGGGCATTCGTCCGGCGTTCTACTATGCCGACGATGAGATAGTGGCTATTGCAAGTGAACGCCCAGTGCTGCAGACCACCTTCGATCTCCTTACCGACGATATTCATGAACTCCATCCTGGTGAAGCACTCTGCATCAGTCAGGCAGGCGAGATGAACCTCCGACAGATTATCCAGCCAAAGAATTTCGCAGCATGCTCGTTCGAGAGAATATATTTCAGTCGAGGCAACGACCGTGATATCTACCTTGAAAGAAAACAACTCGGCAAGCAGTTGAAGAGTCAGATTCTCCGTGCTGTCGGCAATGATGTGGAACACACCGTGTTCTCGTATATCCCTAACACTGCCGAGACTGCCTTTCAGGGAATGGTCGAAGGTATCAAGGAAGAGTTCCCGATGGTGAGAACCGAGAAGATTGTGTCGAAAGACATCAAACTGCGCACCTTCATCACCGAGGGCAACTCCCGCAATGACCTCGCCGCTCATGTTTATGATATCACCTACGGCACTGTGGAAGCCGGTGTCGATAATCTCGTGGTTATCGACGATTCCATTGTCAGAGGTACAACCCTGCGCGAGAGTATCATAAAGATTCTCGACCGCCTGCATCCGAAGAAGATTGTCATCGTCAGTTCGGCACCGCAGATACGCTATCCCGACTATTACGGCATTGATATGAGTCGTCTTGGAGAGTTTATTGCCTTTCAGGCATGCATGGCATTGTTGAAGGAGCGTGGCATGGAACAAATCCTTGACGATGTGTACAACGACTGTAAGGCATTGCTCGAGAGCAAGGACCTCGGCATTGACGATATTCCAGTGCGCCGTCTCTACGAACCGTTCACCACCGAGGAACTCAACGCCAAGATGGTGGAGATACTCCGTCCTGAGGGTGTCACCACACCGATAGAGATTGTATATCAGAGTATTGAAGGTCTGCATCACGCCTCACCCAATCATCCCGGCGACTGGTATTTCACTGGTCACTATCCAACCCCCGGCGGCGTGAGAATGGTTCTCCAAACCTATGTGAAATGGTATCAAGGGCGTTGATTAGTCATTGTCGTCGTTATCGTTAATAAAATTGTAAATTGTAAATCCGTAAATTGTAAATTACATCATGTCTCGTTATATTTTTGTTACAGGAGGTGTTGTTTCGTCACTCGGTAAGGGCATCATCTCGTCATCAATAGGTAAGTTGCTGCAGGCTCGCGGCTATAAAATCACAATCCAGAAGTTCGATCCGTATATCAACATCGATCCAGGAACTCTCAACCCATACGAGCATGGCGAGTGCTATGTCACCGTCGATGGTATGGAGACCGACCTTGACCTCGGTCACTATGAGCGTTTCACAGGAATCCGCACCACTCGTGGCAATTCCGTAACCACTGGTCGTATCTATCAGTCGGTCATCGACAAGGAGCGTCGTGGTGATTATCTCGGCAAGACCATTCAGGTGGTGCCACATATCACCAACGAGATAAAGCGAATGATGATGCGCGAGGATGATCCTGAGGACTATGACTTCATCATCACAGAGGTCGGTGGTACTATCGGTGATATCGAGAGTGCTCCGTTCATGGAGGCTATACGCCAGTTGCGTTGGGAGTTGTCAGGTCGTACCCTTTGCGTTCACCTTACCTATGTGCCATATCTGAAGGCGGCCGGTGAGTTGAAAACCAAACCGACACAGCATTCTGTGAAAGAGTTGCAGGGAATGGGTATTCAGCCTGATGTACTCATCCTTCGTACAGAGCAGCATCTCAGTGACAGTGTCCGTCAGAAGGTTGCTTCGTTCTGTAATGTCGATCTTGAGTGTGTTGTCCAAAGCGAGGACATGCCAAGCATCTATGAGGTGCCGGTAAGCATGCAACGCCAGGGACTCGATGCTGCCATACTGCGTAAGTTTGGTGTGCCGGTAGGCGAGACACCGCGAATGGAACCATGGCGTCGTTTCCTTGATATGCAGAAGAACGCCACGAAGAGTGCCACTGTGGCACTCGTAGGTAAATACGACTTGCAGGACGCCTATAAGTCAATCCGCGAGAGTCTTAATCTTGCCGGAATATATAACGACTGCAAGGTAAAACTCGAGTTTGTGAACAGTGAGGAACTCACACGTGAGAATGTAGCAGAGCGACTGTCGGCAGCCGATGGCGTTCTTATCTGTCCGGGATTCGGTCAGCGAGGTATCGAGGGAAAGATCATTGCTGTTGAGTACTGTCGTGAGAATGATATGCCTACCTTCGGAATCTGTCTGGGTATGCAGATGATGGTCATCGAGTTTGCCCGCAATGTCCTTGGGTATAAAGATGCCAACAGTCGTGAGATGGATGCCCAGACACCGCATAATGTCATCGATATCATGGAAGACCAGAAGACCATCACGAAGATGGGTGGTACCATGCGACTTGGAGCCTACGACTGTGATGTTCGTCCGGGAAGCCGTACTGCCGAGGCTTATGGTGTTACCAGTGTTCAGGAGCGTCATCGCCATCGTTATGAGTTCAACAGCAAGTATTTCGATGAATATCAGGAGAAAGGCATGCAGTGTGTCGGTATTAATCCGGAGAGTGGACTTGTTGAGATTGTCGAGATTCCGGAGAAACGCTGGTTCATCGGCACCCAGTTCCATCCAGAATATTCCAGTTCGGTGCTCAATCCACACCCACTGTTCATGGATTTCATAAAGCATGTGCTTAAATAAATACACAATCAAAAATCCCGCCCCGAGTCTATTGACCAAGGGCGGGATTTATGTTTTACTTTTCGATGGGGCTACTTCTTCGGGTTCATGCCCTTGCGATAGACGGCCTTGCCGTTGGCCCAGCTCTTCATGCGAAACCAGTTCTTTGGAAGAATATATCTTCCATTCCAGTCGGATATCAATATATAGTACTCCTGTTCTGAAGCCTCGTCATCCATATAGTTGGATTCAATCTCTATAACTCTTCTAATGTCATACTTTACTTTTTTCAATCAATTTTGCATCGCGATACACTTATAATACACTCCCCGCGGTGGAATGTTAAGTAAGAAAACGAGTATTTTTTGCAAAAGTACAAATAATATCGTATTATGCTTTGTTTTTCAATGCCTTTTTATGCCTGTTTCACCAATTATTATCCGGATAATAATTATAGGTATAATAATTGCAAAGCGAAAACGATGGCAAATACTATGTATATGATTATTTCTTAGCGCAATACCTTACCAGAAAATAATTACCAATCCCGCCCCGAGTCTATTGACCAAGGGCGGGATTTGCGCGCTTTATATATCAATTAACAAATATAGTGTAAATGAGAACAAAGATGGGAACTTGTTCACAATCTTTGCCGAGTGCCGCCTATAGTCATCGATAGACAAATAAAATTTATCTTTATATCTTTCTGATTGCCTTTTCAATCTTTTCCATTATCTTCTGGGCATACTTGCGCTTGACTTGTTTCCTTTCGTAATGAGGTAATCATACATTCTTTTTCTTGTTCTTCTTTGCCTTGGCATCGAAGTTATACGTGAAAGAGATGGCAATGTAACGATGAAAGGTTTCTGTTCGATTCTCCGTTAGCACAGTAGGAGTGTTGCTGAAAAATATCAAATCCATTTGGTTAAGGATGTCTTGGGCAGAAAGAGTAAGCTGTCCTT
>JAZQOD010000130.1:0-16755 GCA_045627685.1 Prevotella sp. | reverse complement strand
CACATCCTATTAGCAGAAAGAAGGAAAGAACAATATAGACTATTTTTCTCATCGTAATATTTGTTTTTCACAAAGGTAACAAAAAACATTGAAACGACAAAAGCAGCGTCAGATTAATGATAAACTTAAAAAACACCAAATGGTGTATTTATTATTCCTAAACACTGATTATCAGCGTGTTAAGTCCGAAATTGTGTATTCGTTGTGTATTATTTCCCGGCGAAATATTTGGCGGAAAGAGATAAATGCTATAAATTTGCACGACAATAGAATAAACATCAAAACAAAAAACAACAAAACAAATAGGATTATGAAAAAGAGATTATTTGTAGGTCTAATGATCTTACTATTATCGGTTTGCAATAACACCGCTTTTGCTCAGTCAAGAGCAGAAAGAAAAGCTATTGACCAGGCAGTAGATGAGATTATCCTCGTACTGAAAAGTGGCGAGAAAGTCAGAGGCTATGAACAAATAGCCAAGAAACATTCAATCAGGGTAAGTCCTGAGGTGGATGGAAAAGCTGTATCGTATGATTTCGCCGACATAGAGGAGGTTATCTACCCAGCAAATATTGCTCGCGAGCGAGATATTATATATCATATCTTCCCTCTTTCAAAACCATCATATATGTACCTATTGCTTTACAGAGGCAAGCACATATCTTGCTATAGAAATAATTCCTCTGTTTATACTCCAAGTGGAAATCTTAGACAACTTGACTTCACATACTTTACAGAGGGGATGGAAGAACCAAAAATTTTCTATTCAACCCATTCAATTGGCGCCAAGATGTTTATGAAACATCAGCTGAAGAAATTCCCCGAAGCAGAACAACTGATTAATGAGATCTTTAAAACCAAAGCGTTCAAGAAAAATCCCGAGATATTAATAGAGGCACTTGATAAGGCGATTGAGAAGAGTAAAATGTCAGAACCAACTGGAAAGGAGCAATAGATTATGGCAAGAAAGATTTTTGCAATGCTGTTGTGCGTGATGATAAGCACAGCAATGATGGGTCAGACTTATACTTATGGAACGAAATTCGGTTTGAGCAGAGACACCGGAACAACAAGTTCCAGCACAGTATCAGTGGATAATGGTTGGCAGACCGGTTTTCATTTGGGAGGTTACGGCAACCTGCATTTCAACAAGCATTGGGAGGCTGAATTTAACATTTTTGTCTCTTTTGCAGGCAATAAAGAAACCGTGGTTATTGATACTAATAACAAGCCAGAAAAGGAAACTAAGTATAACTATAATCTGTTATTAGAATTGCCTTTACTTGCAAAATATTATGTCATTGATGATTTGTTTGTAGAATTAGGTCCACAGTTTTCATTATACACACGTCGTGATAACGATGATCATCTCTATGAAAAGTTTGATGTAGGCATAGTTGGCGGTATTGGATATAATATCATACCTCAGATAACTGTCGATCTACGCTTCACTCGCGGTTTCATGAACAGAGAAGCAACCTATAGCAAAGTAAAATCATTAGGCATTGAACTGCTATTAGCCTACCGAATAGGCAGATATTAACATCTTGCCACTAGTGAATAATTAATGTTTAATTGGTGGTAATTAATGTAACCGGATAATTCCAATATTCTCAACTACGCAATGCGCAATCGAAATAAGGCATTCTCTCACGCTTTTCTTGTATCCGTAAGTATTCACCTTATTATATTTTAGGCTGGATGGGGGATAAAAGCCAAAACCGATGAAACAAAAACCATTTCATTCATTTCACCAAATGGTGTAATTTTTACTTGAATACCTTGTGTATCAAATAATTAACTCTCAAATTGTGTATTCGTTGTGTATTATTTACCGGCGAAATATTTGGCTAAAAGAACAAAATGTTATAAATTTGCACAGCAACAGAATAAACATCAAAAAACAAATAAGATTATGAAAAGACTTCTTATTCTTTCACTGGTACTTATCCCAACAATCACCGCTTGGGCATACGACTTTGAGGTAGATGGATTTTATTACAACAAACTGACTGATAATACATGCCAAGTTACGTATAAAGATTTCTGGGGAGCAGATTACTATGGGGATGTTGTTATTCCTAACCAGGTTACATATTCCGGTACTACTTATACCGTGACAAGCATAGGCGAAGCTGCATTTTTCGAGTGTACCGATCTTACTTCGATATCAATCCCGGGCTCTGTGACCGACATTGAATATGCCGCTTTTGTATCGTGTTGTCGTGGTCTGAAATCAATAACAATAGAGCAAGGGAATGCTTATTTTACCAGTGATAGTAACTGTCTGATAGACAAGGACAACTGTCTGGTATTAGGATGCAAGAATTCAATTATCCCTTCGTATGTGACAAGCATCGGAGATTTTGCTTTCTACAGCTGTCATGGACTAACATCGATTACAATCCCAAATTCCGTGACAAGCATCGGAGATTCTTCGTTTCAAGATTGTAGTGGTCTTAAATCGATAACAATTCCAGAGTCTGTGACAAGCATCGCAGCTTCTGCTTTCAGTTTTTGCAGCGGTCTTACCTCTATGACTATCGGTGACTCCGTGACCAGCCTTGGAGCTTATGCTTTCCAAAATTGTACTGGACTTACATCAGTGTCTATCGGCAACTCTGTGACAAGCATCAAAAATTTCACTTTTATGAATTGCCCCCTTCTCACTACGGTATCGTTCGGCGAATCAGTTTCAAGTATCGGCGAAGGTGTTTTCTGGCATTGTAGAGCATTGGAAACACTGGTGTGTCATTCACAAGAGCTAATAAGTTGTAATGGGAATCCTTTGGACTATACTAAATATACATCAGGAACTTTGTATGTGCCTGCATCGGTTATCGATCAGTATCGAACAACAGAACCTTGGCGTTATTGGGGCTCGATAAAGACTCTTGATGACTGGGCGGCAGGTATCGAAATGCCAGAGACAAATAGCACTGACGAAATGCATATTTACTCCATCGACGGTCGTAAACTTCCAGAGATGCAGCACGGCCTGAACATCGTGAACGGCAAAAAGATATTGAAAAGATAAGGCAGAAATCTTGCACGAAAGTATATAAATGCAAATGGCTGAACATCAATTACGGTGTTCAGCCATTTTGTATAGGATAAATGTAGGGGTGATGGATGTTCTTATAGTAACGCTACACGACGGACGCCTTTAAGGAGACTTATGGCACGCTTTATATCGGCAAGCATAGATGCATCCTCAATCAGCACCTGAAGCGTTACCTCCTCCTTGTCGGAAGCACAGCCTTTCATCGCATAGTCATATTGAGTCTGCATATTCACCCACGACTGCGAATCAATGCCAAGGGCTTCCTGAAGTTTATCTGCAATAGAGATGGTGATATTGCGCTTCCCATTTATGATCTCACTGAGATGCGACGGACGCATTCCTATCTGTTCTGCGAATGCCTTCTGAGTAATACCACGCTCGCGGAGTTCTTCGTGAAGTACCTCTCCTGGATGTGTAGGCTTGAAAGCCTGACGGTTATTTTTTGTTTCCATAATGTGTATCGTCTAAATCAATGATTGTTATTACAAGTCCTTCCTCGGTTTCTCTGAATAATATTCTTTCCACACGACCATTCATCACTCTCACGGAAGAGAGGTTCAAGCCTCGTAACTGTTCGTAGTGAAGAAAACTGAATTGCGCAAGTTTGGAGGCCTTCTCCGTTGCGCACAAGGTCGAATAGACTCGTACCAGTGCTGACATGAAACGTGCATCCTTTGCATATTTCTTGTATTTGCGATTCTGACCAGTACAAATCAATTCTTCCAGATCTTTATCTTCGAATATTACATTCATTGCTGGGAATTATTTTTTGCAAAGATAATAATAAATCCCATAATAGTTCCCAAGTACTGGGAATTTTAGAAAATTCTTTTTGATTATTTAACAATATGACAGTCCGATTAGTCTTTTACTCTGCCATATAAGCGGATTGCCATAACTAAAATATCCGGCGGAGGAGTTTGTGGAGCCAGACGACAATCATGGCGAAGGACACTCGGGTGCCTACAACCCACCAGGCGGAGATACCGGTGAGGGCAAAGACAATGGTGTCCTCAAGGAGAGAGTGATTCATGATGAGATGATAGTTCACATCATTGGCTTCTTCCTTGGTAATCTGTCCACGCTCTTCGAGTTCGAGCATAACAGCCGAACCGTAACTGATGCCTAACACATTGCCGACAAGCCACATATAGGCAGCCTTCTCGGGTAAACCGAAGAGGCGCATGAAGGGAGAGAGGATAGTAGATATAGGAGACAGGAGTGAATATGCCTCAAGCAGACGCTGGACAATCATCAGAAGATAGATGATGAGGAACACCATCAGTGCCATTTTCGTTTGCGATATCACCCACACCTGAAGTACTTCCATAAGACTACTGTCGGCCGGAGCACCAAGATAAATATAGCTGCTGTCCATCGCCGGTAACACATTATTTATTACTAACGCGCACGCGAAGGCCATGAAGATTCGGATAAACGCCATTCGCCAGAACGACGAACCAGTCTTTTTGTTTACCGCACACTCCATCGGAAGGGCATGACAGAGAGCAATCATCAGGGCGAGGATGGTGGCCTGGCGCAAGGTGAGCGGAATGGCCATCATTGCTGCCAGACCGGCATAGGTGCCGGCGGCTGCTCCGGAGATGAATATCACTGCCGAAGAACCGGGGAGTCCGAGATAGAGGAATACGGGATTGAGATAATGGGCAATCCATGCCAGGACGCCCCAATGCTGAAGGAGGGCTACCGAGAGCGATATGGGAATCATCAACTTCAGCAGCCATGAGGCACTCTTCCATGTAGGACTGACTGCCGAACGGGCAGCGAGTGCCAACTTGGAATTCTTAATGTACGACGATAGTCTTCTGCTGTTCTCCATGGTGAGTGTTCACCGTCACTGTCACACTGTCGCCTTGCTGCAGACGATCGTCGAGACGGAAACTGATAAAGGTGTTCTTGGTGAAATATTCCGGCACACCGTTCTGATCATGGAACAATGTGTAGTATAGATGATGCTCATCTTCCCTGTCGATACGAACGCCCAACGCCTGCTGTCCTATCTCGTCCTCACCATCGGCAACACCGACGAGAAGGTTGAGCGAGAGGTTCACCCACGAGCGGTTCTTTGACAGCCACATACTCTCCCACCCTACTGGATCGGTTTTCATGACGAACTGCTCCTCGTTAGGTTTGTTGGTGAGTTTGTCAGACTCCTTGAACGGGGTACATACACCGACTGACTTCAGCGAACGAATCTGTCCTACCGGTCGCTCGTTGGCATTGTAATAGACGACAGCACGATATACGGTGTCGGCTTTGGCATTCTTGAAATACTGTGGTGAGGCGAGTGGAATGGTGGTATCATCGTCGGTGGTGAAACTGCCTATCTTTCCTTCGTGGTCAGTATTCACCAGGGCGAACTCTGCCTTCAAATAGGAGAGGTCGCCATCGCCCGACTCGTAGGTATCGGTGGTACATGCCGTAAAAACGATAACGCTGACGATAACGATAACCAGGTAACTATAATTTTTCACTTTTCACTCTTCACTTTTCACTTAACAGCCGCCAAATAATTTCTCACAGGATTAGCATACATCGTGAGGATGCGCTCTGTGAGGAAGGCCTCGTCTTTGTTAGGGATATCGATCTTTGCCAACTGACCAGCAAGATACTCATCGAACTTCTTCTTATCTTCGGCAGTGTAATGTGAGGCATACTCATAGTTGCCGTTAAGACGGTCGAGAGCGATATAGTTGCATGGGAACAGCTTATAACGGCTGTGGATTTCTCTGTCCATACGACGAGCCACCTCCTGGTAGAAGTCCTGAACACTGAGGTTCTCCACATCGGCAAGCCATGAGTTGATGCATGGTGAGCACTCGTAATGGATGCGGCCCTTATAGCCGAGGATACCGGTCTTCATATTGTCGAGGTCGTCCTGACGGCTCTTCTTGTATGTAGGGTTGTCGCGCTTCAACTGGAACTCCTTTGCCTTGAGATAGTCGCAAGGGTCGAACTCATAACTGATGGTGAGTGGCACGATATTCAGGTCGCGCAAAGCCTCGCAGTGAGTACCGTCATAGCCGAGAGCAAGCATCTTGAGTACCGACTCCTGTGTACGGTCGCTCGAATCCTTCGCACGACCTTCGCGCTGTGCTATCCAGAGGTTCTCGCCCTTCTCGTTGATAACGAAATGCATATACTCGCTCATGTGGATAGAGCTCTGCATGAGTTCCTTCGGTGTGAGCGAACGGCGCACGGTGAACGCCTTGCACATCTTCACCAGAGTGCGAATCCATGGATAGATAAGGAGGTTATCACCGATGGCAATCTCGCAGGTGGCAGGCGACTTGTCCTCAACGAGCATAAGGTCGAGGATGGCAGAGTCGAGCACGATGTCGCGATGGTTGCTGACAAAGGTGTAACGCTTGTCGTATGTGTTCTGCGGATGATTGCTGAATGTGCAACCATCGCTGCATTTCTTCAATACCATTTTCACCACACGCTTCATGAAACGCATCTCGAAGTCGGTGGTAGTGTTGATGCCAATGAATCCCAGACGTAACAGCGAACCAGTGAAGAAAGGAGGCAGGAATGGGGCGAATCCTTTGAGTACGAGTTTGAACTGTCGATCTTTCAACAACTCCTTCAGTGCAGGCTGCACTTCACCCGGTGCATAAGGACGAATATCGTCAAAATCTGATAACTTTGCCATAGTATTATAATTCTGCTATTATTAATTCGATGCCCATCTCCTCAAGGCGGTGGACAACAGCTTTTGGAACTTTTGAATCGGTGATGATGATGTCAATGTCTTCGATGTTGCATATCTTTGCAAAACCTCGACGGCCGAACTTCGAATAGTCAGCCACGACGACGGTCTTCTGTGCCGCCGACATCATCTTCTGGTTGAGTTCAGCCTCGCGCAAGTCGGTGGTAGTGATGCCATAGTCGAAATCAATGCCATCGACACCGAGGTAGAGCTTTGTATAGGAGAATCCGCTGAGTATGGACTCTGCATACTGACCAACAACAGACAGGGAACTATGACGGAGCATGCCTCCCAACTGTATCACATCCACACTCTCGTCGAAACCGAGAATATGTGATGCCTCAATGGAAGCCGACACCACTGTGAGGCGGTGAATCGGTTTCATGTTGCGGGCACAGGCATGGATTGTTGTACCCGAAGCGAAAGCAATGGAATCATCGGCTGTGATGAGTTTAGCAGCCTCTCTACCGATGGCGTTCTTCTCCTCAGGATTGATGTTCTCCTTCTCGTTGACGGAACGGTTGCTGGCAAAAGGGTTAAGCAACTTCGCCTTGCCGTGACTACGATACAACTTACCCGCCTGCTCCAGTTCGCTGAGGTCCTTTCGAATGGTTACCATCGAAACCTCCAACTGTGTGGACAAGTCGGTGACACTGACTGAGTCGCGCTTCTTCAACTGGTCGAGAATGAAATTATGACGGCCTTCTTTTGTCATTGATTCTATGAATTATATTATTTATCCGCACAAAAGTACATCTTTTTTGTTAACTACAAAAACATTAGCAAATATTTAAGGGAATGTTAACATTCCACGCCTCTTCATGAGATTACAGGCGATTAATTATTCAATTCTGCAAAAATATGTTAATATATGCTACGGAATAATAAAACATAGCAGTAACTTTCATTTTACTAACTTATTATTGTTACCTTTGTTTCGCTATAAAACCTTTATCTATTAAAAACGAAATTGAAACGAAATTAAAACGAAACCTAAAGAATGTGTGATCTATACGATGTAATCATTATCGGCGGTGGAGTTACGGGTGCTGGAACAGCGCGTGACTGTGCAATGCGTGGCATGAAGGTTCTTCTTGTTGAGAAGGACGATTTTGCCAATGGTGCAACCGGCCGAAATCACGGTTTGCTGCATAGCGGTGCACGCTACGCTGTGACCGACCGAGAGTCGGCTGAGGAGTGTATCCGTGAGAACATGACTCTCCGTAAGGTGGCTCGCCACTGTGTGGAGGAGACCGACGGATTGTTCATCACTCTCCCAGAGGACGACCTCGAATATCAGAAAACATTTGTGAATGCCTGCCAGGCTGCAGGTATCAGAGCCGACATTATTGATCCTAAGGAGGCTCTGCGCCTTGAACCAGCGGCAAACCCAACGCTCATCGGTGCTGTCAGAATACCTGACGCAAGCATCGATCCATTCCGCTTGACAGCAGCCAACATCCTTGATGCCGAGCGTCACGGAGCAAAAGTGCTGAACTATCACGAGGTGACAAGCCTCATCATCAACCAGACTCGTGTTGAGGGTGTGACACTCCGCAACAATCACACTGGCGAGGAGTTCGAGGTTCGCTCAAAACTCGTAATCAATGCAGCCGGCATCTGGGGAGCACTCATTGCACAGAAGGCTGATATCAAAATCAGCATGTTCCCTGCCAAAGGTTCACTTCTTATCTACGGACACCGTGTTAATAATATGGTTATCAACCGTTGCCGCAAGCCTGCCAACGCCGATATTCTCGTGCCTGACGATGCAGTGTGCGTAATCGGTACCACCTCTGACCGCGTGCCTATTGAGACTGTCGATGATATGCGCGTCACACCAGAGGAAGTAAAGGTGCTCATGCAGGAAGGCGAGAAACTGGCTCCATCATTGGCAACAACACGTATCATCCGTGCTTATGCAGGTGTGCGCCCTCTCGTGGCTTCCGATGATGACCCATCTGGCCGTACCATCTCGCGTGGTATCGTTTGCCTCGACCATGAGACTCGCGACGGACTTTCGGGATTCATCACCATCACCGGTGGTAAGATGATGACCTACCGACTGATGGCAGAGATTGCCACCGACATGGCTTGCAAGAAACTGGGTATCGATAAGAAGTGCGAGACTGCCGTGAAGCCTCTCCCTGGTTCTGAGGAAATCACAGAATCGAGAATGGCTAATCCAAAGGCTTCGTTTGCACAGAAGGCTGCCGAAGGTCGCCACGGAACTCTCGTTACCGATATCAACGAGCACGATGCTAACGACAGCCGTCTGGTATGCGAGTGTGAGGGTGTTACCGTTGGTGAGATTAAATATGCCATCGACAAGTTGAATGTGAACAACCTCATTGACCTTCGCCGTCGTACTCGTGTCGGCATGGGTACATGCCAGAGCCAACTTTGCGCCATCCGTGCTGCAAGACTCATGGCAGAACTGAAAAAGGAAAAGAATACAGAACAACTCCTCTCGGAATTCGTGGCAGAGCGCTGGAAGGGCGTTGCACCGATTGCCTGGGGCGACACACTGCGTGAGGCAGAACTCCTGCAGATGGTTTATGGAAACACATTAAGAAAGGAAGGAGCAGAGAAATGAAATTTGATATAATTATAATTGGAGCCGGAGCAAGCGGACTCGAGAAAGGGATGGCGAAGTTGGCCGAGGGTAAGCGCGTAGCTATCGTCAGTGCCGGACGAAGCACCATCTCTATCCGCTATGCAGCCGAGGATATCATGGATTACGATGCACGACTGAAAGAAGGCGTGAAGAAAGAGTTCGACCTCCGCAATGCTTTCCGTCGTAAGGGCGGAGTGCTGTTCGAAGGCGACGAGGTTATCGATGCCAACGTAGCTGAGAAGAACGGTAAATGGGAGGTTGCAGGACTGACAACAAGAAAGTTGCAGGACGAGACTCTCGTGGCCGACGAGTACTATCTGGCTGCAGGAAAATTCTTCAGCAAAGGATTGCGCAGTTCGTACATGGGCATCGAGGAACCAATCTTCGGCCTTGATGTCGTTGTGCCACATACACCGGCAGAATGGATTGCCCAGGACTTCAACGCCGAGCAGCCTTTCATGAAAGCCCATGTAGCAACAACAGAGAATGGTTGCGGCATCAAGGGCGGCAAGGATTTCACTAACCTGATGTGCATCGGCACTATCGCTAATAAATAATGTGGAGGGGGAATCTGTTATGACATACGAAACTCAGAAAGAGAATATCAGCAAGAACAACCTGGAACAGTGCATGAAGTGCAACATCTGTGCACAGGTTTGCCCTGTGGCTTCTGTCGATGACGAATATCCTGGACCAAAGCAGGCTGGTCCTGACCAGGAGCGTTATCGCATGAAGAATCCACAGTATTTCCAGAAAGTGTTGAAGATGTGTCTCAACTGCAAGCGTTGCGAGATAGCATGTCCTTCGGGAGTCAATGTGGGCGACATCATCCAGTCGGCTCGTATCGACAATGCTCACGGAACTCCTTCACTGCGCGACTTCACACTGGCTAACACCGACCTCGTTGGTTCTATGACAACCATGATGGCTCCGCTGGTGAACTTCACCCTTGGTCTGAAACCAGTGAAGGAGGTGATGCACGCCACTATCGGTGTCGATAAGCACCGCCAGTTCCCTGCTTACGCCGGACAGAAATTCGAGACATGGTTCCGTAAGAACGCTCAGGAGGCACAGAAGAATTTCAGCAAACATGTGGCATATTTCCATGGTTGCTATGTAAACTACAACAACCCACAGTTGGGTAAGGATTTCGTGAAGGTGATGAACGCATTAGGTTACGGCGTGAATCTTCTGGAAAAGGAGAAATGCTGCGGTGTGGCTCTCATTGCCAACGGAATGCCAAAGCAGGCTGCCAAGCAGGGCGAGCACAACATCAGCGTGATGCGCAAGGCTCTGTCGGAAGGCAATGAGGCTGTGCTCACCACAAGTTCTACCTGCACCTTCACTATGCGCGACGAATATCCTCATCTGCTCAAAGTGGAGAACGAGGGTGTCCGCGAAAATATCTCACTCGCTACCCGCTTCATCTATCATCTTCTTCAGGAGAAGGGCACACAACTGAAGTTCCGTAAGGACTTCAAGATGAAGGTTGCTTATCATTCGGCTTGTCACATGGAGCGCATGGGATGGACCGTTTATTCTATCGAACTGCTCCGTATGATTCCAGGCGTGGAACTCATCCAGTTGGATTCGCAGTGCTGCGGTATCTCGGGCACCTACGGCTTCAAGAAAGAGAACTACGAGCGTTCGCAGAAGATTGGCGAAGGATTGTTCAACAACATCAAGAAAGCCGCCCCAGACTATGTGAGCACCGACTGCGAGACCTGCAAGTGGCAGATTGAGATGTCAACAGGTTACGAGGTCCTCAACCCTATCACCATTCTCGCAATGGCATTGGAATAAAATAACTTTTTAATTAAAACTATATTTCTATTACTCTAAACTTTAAGATTATGGCAAAGTACATTCTTGCCCTTGATCAGGGCACAACAAGTTCTCGTTCTATCGTTTTCAACCACGACGGCGAGATTGAATCAGTTGCACAGAAAGAGTTTACACAGATTTTCCCACAGCCAGGTTGGGTAGAGCACAATCCAAAGGAGATCTGGTCTTCACAGGCTTCTACCATTGCTGAGGCAATCACAAACATCGGCATCAACGGTGAGGACATCGCTGCTATCGGTATCACCAACCAGCGCGAGACAACTATCGTTTGGGATGCTGAGACTGGCGAGCCTGTTTACAACGCTATCGTTTGGCAGGACGGCCGTACAGCAGAATACTGCGACGGTTTGATCGCTCAGGGCTTGACAGACAAGATCCGCGAGAAGACTGGTCTTATCCTCAACCCTTATTTCTCTGGTACAAAGGTACGCTGGATCCTTGAGAATGTTCCTGGTGCTCGCGCAAAGGCAGAGGCTGGTCAGCTTCGCTTCGGTACTGTTGACACATGGCTCATCTGGAACCTCACAAAGGGTGCTACCCATGTAACTGATGTTTCCAACGCTTCTCGTACCCTCCTCTTCAACATCCACACTCTCGAGTGGGATCAGGAGTTGCTCGACCTCTTCGGCATTCCAGCATCTATGCTTCCTGAGGTAAAGGCAAGTTCAGAGGTTTACGGCACAACAAAGACTACTCTCTTCGCTCACGAGGTACCTATCGCAGGTATCGCTGGTGACCAGCAGGCTGCCCTCTTCGGTCAGATGTGTACAGAGCCAGGTTCTTTGAAGAACACCTACGGTACTGGTTGCTTCCTCCTCATGAACACTGGCGAGCAGGCTATCCTTTCTAAGAACAACCTCCTCACTACTATCGCTTGGAAGATTGGCGACAAGACTATCTATGCTCTCGAGGGTTCTATCTTCGTTGGTGGTTCTGTTGTTCAGTGGCTCCGCGATGGTCTCCGCATCATCCAGAACTCAAGTGTTGTTGAGGCTCTCGCAACATCTGTTGAGGACAACGCTAATGTTTACTTCGTTCCTGCATTGACAGGTCTTGGTGCTCCTTACTGGGATCCACGTGCAAAGGGTACAATCACAGGTATCACCCGTGGTACAACAACTGCTCACATTGCTCGTGCTGCTCTCGAGGGTATCGCATTCCAGACAATGGACATCGTAAACGCTATGCAGTCTGACGCAGGTATTCCTCTCGGTGCTTTGAAGGTTGACGGTGGTGCTTCACGCAACAACTACATGATGCAGTTCCAGGCTGACATCCTCGGCACAAACGTAGTTCGTCCTACCTGTGTAGAGACAACAGCCAAGGGTGCTTGCTATCTCGCTGGTCTTGCAGTAGGTTTCTGGGGCTCTATCGATGAGATCAAGAAGCAGTGGGCTATCGACCGTACATTCACTCCAGTTGCTCCTGCAGCAAAGGTTGCTGAGTTGAAGGCAGGCTGGGCTGACGCTGTTGGTCGCGCACTTTCTAAGTAAGGCCTCACCCCTACCCCCTCTCCCGCGAGGAGAGGGGAATAAATACTTCATTTAATAGCAATTTCCATTTATTGGAAGGATTTTACAAAAAAACATTATCAAATTACTAAAAACAAAAAATTATGGAAAATTACATTCTTGAATTCGTAGGTACATTGGTACTCGTTCTTTTCGGTGATGGCGTTTGCTGCGCTACATCTCTTAACAAGTGTAAGGCACAGGGTGCTGGTTGGGTAGTTATCGCTCTCGGCTGGGGTCTCGCAGTATGTATGGGTGCTCTCGTTGCTGGCCCTTCAGGTGGTCACCTCAATCCTGCAGTAACAATCGGTCTTGCTGTTTCAGGTTCATTCGCTTGGGAGCATGTTGCTGGTTACATCATCGCTCAGATGCTCGGCGGTTTCGTTGGTGCTGTTGTTGTTTACATTTTCTATAAGGATCATTTCGATGCTACAGAGGACAAGGGCACAAAGCTCGGTGTATTCTGTACTGCTCCTGCTGTTCGCAACACTCCTATCAATTTCTTCGGTGAGTTCGTTGCTACATTCATGTTGATGCTCGCTATCCTCTGCATCGGTAAGAACTGGGAGGGTGCTGGTCTTGTGCCTATCACATACGTTATCGTAGCAATCGGTATGTCACTCGGTGCAACAACTGGTTACGCTATGAACGCAGCTCGTGACCTTGCTCCACGTATTGCTCACGCTGTTCTCCCAATCAAGGGTAAGGGCGGTTCTGACTGGGGGTACTCATGGATCCCTGTAGTTGCTCCAATCGTTGGTGCAGTTTGCGCTGTATTCGTATTCAATCTTATCTACTAATAACAAATCAAAGTGGGGAGGCTTAACAGTAGGCCACCCACAATTGATTGCTCCCCGGTGCGCCGGGGAGCCTTTAACATTAAGTTCTATATGAAGAAATTTTTCATCATGGCAGTGATGGCGGTAATGGCGCTCACTGCTAACGCACAGAAGATCAACGGTTCGTTCGGTTTTGAGACTGCTCACCTCTGGCGTGGCTACGAGGTTAGCGACGGTTTCACACTCACCGCAAATACTTCTGTAACCTTCGCTGATAAGTTCACAGTAGGTCTCTGGGGCGGTCGTGAGCTCGACGGTTCTTACAAGGAGTTCGACTACTATGCACAGTTCTCTACAAACGGTTTCACCATCGCTTTGTGGGATATCTACAACAACTCAGCAGGTCAGTCTCGCCACGGCTACACAGAGGCTATGTGGCAGAATGTATTCAACTACAACAAGCACTCTACAGGTCATTTCCTCGATGCAGAGGTTTCTTACAACTTCGCTCCTGCTTGCAATGTTCCATTGACACTTGCTTGGAATACAATCATCCAGGGTCGCGATCTCGATAACGATAACGAGACTCAGCAGTACACCACTTATGTAAAGGCCACATACACTGTATTCGAGAATGAGCATGTTGCTGTAACACCTGCTATCGGTGGTGCATTCAAGTTCGCTGGTGATGGTAAGTGCAACTTCTACGATGCTAACCACAAGGCTGGTATCACTGATATCGACCTCGCTTTCACTTACAAGGCTCACCTTGGCAAGTACGAGTTGCCTCTCACTGCAACAGCAGTATGGTCACCTTCACAGAAGAGCGGTCACATGGCAGTTTCTGCAACTCTCCTCAGCTTCTAAAAAGCTTATTGATTTTTATATAATTCCTGTGGCATTATAGCCTTGCCCCATTGCCAGAAACAATAGTTTTTCACAGCTATCTGGTAAAAAAAGGGGTAAAGGCCAATAATACCACAGGATTCTTTTTTGTTTTACAGCAACATTACTTACCTTTGCATACGAATTCAATTTATTCCAACCATATCATCATCCATCTTGTATGCAGAATTTTCTAAGTCCTCCAACAGCAAAACCTGAGCAAACGGGCAAAGCAGCCGACGCTCGCTATAATGCTCTACGCTGGCAGGTGTTCAGCGGTGCCTTCATTGGCTATGCCGCTTTCTACATCGTGCGCAAGAACCTTTCGATGGCGATTCCGAGTCTTGCTCAGTTTGGCATCACCAAAGGTGAGCTTGGTACGGTGTTGGCAATGAATGCTGTAGCCTATGCGTTTGCTAAATTCTTCATGGCAACAATCTCCGACCGAAGCGACGCGCGTAAGTTCCTCCCACTGGGACTTATCCTTTCGGCTCTGTCGATGATGTTCATGATTGTGCCAATCACAGGCCTCGATCTTGTGAATCATCCAGAGAACAAATCATGGGCAATCATCCTGATGGGTGTACTGAACTTTCTCGTTGGTTGGTTCAACGGTATGGGCTGGCCTCCTTGCGGCCGTGTGATGACTCACTGGTTTTCACAGTCGGAGCGTGGCACATGGATGTCGTTCTGGAACTGTGCCCATAATGTCGGTGGCGGTCTTGTTGGTCCAATGGCCACCTACGGAGCTGTTTGGTTCGGCTCATGGTTCTATGGCAGCAACGAAAATCTGTACTTCCTTGCAGGTACATTCATCTTCCCTGCTGCTGTGGCATTGCTCATTGCCATCGTGGCTTACTGCCTGTTGCGCGACAACCCTCAGTCGTGTGGTCTTCCTTCAATCGAGAAGTGGCGCAACGACTATCCTCAGCACTATTCGTCAAAATCTGAGGAGGTGATCTCTACAAAGGAGATTCTGTTCCATTATGTTCTCAACAACCGTCTTCTCTGGTTCGTGGCTTGCTCCAACGCGTTTGTATATATGGTACGCTACGGCTGTCTCGACTGGGCTCCAGCAATCCTCTCCGACAAGGGTGTGGATCTGAAGAGTGCCGGATGGGCTTATTTTGCTTATGAGTATGCGGCAATCCCTGGCACTATCTTCTGCGGATGGTTGTCTGACAAGGTGTTCCATGGTCGTCGTGCCATGCCAACAATGCTGTTCATGGCTCTCGTGGCTGGTTTCATCGGAATGTATTGGTACAGTCTTTCTATGGAGACTCCAAACCTCTCGCTCATCATCGGTTGTATGATTGGTATCGGATTCCTTATCTACGGTCCTGTGATGCTCATCGGTGTCCAGGCTCTCGACATGGTACCAAAGAATGCTGCTGGTACAGCTGCCGGACTGACTGGTTTCTTCGGTTATTTCTTCGGTACAGCCATCCTTGCAAACACTATGGTAGGTTTCATTGCCGACAACCTCGGATGGGACTGGGCATTCGCTTCGTTCATCGTAGCCTGCGTCCTCTCTATTGTCTTCATGGGCTTCACCCATCAGGCTGAAATGAAAGCCGCTGCAAAGAAATAACTCTATCTAAAGGCCTCTCCGCGGGCTAGCCACGCTCAAAAAAATGCCATTTTTGCCGTGGACAGCACTTGAAAAGCATGAAAAGTCGGTGTTTGATGACTATGCAGCAATCAGCTCATAAAGCAGTCTGTACAGCGCGTTTTTGGCGGTTTTGCTTGCCGACAAGGGCGTTTTTAGGCACTTTTCATGCCTCTCTAGCACCATTTTGAGCCTCAAAAATGCCCAAAAACAGCCGATTTTGCTTGATTTAGGACTTTGCAAAGGCGGTTTACTTTAATAAAATTAAAGTAACTTGAGTTGCGCTTCAAAAAAATATAAAAGTTTATTTTTTAGGTTTAAGTCTACATGTCTACATAAGTACCATTTAATCAACTGTATTACAGCGTGTTACATATATGTAGACCTGTATGTAGACCTTGTTTTTAGGTCTTCATGTCTACATACAAAATCCATGTAGACATGTAGACTTGATTTTAAGGTCTACATGCAGGTCTACATGTGCTAATGCTCTGTGTATCAGCGCGTCTAAAGCATTTATGTAGACATGTAGACCTAAACGCCAAAATAAAACTCCTGAGAATATTTTTCGTTGAGGGCGTTGGTTGTATATCAGAGTAGTGGAATGAGCATGTCAAAACGGTGGAATGAGGGAAAATTCGCTAGCGAATTTGTTGCCATTTGGGCGAAATGAAGAGGTCATTTCAATGGAATGACAACATGAAAGCGGTGG
>JAZQOD010000129.1:0-3650 GCA_045627685.1 Prevotella sp. | reverse complement strand
ATGGGTATCACAGGCACAGGTGCAAATATCCAGGTAGGTACTAATGCTCTCGTCATTGGTGATATCTCTATCACTGTTGCTCAGGATGCTTCTTCTGCACTCCAGAAGGTTCGTTTCAATGGCGGCACTCTGAAGTATGGTACAGGCTGCGCGCTCAAGATTGAGACTGCTATAGGTAACATCCGTAGCATCAAGTACACTGGTGAGCAGTGTGGTGCTGAAGACATTACTGTTGACTGTGGTACATGGGGCAATGCTTCATGGACTGGCGTGGCTCAGGCTGTAGTTCTCACACAGGTTGGTGCTGCTGCTACAGTTAGCAAGATTGAGGTTACTTATCAGGTTCCAAACCCTGTTGACCCACGCGAGCTTGGCGAGCTTGAGTCATACACAACTGTAAATGCCATCCAGGGCGATCCTCAGCTCAATGAGGACGGTACAGCAAAGCTTGACGGCTACGGAAACCCAATGTACAACTATTCTTATGAGTTCAGCACAGAGTTCGCTAACCCTGTACAGTCAGAGGGTGCTCTCACCGTTGAGTATGGCACAGAGCACGTTAAGGCTGTCTCTGTAGCTGGTGCTACTGCTAAGACTTGCGATGCTACAGGTGTTACAGAGTGGAACGATATGAAGTTTGAACTCAAGAACCACCTCAATGACAATACCTCTAACCTCCACAAGGGTATCGCTCTCGGTACAGGTAACCCTGTATTCGGTTATGAAATCGAAGCTGTTTGGAAGGATGGCGCTCCAACAGGAGACTATCGTCAGTGCTTCAACAAGCAGAATCCTGATTATGATCCAGCAGCTGCTTATGCTGCACAGCAGGCAGGCGAGACATATGATGTTCCTCAGTACCTTGAGGAGAAGTACTACTACTGGAAGCCTGGTTGCGGTGAGATGCCTGGTCAGGGTCTCTATCACAAGTTCACTGCAGACTGCGATGGTCAGCTCAAGGTATTCGTATGGGTAAACAAGGGTAACCGTAACACATACGTTGTTGACGAGGAGACTATCGAGCCTGTAACATTCGAGGCTGAGGGTTACATGAACAACCAGACAGAGAATATCCCTGATCCACTTGACCCAGAGAAGACTGTTGCTGTTAAGAAGTTCCTCACAGCTCTTGACGTTGAGGCCCTCAACGACCCTGCTAAGCCATACGTACTCGTTGGTACACAGGCTGGTGGTCAGGTATTCTGGGGTAACATCATCTACAACATCAAGAAGGATCAGTGCATCTGGATTTTCCAGGAGTCTTCACAGATTGGTGTTGGTGGCTTTGAGTTCCGCCCATATCTTGATCCAGCAGGCATTGAGAACGTAGCAGCTGAGACTGTTAAGCCTGTTCGCAAGACTGTTGCTGACGGTAAGGTAGTTATCGTTAAGAATGGTCAGCAGTTCAATATTGCTGGTCAGCTCGTAAAGTAATTACAGTACATAATAGCTATCACGCATAAGTTCAAGGCGGACGTTCGAAAGAAAGTCCGCCTTTTTCTTGCACTTCTCAGAAATACTTTGTAACTTTGCTGATGAATAAAATTATTAACTTAAATATTATTTATATGAAGAAAATTTTACTCTCTCTCTTCGCGCTCCTCGCAGTGAGTGGCGCAATGGCACAGGATTTCCTCTGGCAGGAGGATTTCTCTGCTTATGCTAAAGATGATGTGCCTGCAGATGGTGCATATAACTACGTTTGTGTAGATGGAGCGTCTAAAACAAAGATCTATAATGAGAATCTTGCTGGCGGTACTGCTCCTGAGCTTCTCATCGGTAAGTCTGGCGGCTCGTTCTCTGCTACTGTAGCCCTCAATGGCAAGACAGGTGATTTTACTCTCTCTTACAATGCAAACTACGACCGTGTTACTGTAACTGTTGAAGGTGCTACTCTTGGTGATAAACAGAACGCAGGAAATAGTTACAGCTATCCTGTTACCGTTGCTGCAGGCACACAGTCGGTAACTATTATATTCAGCAACTCTAACAGCAGCAATGTGCGTTTCGACAATGTGAAGTTCTACCAGGGCCAGGGCAAGAAGGCACCGGGCCTCTCTTGGGGTACAGCTTCTCGTGATGTAACCATTGGTGCTGACGACAATGTCTTCCCAACACTTACTAACGCCTATGAACTTCCTGTAACCTACGCCAGCGACAATACAGAGGTTGCAACTATTGCTGCTGACGGCACCATCACCCTCGTAGCTGCTGGTGTTGCAAACATCTCTGCTGCCTTTGAGGGCAACGACGAGTATGAGGCACAGACTGTTTCTTACAAGCTTACCGTTAAGACTGCTTCAACCGTAGATATCTCAAATACTCCTGAGACCGCTTACACCGTTACCGAGGCTAATGCTCTTATAGCTGCAGGTGAGGGCCTTGAAAAGAAGGTGTACGTAAAGGGAACAATTAAGTCTATCCAGGAGATTAGCCCTGTTGTGGATGGTGCTGGCTACGGCAACGCTACATATTTCATCACCGATGGTACCGAGGACCTTGAAATCTATCGTGGCTACGGTCTTGGTGGTGAGAAGTTCACTTCTGAGGATGATATCCTCGTAGGCGATGAGGTTATCGTTTATGGCAAGCTCGTAAACTACAACGGTACATACGAGTTCACTACCGGCAGCCAGCTCTACTCTCTCAACGGTCAGACAATTACCGGCATACAGAATGTAGCAGCAGAGACTGTTAAGTCTGTTCGCAAGGCTATCGTTAACGGTAAACTCGTTATTGTAAAGGCTAACAACACTTATACCGTTGCTGGTCAGCTCGTGAAGTAACGAACGAATACTATCACAAATCCAAAGATGGGGTGCGTCAGTTTTCTGACATACCCCATCTTGTCTATACGCTCGATTTCAACATAAATTCCTTTTCGGCGTTTTACAACTGTGCAACCGGCGGTTGCACAGTTGAGCATCGCCTATGCACAGTTGTGCAATCGCTGGTTGCACAGTTAAGTTTCGATGGGGTGATGGAAAAGTGACAGTAAAGTGACTGTAAAAAACGGTACTTAAGTAAGTGATCGAATAATTCTGATCACTTACTCCTTAGCGTCAGCACTACAATCTCGGGATATACGCCGAAACGGAAGGCGAGGTTGCCACCGGTGCCGGTGCTGACATATAGGGCGCGTTCTACACCAGTAGTTCCACCACTTTGGGAACCGGTTTTATACAAGCCTCCCCACTCGTCGTATGCGAAGGATGCTGGCGACCAACCGAAGATTTCAAACTGTGTGGCATGGGTGTGACCGGAGAGCTGCAACGGGATATCTGTCTCGGGCAGCACCTTACGGCGCCAGTGCGTAGGGTCGTGAGAGAGTAGAATCTTACAGATGCCGTCAGGCAGGCCCGCCTGTGCCTTCTTAAGGTCGCCATAGTCGGGGAATGGTGGTTTGCTTGAGTTCTCCACGCCTACGATGGCGATGGAGTCATTGCCACGGCGCAGGATGTCATTCTCGTTGAGCAGCACCTTCCATCCAAGCTTGCGCTCATTATCCTGCAGATCCTTTACTGCCTCCACCTGTCCGCGAGGCGATTCATAATGCTTGTATGTGCAGTAGTCGTGATTGCCCATGTATAAGCATCTGCCGTCCTTAGCACGCATTTTCCTGAGGACATTCATGAACATATCCATCTCCT
>JAZQOD010000128.1:0-16203 GCA_045627685.1 Prevotella sp. | reverse complement strand
AAGGCATCGGAAATCTTCATCTTGATGTCCTTGCCCTCGCTGTTGGTGAAATTGTCGAGAGGAACAAGGCGCACACCAGTCTTGATGATCGAGGATTTCTCCTTGCTGTTCTCTGCTTCGTTGACCAAAGCCCAACCGATACTGGTTGTTCCGAGGTCGAGGCCTAATATCTTTTTCATTGAATTTCCTGTTTTTTAGTTTGGTGTGCTAAATTACGATTTTATTTCCGTTCTGCAAAACAATGCTATCACTTTTTATCAATACAAGGCTTGTTTTACTATGATTTTGAAAAAAGATTGCCGAAAATTTGGAATGTAGAAATAAATATCATATCTTTGCATCACTAATTTTACAGCAATTCACAATAAGGATTATTCCGTTGTGAAAACATTTAGGTTCCGCCCTCGTCCTATAACGGGGGCATTTTTTTTGCATGTATATAATTCAAACTCTCTAATATCAACGCATTTTTGGGATTACTCGACTTGGTGGGCTAAGGAGTAGCCCCTTTGATTCCCTTTACAATATACACTTCTTTTATATATAACCGCCCGGGATGGTTTATATCACGGGCGGTTTTGCGTGAATAAATTATGTGATTGGGAAAGAACGTGAACTTTTGTTCGGTCTTCGCCAACCGGTTAGAAATGACATTGTGAGTTATTTCGCAGCAGGACGCATGTCAAGTTCGAGGGTTCCGCCTTGTAGGAGTTCACTGGCTGGGAAACGGAAGTCATGGAGTGGCTTACCGTTGAGGGTGGCACTGTGGATGTACTTGTTGCGACGGGAGGTGCCGTTTGCCTTGATGGTGAACTTGCTGCCACGTCCGTAGCGACCGCCGAGGTTGATGACAATCTTCTCGTAGAGAGGACTCGCCAGTTCGTACCAAGGTTCTGTGCTGCATCCTCCCTCAATCTGGAACAATCCTAATGCTGCCATCACAAACCATGCCGACATCTGTCCCTGGTCCTCATCGCCGAGGTAGGCGTTCGAAGTGCCGAAACCATAGTAGCGGTCAATGATGGAGCGTGTCCATTTCTGGGTGAGGTCAGGACGGCCTGCCCAGTTGAATAGGAACGCGAAATGCATTGACTGCTGGTTGCCCTGTACAACAGGATAGTCCCAGTACATATCGTTAGGAGCGTTGTATCTCACTATCTCACTCATGCGGAAGCCCCAGTCCAGACGGTCTATGAAACTGTCGGTGCCGAGCACGCTGATCAATCCCGGCACATCTTGTGGCACAAAGTAGCTCAACTGCCAAGCGTTACCCTCTACATATTGCTCGTTGGCGCCCGATGTGATAGGGTTGAAGTCATTCTGCCACTGTCCGTCGCTATTGCGCAGATGAGCATATCCGTTCTCCGGGTTGATGGCATTTCGCCACCAGGTGCCTCTGTCGGCGAAAGTCTTCGCAATATCATCATGACCGAGGCTCTTTGCCAATTGGCTCACTGCCCAGTCATCGAACGAGTATTCTAAAGTGTTGGAGAATCGTCCCTTGTCAGCCGGCACGAAATGATGCTTCATATAGTATTCCAAATCACGGTTGCCAGCAAAACCGCCTGCCACATGCTGTGCCGGAGTTGTCTGCATCTTCACCATAGCCTGGAGCATCTTCTCTGCGTCATAGTCGCGAATGCCCATCTGATATGCCGACACCATCTGTGGTATCTCGTGCTCTGCCACCATCACAGGGATATACTCCATACCCGCCGGACCTTTCGCCAGCCATCCGCAGGCATCATACAATGCCAGTTGGGAGTTCACCCAACGCGACGCCCACTCTGGAGTGATGAGGTTCCATACCTGGTTCAGATTCCAGAATGTGTTCCAGAATGCATCGCATCCCAGAGCCATGTGGTTCTTGTCGGTCATCTGGCGCACGCTCTCATCAGGTGCTACCCACTGACCGTTGACATCACTCCAACGGTTGCGGCATAACGAACGGTACAGGTTGGTGTAGAAACGCACCTTCTCCATACGGTCAGGAGTGGTGATCTCCACACGCGAGAGGATATCGTTCCATACGGTGAGTTGATTGTTGACAACAGCATCAAACTCCCAACCAAACTTGTCTGCCATCTCCACATAGAGATTCTCGCGGGCATTGTCGGTGCTCACCAGTGAGATACCCGTGCGGACCATCACCTCCGATGCCTCGTTGCCGAACTCCACCCATAGACCGGCATCTTTCAGATGTTCGCCTTTGAGGGTGCCACCCTTCTGTCGCATCTCATCAGCCCATGAACCGATGTTGGCGATAGGACGGTTGAACTCCATATAGAAATGCAAGGTGTATTCCTGATCGGCATCGCTGCTCCACACACGCGGTGTCAGTTGATGGCACGAACCCACGAGGGTGTGGTCATCTACCATCTGCACATTGACATCCTCAATGCGGTAGTCGTATTCGGCAGGGATATGCAGGTCAACCATCACACGCTGTGTTGATGGCTTGTGGTATGTGAAATGCATCATGCTGCAATGTTCGGTGGCTGTCACACGGGCATCGATATCAGTGTCGGTCATCTTCACTGAATAATAGCCCAGCGGAGCCTTCTCCGACTGTTTGTCGATACGCGAACGGAAACCCTCGTCAGGCAGGAACTGGTCGCCCACCTGTGTCTGGAGTTTTCCGGTTGTAGGCATCACGCCTAATCCCGCCATTGTCCACTCGTGGATATGACTGAAACAACCTATGGTCTCGAATGTTGGCTGATAGCCCGCCTGCCAACCAGCATTCTGGTTGTCGGGACTGAGTTTCACCATGCTCATCGGCATCCATGGTCCTGGGGCAATCATCCAGCGTGAGTGTCCTGCACCCATCATCGTCTCCACATAATGAGCCGGAGTCTGTTGGCGGCAAGGCATTCTCACCACCGTTCCATCTTCAAGAAGAAGATTGTCGGCATAGACGGCATAACGGCTCATCTGCTCGCTCTTCACAGCCGGTATCGGTACCTCCATGCAGTAACGGGCTGTGTCGATGGCGTGAGTGAAGACAGTCTTCCCGTCGAGTTCCACACGAAGGGTAGGGTGCCCGCTTACATGCTCCACATCCACCAACAGTGGCTGTACTGCCTTACCGTCAACGACGGTCTGATAGTCGGCAGCCTCCACCTTTCTTATATATAGAGGATAGCGTCCTGCATCTACATGGGCACCGCTGCCCTGCATCGCTATGCGGTCGAAACACACCCATCCTCCTTGTATGATGCTTATCGTCACCGTGTTGCCTCCCTTACGGATGTAACGGCTGTCGAACGGCACTTGCAATGTGCGGGCTTTCACCTTTGCTGTGTCCATCTTGCCATAGATTACATCGCACGACTGTGCCGGCAGGTCGAATTTCTGCTCGTAGCCGTTCACCGACACTTTCAGCACAGCCCCATTAGGCGAGACGCCGAGCACATCGACGAGGAGCACACCCTGGGCATTGTCGGTGGTATGCCCGATACGGTAGAGGATGTTTATCTCGTGGGTACGCCATCCCGCAGTGCTGCCTGTGCCGCCCCATGCGTCGTCAGGACCAGCGAGCACATACGGGCAGTCGGTCTTTGGTGTTGAGGTGCCTATGATGTAACGCTGGTCTTCGTAACCGAAATCCGATGTCACGAAGTCCTTGTAGCCGCCAGGTCCCAATGCCAGATCGGCCGAAGAGCGGTCAGCCTCACCGATGGTCCACCAGTTCTCTGCCGATAATCCCAGCGAAAACAGTAGCAAGAGGGAGAGAAGTAATCTACGCATTAGAATAATGAATTTTTCAGTTCCTTACCGATGTCCTTGATGCCATCCTTGATGGAATCCTTCATCTTCTCTTTGATGGTCTCAGCGTTGGCAGTGAACACCTTTCCGAAAGCACCCACGCTGACCACATGGCCGTCGATGGTGGCAGTAGAGCCTAAAAGATAGTCGTGGTATTCCATCTTGTTGCCCACGAAAGCCTCTACGCCCTTCTCCACGATCTTGTCGCCCACGAAGGCCGTGATGATAGTACCGAGAAGACCTCCGTTGTTGGCCTTCACTTCTTCTTCAAGAGAAGAGGTTATCGCTATGCGAGCAATATCTTCCACCTTTTCTCTGTGCTGTTCGATAGTAGGGTTTGTGAACCATCCACCTGCCACTACCGCAACGATAATCAATAAAAATATAATCTTTTTCATAAGTCTAACTAATTGATGATGAAGCCCTCGGAATGTCCGGAAATTCTTCACTCTTCACTATTCGCTCTTAACTACTAACACAGCCTCTTTAACAGTTCCACAGTAACCTTCCATATGTTATCGGCAGTGTCGAGATTCACGCGCTCCGAGGTGGAATGTGGTTCGATAATCTTCGGACCAATCGATGCCATTTCTATTCCCGGATATTTCTCCACATAGTATGCTGCCTCGAGCACAAAGTGCATAGCCACTTTCTTTGGCTCAAAGCCCAGCACATCCTTGAATGTCTTACAGGTGAGTTCCAGCAGTGGTGAGTCTTCTTTTTCCATCCACGCACCGGTGTCCATCAGTTCTTCTACATCGTCGGCATAGCCCGAAATCATCAGGTCATGACATATGCTGCTCAATATGTATTGTTCATCGCCGTCAAAACTACGAGTGTGGCACGACACGGTAAGGTCTTTGCCCTGCATTGCTATCACACCGATGTTATTGCTCGTCAGTACGGTGTCAGGCATATCCTTGCGCATCTCCCATACGCCGAACGGTAGTCGTGCGATGAACCACAACGGACGTCCGAAGTCAGCAATATACTCGCTTACTGGTTCGGTTTCTTCACATCGTAGTGTGATGCCGGCATCGGTGTCGTGATATTTGTCATAGAGTATTTCCTTCCATTCATCAATGGCTGCCTCCAATATGTGCACATTCTTTTCAGAAATTGTCACCACAGCCTCTGCCCATGAGGCGATAGAAGCGTTCGCCGTACCGCCCTGGATGGAGCAAACCCTCAAGTCGTCGGTGAAGTCCCTGTAGTCGTCGATGAATGTCTCGGCGATGAGAGCAGTGAGAGCCTTGTTGCAGTTGCAGCGTCCTTTGTTGATGTCAACACCCGAATGACCACCCAGACCGCCGTCGATTCTTATCTTGAAGCACTTGTTTCCCGCAGGTGTTGGCTTGAATTTTAGAATCCAGTGTCCCACTTGCAGACAAGCACCAGCAGCACCGACGGTTATCTCGTCGTAGGCCTCCGAGTCGAGGTTTATCACCTTCCTGCCTTTGATGAAATCGGTGCTCAATCCTTCTGCTCCGTCCATGCCATCCTCTTCGTTGGTTGTGGTGAGAACCTCCAATGCCGGATGCACCAGTGAGTCGTCGGCGAGGATTGCCAGAGCCATAGACAGTCCGATACCGTTGTCAGCACCAAGGGAAGTGCCCTCGGCGCGCATCCATCGTGCTCCGTCTTCCTCGTATTCCACAGGGCGTATCTCATCGGTCAGTGCGTCAAACGGTCTGCCGTCTCTCAGGTAACCGTCGTTCGCTACACATACCATATCCATGTGGTTGAGGATTACCACTGGTTCGGCATTCTCACATCCAGGTGATGCTGGTTTCTCGATAACAACGCAGTTATGCTCATCGCGACGGTATTTCAGTCCGTGGTCTTCGGCAAACTGACACAGGAAGTCCGCCACACGCCCTTCGTGGTGTGATGGTCTTGGTATTTTATTCAACTGACGGAATATGTTATAGAACGTTTCTTTTGCCATTGTTTCAGGTTTTGGTTTTTATTCTACAAAGATAATGCAAATGAATGAAACCACAAAATAATATTCAAAAAAAAGGATGCCCACAGTGGGGCACCCTTAATGATATTGTATGGAATACAGTTTTCTGCGAGTTGTTACTTCACGAGTCTGATGCCGGCAGCGCGGTTCATCAACTTGCGTGGAGCAACACCCTTCTGGTCAGCGAGAACCTTCTGTGAAGGCTGCTTACGCTCAGCAATCTTCTGTGAAGGAGCGTATGGAACAGTAGTCTCGAGCTGTGGAGTGGTGTAGTAATGAACATCCACTGGTCCCCACTCGTTGGCAGCGTTCTTTGCAGCAGTGAGCACTACATACTCTACACCTGGGTCAATCTGGAAGTCGGTGGTGAAGGTGCTGTACTGATACCAGTTAGCGTAAGGCATATCAGGGTTGTTGTCCTTTGCTGTTTCGTCCTGCCACATCTGTGGATCCATCTCGTAGTTCTCCTTGAGCACTACCGAATAGCGATAGCATGATGTCTGTTCGTCAGGAGTGAAGGTAATCATCTGCGAAGGCTTTGACACATAGCCCATAACATCGTTGTCCCACCAGCCTTCGGTCATCTCGTAAGCACCGAGAGTTACGTCAACATGAGCCTCGCCGGTTCCACCCTGTGTGGCTGTTGTAGCGTAATACTTCTGATACTGACCGTTTGTGCCGTTCACATCGAGAGGGAGGATGAATACCTCGTACTCTGTACCAGGAGCCATGCCAGTGTATGTGTAATCCTGGGCACCAGTGTATTCAATACCCCAACTCTGAATCATATCCTCGAAGCAGGTGAAGCCCATCCATGCAGCAAACATCTGATACTGGCTCTCGAGCGAACCAGTCTCGCCTGCAACAAAATAGTAGCGTGAGCAGTCAGCGTTTGGCTCGAAGTGGAGGCTGAAGGTTTCGGTTGTTGTACCAGTAACGGTCATGTCAACCTGTGGGTTACCAACAAGACCTACAACAGGAGTGGTATATGAAACCTCTGCTACCTCGCAAGGGATGTTGTAGATGTCGTAACCGAGGGTTACAATCCAGTATGTTGTGCCAGGCTTTGTCTCAACGCCGTTGATGGTAGCGTTAGCGAAATCCTGTGCGTAAGCCTGTGAACCGTACTTGTCGATGAGTTCAACCATACGGTCACCCTGATACCAAGCCTTATCAGCGTCAGAGAGAACTGTGAACTTGAATGCCTGGCAATTCTCTGTACGAGTGAGGTTTACGGTGACAGCACCATCGTCGGCAACACTGACAACCTCTGGATCGCAAGCTACGCGGCCTTCGATAACAGGGAAAGTGATATCGACAACGCGATCAGCCAAAGCACCTATCTGCTGGCCGGTTGTTGTGGTGATGATAACGCGCTCTGGGTTTGTCTGAGCGAATGACATTACGACGCCCGCAACGAGCATCAAGCATATAGTAAATATCTTCTTCATAATCTTGATTCTTTTAATTCTTTGGTGTTACAATAAATTTCTTTCCGTTTTTGATGACGATACCACGGTAACTGCCGTTAACCTTCTGGCCAGCAACATTGTAAACGTTTTCGTTTTCGTTTACGTTTGCGTTGACCTCTTTAATGTCGGTAGCCACATCCTCGGTTATTACGATACGATCGAGGTTTTTGATATCGAGCGTTTGCAACTCTGAGTCATCGGCGGCTATCATCACCACTGATGGCATCTGGAATGTGAGGCTCTTCACCTGTGTGAATGCAGCCTCTGCAATAGGAGTGTCGGAGCCTTTCGCATAGACGGTGATACCGCGTTGTGCGCTCGCCGTCTGAGCAAATCCCACCGACATCAGCACTACTGCCGAAATGATTAGTTTTCTCATATTATATTGAATTAACAAATTAACGATTTAACCTCCGCCCTCTGAGGCTATTAAAGCTCCTCCCCTCGGGGGAGGATGGGAGGGGTCGGAGGGTCTCCTTACTGCTCCGTAAACGGCAACCTGAATACCTGCACATCCGAAGTCTGACCGTTGTTATAGCCGAACACGATGACATAATAGTCGTTGTTCTTACGGACGCTGCTCAGGAAGTCCAGTGCACTGCGTGTCACTGTTCCCTGACAATAAGCCTCAGGATACATCGATGGTGAGAACGAGTCAGCAAGTTGAGTTGCCATTTCGTTCATCTGGTCGTTGTCGATATACCACTGTACATACGACTCGCGCTGTACATTCACGAAGTAAGGCGTTGTCGGGTCAGATGGAGTGATGGTGAATGTTGCATCCTCCTTGCTGATGCTGTTTATCACGCATTCGAAAGTAAGGTCGTCATTCCACTCTGGCTTTGTTGTAGTGAACTTCTTCACCTCGACAGGAGTCGAGAGATTTCCTTCCTCGTCGAGACCGAAGGCATAGAAGCAATAAGTCTCGCCAGGAGTGAGAGCACTGTAATAATCTTCGCTGGTGCCCGACTCTACACCCGTTGAGAGAATACCCGGTGTGTTCATGTATTCCTGCCATGTACCACCATAGATGTCGGCCACATATTTATACCAGTCGTAGGTGAAGTGGAGCATGTTCTGCTCCTCACTGCCGTACTGGTCGAAGTTGTCCACACTGTAATCTCCGCTCTGTATTCGCATATTGCTGTAATAGCGAATGCTGCTGTTCTTAGGAGTGATGGAATAGTTGCATGAGCGGTTGCCGATGTTTGTCACCTCAAGTTCGAGCATCGGTTCGGTCACCACGTTCACCTCAATGCTCGCCTGCGAACCACCAGCCTTCACGATGATCTGGCATGAACCATCGCCCACACCAGTCACCATACCGCTACGGTTCACTGTTGCCACACTCTCGTCGGTCGATTCCCATTCCATAGGCAGCACCACCTCTTCGTCGTTCTGGTAGCATACAACGTCGAGTTGCATCCACTGTTCAGGGTGGAGCCAGTATTTGGTGTAGTAGTTGATGTTCACATCAGCACTGTTATCATCAGGGAATGTCACATCCTGAATATCAGCCACCTTGATTTTCAACTGTGTACCATCGTTTTTGGTAACCACCATTGTTGACTGTGCCATTGCACCCATGCAAACGGCAATAAATGCTATAAGAGTAAATATCTTTCTCATATATTCTTTGTTTTTTTTACTTTCGTATTCGTCTTCGTTTTCGTATTCGTACGAAGTTACGCCAACAAAGTTACAAAAATATAATCAAACCACCAAAAATAAATCAAATTGATTGTTTCTGCCTTTTGAATTCATAAAAAAAGAAACCTACAGCAGCAGGTTCCTTCTTTAATTATATTGATGTTCGAGAGTGCATTTTACTTCACTAAAATCTTTCGGCCGTTAGTGATGATGATACCCTTGTGGTTAGCATTGACACGCTGCCCCAATACATTATACCATTTACAATTTGACCATTTACCATTTGCAATTTTTACTCCACCCATTTCTCCATTGTTAATGTCCTCAAGAGTGGTAACAGTAATCTCGTTGCTCATGTCCGACTGCATGAGAGGCTCATCGTTCAGAGCCTGTACCGCATAGTGGTAAGTACGCTTCGGCTTGAGATTCTCCACGAGATAACAACAGCCTTCGTCATCGTCATACCATATCTCCACCACCTGTTGTCCAGTAGTGATGTTCCACACCTCCTCATCCGGAATATCAGAGCGAAGAACCCTGATACGGTCTATGAATAGACGTTCGTTTTCCGTATTGAATACCAGTCGTGAAGAAGCACAAGGCTCTGCGATGTGAACAACAAACTCAGTAGGAGTCTTCTTCACCTTGAATGAACTCCTATGATACACGTTATCGTCATCGTCGTCTATCACATCCAATGTAAACGCCACTTGTTTGCCGGTATAGCTCTGGGCAGTGAATGCAATAGTGAGCGGTTCGTTCTCATTCGCGTTGAAAGCGTAGGAAGTGAGGTTGCCGCTCACTCCATAACTACCCAGACGAATCATTCCGCCACATTCATAGACATCAGTACCAGTCCAGCCACTGTGGACAGTATAGTCATCCAGGTTTTCCAGTGGAATATAGTCAGAGTAAGGATATTCGCCCTTCACCATCCCAGAGAAATCTTCGTCCAGTATGATGACCTGCTCCTCTTCCGGTATATCCTCGTTGATGATAAGTCGGTAGCCCAATGCATCATCAACCCCTTCCCAGTTAGCAACGAAACTATTAGCAGTCACCTCTGTAGCCTCGAGGGCAACAGGAGTGGCAAGTCGTTCATGCATAAAGTTGAAGGTCACAACACGCAGTCCACCACCATCGACTTCGTTTTCGTTTATATGCGTCAATCCCTTACCAACAGGAGTACCATCGTGCATCAGCATGTTTGGAGTAGAGAAGTCCGTGAGGCAGGTGACATTATCCGTGCCAGGAAACAGATCCGAAGCTGCTCCGGTGCCCTGTGTGCCGTCAGCCTCTACAAGGTCGTAGCGAGGGTAGATGCCGGCATTGACACCGTTTGCCTCCCACATCGAACGTTCGAACTCCACATGGAAAACCATCAGACCATGACCAGGCAGATACTTGTCCCAGCCCACCTGCTGGCGATTCTCAAGAGTGAAGAACTCATTATCGTCTTTTGTCGTGATGATGTAAGCCGAGCGGTTCTCGTTCAGCTCCTTCAGTTCTACGCCCCTCTGTGGCTCCTCAAGAGGAGTGAAATCCATCCATCCCACCTGTTTACGCTCGTATGCAGAATATGAAGCAGGAGTATTCGACTCGTTGTTGTAGTTGCCCTGATCCATCACATCCCAGCGTCCCAGTTGTGGGTCGCCAGCATTACGCACATTGTAAGCATCAGGCAATCCCAGCACATGCGAGAATTCATGACAGAAAGTGCCGATACCCTCAATCGTCTCGCCTGAGTTGTATTTCAACTCGCTTGAGCAAGCATACTTATCAACCTTCTTTCCGTCAAGTTCCAGGTTGATGCCGTAAGCCTCAAGGTTTGAAGCATGAGGCCAGATAGTCTCAGCCGGAGCACCATAGCTCTCTGCATAGCCAGCGAAGATCACATATACGAAGTCCACATAACCATCGTTGTCGTAGTCATATTTCGAAAAGTCCACTCCCATCTGGTCGTGAGCCTTCTCACAAGCCTCCTTAATCATCAGTTGCGCCGTATCATCCTGACCAAAGCCGTTGTTATGGCCGTAGTAGCTGAAGTTATTGTCCAGCTCGATAATACCGCAAACATCGAATGTAGGCTGGAACTGTCCCCACGACTGATCAATGAAATAGTCGCGAGCCGAACCAGTAGCATTGTAGAGCGTACACCCTTCTTCGTTCATCTTGCGATCGAACACCTCCACGGTGTGCTTCTCCAGCATCTTCACATTGGCGAAGTTCACAAGCAGGATAAGTCCGTGCATCTCACCCGTCGTAGGAAAACCATCGATGTTGAGTAGATGCTTCATCCCCGTTTGCGCTCTCGTATTCGCTTTCGCTTTCGCTAAATTCTCCTCTACATCAGAGCGCATCTCAGCATTGTGAGCTATCACACCCGTGCTTACAAGCCTGACACCGCAACCGCTTTCGCCTTCTCCCTTCCCCTTCTTCGGATGGTCTCCCTTTCCTTCAGGAGAGGGCTGGGGAGAGGCTTCGGCATAGCAGAGCGACTGTCCGTCCATGACAAGAGCGTAACCGTCGAGGGTGACGAGCATGTGTCCATGCTCATCACCCATAATACGATAGTTAATTGTTGTTCCGTCTTCCTGAGTGTGTTGCATCACACCGTACCAAGCCGGGATGGCATGAGTGCTAACGAAAACGAACACGAAGACGAAAACCAAAAGTGGAAACTGGTAATTATAATTTTTCACTTTTCACTTTTAACTCTTAACTCTTAACTTTTAACTTTTCACTTAGATACCGTCTTCTTACCTTTTCTGATAACGATACCGCGATAGCCGCCGTTTACCCTCTGACCAGCAACATTGTAAACGTCGTATTCGTCTTCGTTTTCGTATTCGTACGAAGTTACGCCATTCACAAGCTCTGAGTTGTATTCGTTAGAGAGCACCGACTCACCCTTCACCCAGTTGGCAGTAACCTGATAAACATGATTGCCGGCAGGAGCCGCCATGTCAACGAAGGTAGCATCTGCAGTAGAGCCAAGGAGCACACCGTCACGATAAACCTTATAGCCATTCAATTCAAGCTCAGACTTGGTGCCAAAGAGTGGGGTGTAGGTGATGTCATCTACAAATACCACAGTGCGACTTGCGTTACCACCAGGTTTCTTTCCTGCATTGCGCAGAGCGAAGAACTTCGCATCAGTAGGCAGAGTGCAGATGTTGTTAATCCATGCTGTTGTACCCTCGATGCTGATGCAGTCAATAACCTCGAAGCTTGTTGGATCATCATCGGTGGTAGAGTAGAGAACCTCGATAACCTCAGGAGCAGTGCCCTCGATAGGGTTACGAGCCCAGAAGCTCACGTCGGTGCCACCGAGTACATCACAAGAGATGAGCCAGTCATCGTTTTCGAGAAGTTCAGATACACCATCCGACGAAGCCCATCCAGCCAGATATTTGTTGCCTGAGTGAGCTGTCAGCACGTCAAAGCGTTCTGTGCTGTAGCCAGCAGGTTCTGGGCTCCATACCTGCCAAGCCTGTGGCTCGAAACAGTTTGGAATCTCAGGACCACCGAAGTAAACAGGTATGTTACCGTCGCCATCGTATGTTGTCCAGTCGCCGATACCATCGATGATGAAGTCCTCATAATCCTCGATATCATCGCAGATGTCATCATTGAACAATGCGTTAGGCTTTGTCCATGTGAGTGTCACCTTACCGTCCTCGGCTGTTTCACCGGCAAGGTCAGTAACGCTTGGATAAGGAACACCAGCTACATAAACCTGAACATCCTCCGACTTGTTGTCATCGGTCTTGCTGTCGGCAGCGTATGTCAGTTCTGCTGCCAGGGTATAGGTCTTTGTAGCGTCAGCGATGGTTGTTGGAATGTTGAATGCAATGTTCTTCACTGCGTTCTGCTTGAGGGCAGAACCATTGAATGTGTCGAACGCCTCACCATTGCGTGTCAGTGTAACGGTGTAGTCGCCGGTGGTGTTCTGGCCGTAGTTCGAAACAGCAACGTTCACCTTGATGTTGCTACCGTTCTGCACACGCTTTGGAGCAGAGAAACCAGCGAGAACCATTGACTCTGCAACACCCTGCTCAACAGTAATCTTGTCAACGAAGATAGAAGCCGAAGCGTCGATAGCGTCAGCAGCGAAAGCATAGGTGATGTTGTTGACATTTGCAGGGAGCTTCACCGAGTGGCGAGCCCAGCCCTTGAAGCCGATGTTGTAGTCGAACTCACCAGCCACCTCGAATCCCTTGTCGTCAGGGTTGATGAGAACGATGAGCTTTGCCTCGTCTTCCTCAGCCTCGAAACCGTGCCACATATAGAATGACAGTTCAGAGTTGTCGCTATCCTTCACGTACACGCGTGGACCTTCTATATATTGTGTGTTCGATTCTGGCTGGATGTATGTGAACTGCATCATACCGCCGTCGTTGTCGTAAGGCTTTACAGAGAGACCGTCGCCTGTAACTACATCCCATGCATAGTAATACGAGTCAGCATAGAGAGTGAATGGAGTGGTTGTGTTGGTGCCACCCTTGAACGACTCTGTATATGGCTGGCTGTATGGGTGACCGATAGTCACATGAGTCTGCACAGCCTCCGACTGTCCCAGTTCGTTGAAAGCAGCAATGCAGAAGTTATAAACCTTCTGATAAGGATACTTGTCGCTATCCCAAGCCACTACGCTACCATCGACAGCCTCTGTGCCATCAATGTTGTCAACACTGACAGGCCATGGATTCGACCAGTCCATGCTGTTGTACTTCATCACGCGATACTTCACTGCCGAAGTGTCAACATATCCACCATGAGCACCCACCTCAGTTACAGCATCCCATGTGAAGGCTGCAGTAAAGTCAGCGTTCTGGTAAGCATGAACAGATGTAGGAGCGGCAGGCACATCAATACCGAGCCAGTTCTTCACTACGGCAGTCTTACCCTGACCAGCCTCGTTGTATGCAACAACGCTGAAGTTCTGTGCGCCAGCCTCAGGTGCTGGGTCGTTCCAGCTGATAGCGGCACCCTTCGCTGGGTTGTCGAACACTGCTACAGGATGACGCATATCCTCGCCCTTGAAGATAGCAATCTTTGTCAGGTTGTCGAGCGCCTCGCCCTTGTAGGTTGTTGTAGGAGCATTGAATGTGATAGTGTTCTCGATAGCACCCTTGGCACCAGCTGTGGCTGTGAGATTCTCAACAGCAGCCGGACCGGCATGTGCACCCTCGATAGTCATCTTGATATCCTCAAGGTGCATGATAGAACTGTTGCCCTTAGTGTTGGAATGCAGGATGAGATGATACAGACCATCTTCCTCAACATCGAGGAGAGAGGTCATAGTATAGTAGTCCTGCCAGTGGATATACTCCTCTTTGATAAGCGTCTCATTGCCAGTGATGTTCTGAGTCTTGCCAAGAAGAATACGCAGGTTCTCGTTGTTGCCCAACTGGGTAAGGTCGAAGTCAACACGATAGTCAACGCCTGCCTTCAGTTCGATAGGAGCAGAGATGAGATAGTCGTCGTTGTTTGTAGCAACGAAGCCAGTCTCAGGATTTGTGACACCGTTACCAAGGAGAGTTGCGCACTGGCTGATCTCTGTGTACGACCAAGTGTGCTGGTCATTGTTTGCATCAATAACCTTGAATGTAGCGAAGTCGTCGGCAGTGAGGAAATCTTCAGTGAAAGGCACCTGATAGATAGAACCACCAGGGAGAGCCTCTGTGAATGCCGAAGAACCCTTGATGTCGCCTGCGTAAGAGATAATCTCGTAAGAGTAGTGGTCGCGTGTCTCAGGCACTGTCTCGGTGTATGAACACTCGGTAAGACCTGTTGCCACTACTGCCTCGTCAGGATAACGCACGATGGTGTAGTTGAGCTTGGCATCATCTACCGGACCGCCATGAACGGATGTTGTAGGCTTTGTCCAAGACAGACGAGCGGTATTTCCGCCGATGTTGAAGCTGAGGTTCTCGACAACGCCTGGCTGATCCTCGCCAACGAAAGCCGAGAAACGACGCTCAGGACCGTTGCCCTGTGCGTTTTTGGCAATGATAGAGATTACATGTGCACCATCAGCAAGAGCTGTCTCGTATGTCACAACAGCACCAGGAGCGGCAGTCTTCTCGGTAGCAACGCCGTCGATGGTGAAGACAACGGTGACATTGCCTGTGAGGTTCTGACCAGAAGAGTATGTCTTTGTTGGAGCAACACATGACACAACACCGTTCTCGAACTTGTTCTGGGTTGTTGCACCAGGAGCGTCAGCCACTACATAAGGAATGTAAAGACCGAGGAAATGCTCATCGCCAGGGAAGTCGGCAATAGTCTGCAATCCGAAGTTGTCCTCTGTCGAGTTTACGTCGAAGGTGCAGAGTTGCGACTCCAGTGTGTAGTAGTCGGATACAGCCCAGTAGGTGATGCCTGTTGATGGGTCAGTGAATGCCGACTGTGCCATTGTCGATACGCTCAAACCTGGGTCGATAGTACCAACCAGTGTTGCAGAGCCGTTCTCCTTGTTCACCTTGTAGAGACTGCCTGGTGTGCCGTCACCAATCATGTAGAGCTCAGAACCTACAAAGAAAAGGTCCTGCGCGAAGATATTGCCGGTCTTGCCAATCTTTCTTGTCTCAAGAGTGACAGGGTTGATAGCCATGAGAGGCTTGCCGTCACCCCATGTTACGGTGTAGATGAGACCAGTCTCTGCATCGTAGGCAGCAACCTGACGGAAGTAGTAATCCCATGAGTAGTCGCCGATGTGGGTTGTCTCAAGAACCTTCTCCCATGTGGTGGCATTGTAACCAGTGATTACGGCTTCCACCTTGTCATCGTCGATGAGTGCAGAGTCAAAGAAGTAGAAATTGCCATTGGCATAGCATGCTGCCATTGGAGTGTCGATGTTGAGAGCAGGTGTCTCAGCATTGTAGGTGATGATCTCACCTGGATGGAAAGAGAAGATATGGTCGCCGAGTTTTGATACTGTCAACCATGTATTGTCCATGTAGTTGTATGCATAGAGCAGAGGCATGTCGGCGTATGCTGGCAGTGCAGGAATGCGGTTAGGCTTCTGAGCCTTTCGCATCTGCTTTGCAACCTTGTCGGCACGCTCGCTGAGAACCTTGCTGTTGACTTTCTTCAGTCCGTTCTCATTCTGCTGCTCACTGACAGTAACTTCTGCAGGAGCATTGCCCGCCTTGGTCACAGCAGTGAGCTGTGCCAAAGCGGTTGTAGGGAAGAACATGCTTCCTGCAATAGCAAGAGAGCATAGAAAAGTTTTCTTCATAGAAATTGTAGTTTGTTATATTTTTACTTCAGAACGGCCTTCTTGCCGTTGATGATGTAGATACCGCGACCAGCCTTTGAAACCTTCTGACCAGCAAGGTT
>JAZQOD010000127.1:0-9675 GCA_045627685.1 Prevotella sp. | reverse complement strand
GTGGAGTTGTAGTTCGCATTCCAAGCCATTGAATGGCTACTAATAAATAGAGCGAGTAAAAGGATAATGGAGTGTATGTATTGAGAAAGATATTTCATAGTGGCTATATCTTATTCCGTTCTTTATTTATTCTTACGGATTATATAAATTTTTCGTTCGTAACTCAGAGATGCTGAGGTTCCATTATGTACGGTAACCTCAATGGTAACACAGGACATACCCTGATTGGTATTGAGGCATCCTAACAACTCACCTGTCTCTGCTTCAATATGAGGTGCAATGCTGAAAATGTCAGTATTATCAACAGACTTCAACTCGTATGTGAAGTAAGGATTGCCGTTGTTATAGATCAGCTTATGACCGTTTGATGCATCCTCCACCTTCGGACGGATAACGAAATTACCCTGTGTGGCAAACTCACAATAGAAGTCGTCCTTGTCGTTATTGATGATAACTGCTGGATAGCCACCGATTGGTGGGTAGAAGTTTACATCAATATCGATAGCGTAGTCGCTGAACACAATAGGAATAACAACATGGTCGTTGCGATAGAAAGACTCGAGGTTATCTGTCATTGCGTAAAGATCTTCTGGAGCCTGACCCTCACGAGTGATATTGAGCTTGATAGTGAAACGTTTTGCAGGTACAAATTTTGCCTGGTGCTCAATCATGTAGAACTTGTCAGTGAACTGAGTGGCAGACGATGTTGATGGAACGATATTTGCGCCTATGTTGCGAGTATATCTTGAATCAAGAGTAGCACTGGCTCCATCAGTTGCATCTACAGGCCATCCGTTGCCAAGATATGTATAATTTGGTAAGAGTGGAATCTCGGTAAGATTGTTCTGCTGGATAGTGATACTGTTGATTGTGATATTTTTTGTAGAAGCATTACGATAGCGGAATTCCAGTTTTGCAACCATACGGATAACCTCAAGCTCTATATCGGCAGCACCCTTTGATGGGAATGTAACGACCTGTTTGCCCGTCATAGGGATTTGCTTGTTGTTTCCGGCAAAATTATGACCGTTCTCAATTACCTTTGCGATACCAAAATTCACAGCATCGATATTTGGCATTTTCTGGTTCTCTCTAAACTGAAGCTTTGTTTCTGCCTCGACAGCATCGCGTGAGATATTGGCAAAAGAGTAGGCAGTATATTTACCAGAAGCGATTTCAAGGAAGAATCCTTCTCTTTCAACAGCATCGGTATAGCCAGTAGCTGAGGCTCTATCAAGATATTTGACGATATTTCCTGAACCGTCAACAAACAATACCCACCAGTCGTTGATGAGCTCGTAATCGGTCTCAGCGGCTTCTGCTGTTCCTGTGGCACGAGTCATGATAGTTCCGCTAACGGTAACAGTCTTACCATAGTCGTTGTCATTGTCGTCTTCTGGACGGTCAACAACAGAGCAAGAAGTTAAGACCGTGCTCAGCAATATACCTATGTATAATATATATCGTCTCATTGTTGTTCTTTTGCCTTTACTTTTTTACAGTTTGATTTCCGGCTGTTCGCGGAGATTCCACTGACGTACCTTGATAAGCTCATACTTGAGATCTTCTGGTTCTACGGTACCAAGGTGGAGAATCTTTTCAATCTTGATGCGATAGATGTTGTTGCGTACTATTGCATACTCCATTGGGTATTTACCCGAGTCATTTGGATCATCGCATGCTGCATGCTTCAACCATATATAATAGTAGCAGACGCCATCTACGTAATTCAGGATTTTATAGTCGTCTACATTGTAATCTGCGATGTTTGCAGCTAAGTATCGTTCGCAATCCTTTTGTGTTTCGAAGAACAACGATTTGCTTGGATCCTTATGCTCGAGATAGCAGAATGAGCGACCTGGCTGATATTTGTCATCATCAGTGAGCCTTGTAAGTTCGCGAGTGTCCGTTGGGTATACATAGATATCCTTTGGAACAAAAGTACACTTCAACTGAACACCTGTTCGTAGGTCGGAATTGTCGGCTACAGACTTATCCATTGTATTCTCCATGGTGTAGCCCACTGTGTAACACCATGTATCCATTTCCTCTGTTAGCCAGCTTGCCTTGAAACGCTTTGTATCTGCAGCGTTAAATCCTACTTTGTATAAATCTCCTGTAGGGAAGAATGTCTCAGGATTCTTTGACTCACTGAATCTTGATGCCCCGTACCAATCGGTAAGCATTTCTTCAGTGAAGTCAACACCTGAGTGCTTCTGCTCAGTGAGAGGTTCTACGACATACTGGTTAGGAAGTTCCTTGGTGTTGAGTGTAACCTTACCCATGCATTTAATATCGCTAAGTGGGTTTACCTCCTTGGCGATACGGCGGATGAGATATGTTGGCTTCTGGTTCTCATTGACCATGCGAATGTCTGTGATGTAGAGAGAACCTGCAACACCTTCTGTACCGTCGGTTTCGTATTTCGCTCCATAAACAGGGTCGATTGTCGGATTATTGCCCGCATCAGTAGGAAGTACCCAGTCTATGCGTGCTGCAATGCGCTCTACTTCAGCGTAAGCAACAAACGGATCATCGTATGTTCCCTTATGGTTTACTTCTACATTGCCAGAATTTCCATCATCGGTGCATGATGACATTGCGAAGCTATCGTAGTTGCTAATCAGGTTGGCCGATCGCCATGTTTGTTCCTTAGTGATAGTAGCATTACGAAGATCGCCAATCTTATTAACTCCAGCAGTTACATCTCCAACATTGATTACCACTACAACACGGTCACCTCTGTATGGGTGATACTTCTCAAGACGGAATTTCTCCGATTGATAGTCTTCGTCAGTTCCGTTGTAGGCAATATTACCGATATACTGTTTGAATTTTATTGGTGTTTCGTCTGATGCTTCAGTGAATTTCTTGTCGTTATCGTTGAATATGAAGAAACAAAGGTTATCTACCTTGTTCTCAAAGTAATGGCCCTTCTCTAAGCCATCGCCATACTCACCACCAAATGGGTGATTGGTAGCGCGAGTGGCAGTGCTGAAATTAAGGATGAGGAAAGAACCTTCTTCACCATTTCCATTATCTCCTCCATTTCCACCAGTGAGCTGGTTATCCTCGACCTCCATCATGCTACAAGCTGCGAAGCCGATAGCAAGGGCAAAGGATAATGCTAACTTTATTATGGATACGATTTTTTTCATTTCTATAGTGATGTGGGTTTCTACCACCTGTTTATTTCGTTATTAAAAAATTCCTTGATTACAGTTCGGTGTTCTGAAGACGTCTTGTCCAAGAGAGCACATCGATGTGGATATCCATGTACTTCCACTTGCCTTCCATAAGGAAGAGCTCGAGCTTGTAGTTGTACTCACGGTCGAGATATTCCTGTGGGGTGTAGTGGTAGAGTTCCCATGCTGTGCGACCTTCTGCAAGCATATAAGGAAGATTGAAGTAACCAACAATATTTCCGGTGTTACGATTGCGAATACAGAGTTTTGCTGACTTTTCGCTATTGTTGTTGAACATCAGACGGTTGAACATCAAGTCGTAATGTGCAGCGCGAGATATCACATCGGTGTTATCGACTGCCTTAGGGCGTGGACCGTATTCTATTCCAAGTCCGTTTTCACCGAATGTAGTGGTCCATGTAGCGTATGGAGTATATTGAAGCGAATCTGATGGAATTACGCTATTGTCGAAAGAGAGAGTTGCATTGTCATCAACAATGGTAACCTCGAAATCTGAAGCGTAGATGTCCGCTGGTTCGTCGATTTGATGAATCGTGAGGTTGAGATGTTTCGTATCACGAATGAGTGAGATGGTAGCGTATGTGGCATAGCCTTCCTTGAGTGTTACCATCTGGTCTTCCAATGGATAAATGGAATATGGGGCTGTTGTTTTAAGAGGTGCCTTTTCCTCGTATCCGTAGTATGGTTCCTGAGGCAAAACCTTAAGAGTCTGCCAAAGGGTATCGAGTGGAGCTGCATCGCTCACTGCGTGAGGACCTACAACCGAAGTTCCAGGTATAGGTGTTGCATCATGGTCGAGAGCAATGGTAAGGTCGTACTGATGGTTTACAGTTGAACGGCGATATTTTGCACCTCTTGAATGAAGAGCATCATCCCAATCCTTCTGCATTGCAACAGCCTGCAGACGGTACTGATGGTTTGTAGGCAGTTCCTGTTCTGAGAAATGCATTGGGTAGCCGTAATCGTTGAGTGGAGTATAGCCGTTAACATTGCCTATGCTCTTCTCTGCAACCTTCTTGCCGTTTTCGTCATATACATACACAGTCACATAACCGACATGATCCTTGAACATGTCAGCTCGTTGTATGTTGTAGTCGTAGACGAAGTTCACATAGAGTCCTGAAGGACAGTCTGAACGATCTTCCTCTTCCATCATTGTGCAAGCTCCAAGCATTGTTGCGATGCACATGAATACTGTGGCTGTTATGAATAGATGAAAACGCTTCATTGATTTTTTAATTAATAATTGGGGGGATGGGTAAAAGGCGTGGTGCCTGATGGTGCAAGCACCACGCCAGTATTGTTGATTAAATGAGATTCAGATTAGAGAGTTACGTTCTGCAAACGCTTAACCCATGGAGTGATATGGATGTGAGCAGAGATGTAGTACTTTGGCTCTGGGTTATCATCTGGAGTATCACCAGGAGTGTCACCATTAGGACCCTTAGCCTCTCCGTCGTAGTTGAGAGGAGTAGCATCACCGATACCCTTGATACCAGTAACCTGGATTGTGTACCAGTTGTTACGAACAACACCCCAACGACCGAGCCATGCGTTAGCACGGTTAGAACCGTAGATACCACCATTCATTGGATAGATCAGCTCGTAGTTGTTGTAAGCCTCTTCGCCTGCGTTCCAAGGTGTCTCAGCTTCACCGAAGTGAGCGATACGTGTAGCATAGTAAGTTACACCGTCAGTGTACTCTGTAGCAACCTCAGGAGTTACGAGTGTAACGAGGTCTGTTGCGAGAGTCTGAGCAACTGTCTTACCGCTTGCAAGTACAAGAGCGTTGATTTCTGCTACTGTTGTACCTGTAACGTCAGCCAATACAAGAACATCAGAGTAAGTAAGCTGGTTGAACTCATTCTTTGCACCAAGAACTACGTTGTGGTTGAGCTTGAATGTAGCTGTTGCGTCTGTACCAAGCTTAGCCTTGAGAGCAGCCTCGATCTCAGCTACGAGTGGCTGGATGTAAGTATCGCCAACCTGGAGGTCGATTCTCTCAGCGAGCTTATTCTTAAGAGCAGCCTCTGTAAGAGCCTCATTGTCAGCGCCCTTGATTGTGTAGAATGTCTCACCACCGTTGAGGATAATCTTGAGACCTACGAATGTAGTGTTAGCATAGATCTGGTTGTTCTCATCAAATGTGTTCTCGTATGTGTAAGTAACACCGTTGTTAGCAAGATCGTAAGCTGTAACCTGTGAATTTACGAGGCCATTGTTACCATCGTAGTTAACGTCCTTACCGAAGTATGTACGATAACCCTCCATGTGATCCTGTGCAAAGAGAGGAGCAGCGCATACGAAACGATACTTTGTTGTAGAAGTGTTGTTCTCTGCGTTGAAGAATGGCATCCAAGCGCCATCGAACTGACGAGTGTTGTAGTAACCTGAAGCGTCGTTGTTTACGTTACCGAGAGCCCATGCAACCTCACCAATCTTGAGAGTTTTGTTTGCTGGGTCTTCAATCTCGTTAACCTTAACCTCAACCTTAACAGCAGCACGCTCTACATAGCAGCAAGCCACCTTGTCACCAGCCTCTGCCTCAGCCTTTGAAGAATAAACTGCTGATGCCTGGATTGGAGTGAGAGTGAAAGGAGTGCCCTCTGCAGCCTGTGTACCACCCTTTGTTGGTGAGAGAGGAACGCTTGTCATTACAAGACCAGCTGCATTCTGTGCACCGAAACCTGCATTCTCGTTAGCAATACCGATAGCCTTGAGAACCTGCTTGCTGAATGAAGAGAATACCATACCTGGTGTGTAAGCAATACCAGTAGCGTTATTCTTGTCGTTAAGAATTACGTAAGCATAGAGCTTATCTGAATTACCAAGCGAAGGAGCCTTGATCTCCTGAACGAGCTTCTGGCTTGTAGAAGTAATCTGATTATTTGCCTCCTCCAAAGAGAACTTGAGAGCCTCAGAGATGTCATAATCACCAAAGAGAGTTGCAGTTGCCTCAGTAGCACCCTTGAAGAGTACAAGGTGACCGCTCTTTACTTCGTACTCAGATGCTGCACCATCGCTGAAGTCGTCGTTTGCACGAGTACCTGCATCACCTGGCATTGCAATACCGAGAGTGATGTAAGCAGCCTGACCTTCTGCGAAATGGTAGTTGTTGTCGAATTTCTCGTTGACAACTTCCTCGCTGCTACAGCCTACGAGCATTGCGGCTGCAAGCATAGAAAAGAAAAATTGCTTTTTCATAACTAATTAAATGTGTTTTGTTAAAGAATTAATAATTGAGTTTATTTATTATTTTTAAGTTCGATTCTGTTGTACTTTGCCTCTGGGAGAGGAGTAGCCATGATGAAATGCTCCAAAGCCGACTCGTAATCTCCATTCTGGGCTGCAACGATACCACGAGCGTTCTCTGCCTCTGGGCTGTCGCCTGCCTTCACGAGCAAACGGGCTGCAAGTTCATAGTCCTGCTCATTGATAGCCACGATGGCTGCATTGAGGTTGGCAATTGGATCGTCAGCATAGAAACGGAGTGCTGTCTCGAAGGTCTGGTTGAACTCGTAAGAGCCCTCACGATAGAGGCGAGCAACACGGAACATTTGGTTGAGGCTCAACATCTCTGGACGTGTCTTGATAATCTCTGCCAACTTCTCGTCGGATGTAGGCTTGAGTTGAGTCTTGATAGTGAACTTTGTACAACGCAGCATAGGGAACCAGAGAGGGAGAATCTTCTCTCGATAGAGTCGTGCAAAGCGTGGATCGGTCTTCAGGATGTTCTCCTTTGCGTCGTAGTCGGCAGGACCGTAAGCTGGGAGGTCGATAAGACCGAGGAGCTGATAGCGATCATACTCGTTGATATCGTGAGCCTCCATTACCTGCTGGCGAAAACCTTCCCAGTTTTCTGTCACAGCATTATATGTGCTGCGCTCACGAGGGAGGTTATAGCGATAACCGAGGTACTCAGCGAGTACGCGTGAACGGTTGCTTGCAAGATAATCGTTGTGGGTGTAAGGCGACTCTGGTGATGCATAACCGCAGATGTTGATGCTCTGAATCTCAACATTTGGATCCTTCAAAGCATAAGCGATAGAGTCGTTGATGATCTGCAACTGAGCACGGTTGTCGATAATCTGACCGCTCTTGCAGAGGTATGGCTCAGTGTGGAGCTCGATATGGTTCACCTCGAACTGTACCTGTGCTTTACCCTCGTGGATTGAAACAGGAAGCTCGGTTACAGGAGGAGTGATATAAGCTGTGTGGAAACAGCAGTATCTTCTTACTGGTTCTGGCTCTGGAAGTGGCTCAGGGATTGGTTCCGGCTCTGGTATTGGAGCGTAAACGATAGGATCGAGAATGTCGTTGCCTCTGAACTTACCGCAACCACATGAGTCGATGGCAAGATGGAAGGTCATGTCGCCATTAGTCATCCAAGGAGCAAGTGGAACTGCCTCGGTGTATGTGATAGACTGTGGCTTGCCATTCTCGCGCTTTATTACCTTATATATATTAGGGTATTCCTCTTTTACACTACGGCTCAAACCGCTACGCTCGTAGATATACTGCATGTTGCGGCCATTGACGAGAATTGTTGGGAATACGGTTCTGCCGTTGGCACCTTCTACATAAGGTGTGATAAAGAACTGCTGGTTTGTGCCCATGCGAAGACCATCGAGAACAAGATCAAATGAGGCGAACACCTTCTGACCGTTGTCTTCTACATTGACATTCTCAGCAACGATGCCATGCTTCTTGTTATCTGCCATCATGTTGAGACATGTAGCAGCAAGGATGATGATTGATAAAATCTTCTTCATTGTATGTGTCTCCTTTCAAATTAGAACAGATAAAGCAATGAGATACCTACTTTTGTGACACCGGCATAGTTGGTCTGACCGACAGCGAGCTTTGGACCGCAGTCGCCACACTCATACTTGTTGTACCAGATGTGATCAACACCTACGCCAATCTCAGCCTCGAGGTTGAAATGGCGGTTGAGAATCCACTGGTAACCGTAGGTGATACCTCCACCGAGATACTTGCCATCATAGCTATAGTCCTTCAGACCTTTGATAAGGTCGGCACCACCGAAGAATACTCCTGGCATGAATGGGAAGTCAACATTTGCTGCGTTGAACTGGCCACCCATAGCGTGAACACCAAAGAAATGGCCGTTGAACTTTGTACAAGTCCACCAGCGATATTCAGGCATCACGAGCCAGTGGTTGAGTTTGCGCTCACCATGCTCAACGGTATTAAACTTCCATGGGTTGAGACCATAGACTACCTGGAATGTAGATTTACGGGACAAACCGACTTCCACACCAAGGTTTGGTGTAGTGGTAGCATCATAGAGGAAATTTGTCTTAAGTGCTACCTGTGCATGTGCACTATCCACCATCAGGCAACTAACGATCATTGCCAGGGCGAATAAAATTGCTCTTGTTCTTTTCACTATCATAATTATTTACCACTTTCTGTGCTGACAGTCTTCTTGCGTTGACAGTCTTCTGTGCTTGTTAGGGTCAAATCTGCATTTGCCCCAGGGTTATGGTTATAGTTCGCCTGTTTGATTGCAAAAACAGACATTAATTGGGCTATTTATCTATCACGTATTTTAAATCAAGATGCAAGATTAATAAAAAAGTACAAAAAGAAAAATTTTTTTTTCTATTAATTACCGTAAAAACGTAAATCTTGATGTATTTTTACGATATTGGACAATTATTTGGTAAAAAAGTACAACCCTCCCTGTGTATAAATCTCGAATAATCAATTACTTTTGGGGAGGGATCTCTATTTTTTCCACCTTATTTCTATTTATGCGCAGGCGTGCGCGCAAGGGCGTATGTGAGGGCGTGTGTATGTGAGTGTGCGCGCATTTTAATATACTGTTTTTCAAAAACAAATGCAACGGCTTTTTTCTTATTTAGTAAAATATCAATAAATCCTTAAAATTATTAAAATCTTCTATATATAATAAGGTGTATGGCGAGAAAGTATGTACCTTTGCGCTTCGAAACCGTGCCTCGCGGCATGGAAGAAGATTAATTTAACCGTGGACGGATATAAGTCCCGTATCTATTTATGCAAGAGAATTTAGTAATTGTTGAGAGCCCTGCAAAGGCTAAAACTATAGAGAAATTCCTGGGGAAGGATTTCAAGGTGATGTCAAGTTACGGACATGTGCGCGACCTCAAGCAGCGTTCAATAAGTATCGACGAGGAAACTCTCGAGCCGTATTACGAGATACCAGAAGACAAGAAACGACTTGTACAGGAACTCAAGTCGAAGGCAAAGCAGGCAAAGAAAGTGTGGCTCGCATCCGATGAGGACCGCGAGGGAGAGGCTATCTCATGGCACTTGTGCGAAGTGCTTGGCCTTGACGAGAAGAAGACCAGCCGTATTGTTTTCCATGAGATTACAAAGACAGCCATTCTCGACGCTATCGAGAACCCACGTCAGATTGATATGAACCTTGTCGATGCACAGCAGGCACGCCGCGTGCTGGACC
>JAZQOD010000126.1:0-1729 GCA_045627685.1 Prevotella sp. | reverse complement strand
GGAACCAGCACGCCATTCTTAGTATCGAATCCTGGAGCGGAATCATCCTTGTAGTGCGATGATTGCCACACGTGTTCATATCTAAGACCTGCCTTTGCCGACAGCCATGCATACTCAGTCTCTGCCTCGGCATAGAGTGCGCCCAGATGACGCTGCTGACGGAAACTCTTACCATTATTGATGTCAGCCGTGTATTTGGTTCCCGTGTTTATCTTCAACCACTTTGCCACAAGCAGCACGAAATCGGCAAGCACATTGTGGTTCTCCGAACGCTCGTTGCTCTCCTGGTCAATATCGAAGAATCCGAACTGCTCGGCCAATGCCTTGTCATTATAGTTGTATCGGTTGATTATGCGGTTAGGGCTCAGCGAATACTGATAGGCAAACGTCATGCTACCCTCTTTGTCCTGCCCAAAGAATCGCTGATAGTCAAAACTTCCGTCCATCGACCCCATACGCATCTTCGACTCGCTCAGCATCGTCAATGCCAAGCCATCGCCGTACTGTCCACCTTTATAATAATACGTAGGTGACCCCTTCTCGTTCATTGCCATGAGTGTACCTGAGAGTGCCAGATGAACAGCCGAAACGGAATCCACCTGATAGCCGATGTTCAGTTCACCCATACCGAACGGCATGTGCTGGCGAGTGTCCATCTTTGATGATTCTGTGTACGGTTCGGTTCCAGAGAGGTGCTTCACCTTACTACTTACAGGGCTATGCCCCTGATACTCATATTCGCCCATCAGGCTCACGTCCACCGTCCACTTATCCTTGGCATAGCCCAGCATGAAGTCCTGTCCCCAGCGGCACGTTCCGAGGGTGGTATGCGATGTGCCCGAAAGTTCCTCATGCTTCTTGCGCCCAGACTTCTTCGTGATGATGTTCAGCACACCGCCCACGCCCTCGGCATCATACTTCGCACCTGGGTTCGTCACCACCTCGATGCGCTCCACGCTGCCAGCCGGCATACTGTGCAGCACCTTCGTAGGGTTGCGAGTGATCATCGTACTCGGACGACCATCCACATACACCAGAAACTGCTGTGAACCATTCACCGAGATGTTGCTCTTGCCATCCACCGTCACCATTGGCACCTTGCGCAGTATCTCCAGCACCGTCTGCGTCTTGCTGTCCGGATCGTCCTTCACCCGATAGTTCACCTTGTCGGTCGTGAACTTCACCACTGGCCTGTGTGCCACCACCGTCACCTCGTCAATCATCTTCTCCCACTTCGCCTCAATCGAATCAAGTGCGAGAGAATCAGTGACATTTGTTTGTCCAAACGCTTTGGCACCCGAAAGCGTCAATAGCAATAAAAAGAAGTACTTCTGCATCGTTATTCTTGTTTTTTTGATGCAAAAGTACTTCGATTACCATACACACGCAACGCTCAAAGGGGCGAAACGGAAAAATTGAGATGTGAAACGCCAGCAACTATTCATCACTCCACAATCACCGTCCTACCCTCTCTTATTGTTTTGGCGGATGGATAATCGCCATCTACATAGCCAAGGAGAACGAAGGCGCGACAAACGAACCCTTCTGGAACATTCCATTGTTCGAGGAGGGTTTTGCCGTATTCGGAGCGGAAGGTGTCTTCGCCTCGGGCAACGATGCAGGAGGCGATGCCAAGGCTGGTGGCCATGAGCACCATGTTCTCGGCGATGCAGAAGGCGTCGGGGATGCTGTAAAGGAAGCGTTCCTGGCAAAAGATGGCGCAGACGGT
>JAZQOD010000125.1:0-22992 GCA_045627685.1 Prevotella sp. | reverse complement strand
CGCACATCCCTTTATTATTATAATGTGTTCACCCATCATCGTCATCTCCTTCTCCGGATGGGTTCCCCCTCGCCTTCTTCTGCCCTACGAGCGAAGCGCCACCCTGACGGGATGTCGAGCGGTGGGAGAGGGGGCTAGGGGGTGAGGCCTTAGAACGGCACTGGCTCGTTTGGGAAATCAGTCGGCAGAGGCATACCACCGAACGGCTCTACTCCACCATCAAGTTTTGAACCCATAATCTCTCCTCCGTTACTCGGATTTGGGAGCGAAGCGGTATTCGAAGGATTGTCAAAGCGGGTGTACTTTCCAAGGAACTTCAGGATTACAATATCCGTAGCACCCTTACGATGTTTCGCAATGATAATCTCAGCCATACCACGGAGGTCATTACCCTTATCATCCTGATAAATGCGATAATACTCCGGACGATGCACGAAGAGTACCATATCGGCATCCTGCTCGATGGCTCCCGACTCACGGAGGTCACTCAACTGTGGACGCTTTCCCTCATTACCCTCACGACCTTCAACACCACGGTTGAGCTGTGACAGTGCGATGATTGGAATGTCCAACTCCTTGGCGAGACCTTTGAGCGAACGGGAAATTGTTGACACCTCCTCCTGACGGTTACCGAACTTCATTCCGTTGGCATTCATCAACTGCAGGTAGTCAATCATAATAACCTTCACGCCCTTCTCACGCACCAAGCGGCGAGCCTTTGTACGCAGTTCAAAGACTGAAAGACCTGGAGTGTCATCGATATATATCGGTGCTCGTCTGAGTTTCTCCATATTCTTGTCCAGTCGCTGCCACTCGTCATTGTCCAACTGACCATTGAGAATCTTCGAACCGGCAATCTCAAACACATTCGACATCAATCGGTTTGCCAACTGGACATTGTTCATCTCAAGAGAGAAGAACGCAATAGGATTGCCGTAATCCACAGCGATATTTCTCGCAAGGGAAAGAGCAAACGAGGTCTTACCCATCGCAGGACGACCAGCAAGGATGATAAGATCGGATTTCTGCCAACCGCTTGTCAGTACGTCGAGACGAGTATAACCCGTTGGAATACCAGTAAGACCACCGGCATTCTCAGCCGAAGCCTGCAGAATCTTCATCGCATCAGTAAGCACATTTCCGATGGACTCATAGTCCTTCTTCATATTCTTCTGCGACAGTTCAAACAAACTGCCCTCAGTCTCCTGCATCAACTCCTCCACATCGACAGTCTCGTCGAAAGCCTTTGTCTCTACATTGCTTGCAAAACTAATCAACTGGCGGGCAAGGAATTTCTGTGCCAACACCTTTGCATGATATTCGATATGAGCAGATGAGATCACGCGTGAACTCAACTCTACCACATACACAGCACCACCTACCCTCTCCAGTGTACCAAGTCGCTTCAACTCCTCGGTGACAGTCATGATATCCACAGGGCGCTCGTCAAGATTCAACTGACGGATTGCGTCATAAATATACTGGTGCTTTGGTTCGTAGAAAGTTTCCGGCTTCAGGATTTCACTCACTACAGAGAAAGCATCACTGTCGATCATCAGAGCACCAAGCACAACCTGCTCTATATCCACAGCCTGAGGCTGCAGATGTCCATACGCATTATCTATCGGTGCCGACTGTCGGCGAGCACCACCTTGCTTTTTTGTATTATCTGTTGGCATAATATCTTTATTGTGAGTGGCAAAGATACGAAAAAAAGTTGAATGAAACACACCTTATTATAAAAAAAGGGCAATAAAATGCGCAGTTTGTACTTTTTTAGCAAAATCACAAAAAAAGTCTGCAATTTATTTGCATAATACCAAAAAAAGCAGTACCTTTGCACTCGCAAAATCGGGAACACCCCGAAAAGCTTGCACCGTTAGCTCAGTTGGTAGAGCACCTGACTCTTAATCAGGGTGTCCAGAGTTCGAGCCTCTGACGGTGTACCTTTTTTTAATTCTGTTTTCATTTTGCACCGTTAGCTCAGTTGGTAGAGCACCTGACTCTTAATCAGGGTGTCCAGAGTTCGAGCCTCTGACGGTGTACAGATAATCCCGAGCAGTGATGCTGGGGATTGTTTGTTTTATATACCCCGAGTAACAGAAATTATTGTCTAAAAATAAAAATCCAAAAAATCCCCACCCTTTTACAGAGTGAGGATTTTTGTTTTATTACTAATCAACTAAACACTCATCGAGCATTTCTGTCAATGCGTGCTTGTCGAGTTTCTGACCGATGAACACTATCTTCTGCATACGATCACCGTAGGTTTCATCCCAGTCTTTACGCAAACCAGGATTACGATCCAACAGGTCTTCCAGTTCGTCCTGAGGCATTGTAGCATACCACTGACCACAGTTCTTCAGCGAGAACTGCTTGCCTGCCTGCTCAAAGAGGTAACACAGATGTTCCTCACCAGTGAAATAGCACAAGCCCTTTGCACGAATGATGTTCTTTGGCCACTTACGAGCCACAAACTCATCAAAGAGTGAGAGATCCAATGGCTGACGGCGATAGTAAACAAATGTACCGATGCCATACTCCTCAGCCTCTCCTTCACCGTGATGATGGTGGCAATGCCCACAAGTACAACCCTCCGGATGATCATGATGATGCTCATGGTCGTGATGATGCTCATGTTCGTGGTGATGATGTTCGTGCTCATCATGGTCATGGTCATGATGATGCTCATGGTCTTCGTCTTCGTTTTCGGCATCGTCATCATGATGCTTCTCTATCTCCTGAATCCACGAAGCAGAGGTGGCAACTTCATCAAACTCAAACATTCCGGTACCGACAATTCTGTCAAGGTCTATATCACAATGGTTGCACTCGATAATCTCAGCCTTTGGCTGGAGAGCACGGATAATCTCCTTGATACGCTGAAGTTCAGAAGGGGTAACCTCCGCTGCTTTGTTCAGAAGGATGACATTACAGAACTCAATCTGCTGGATTACGAGGTTCTCAATATCCTCTTCACCGATATTCTCATCCACCAGATTCTCGCCGCTACCGAACTCATCACGCATACGAAGAGCATCTACAACGGTAGCAATGCAGTCCAGGCGTGGCAGTCCATGCTCTACATACTCTGCACCCAGGCGAGGGATTGAGCAGATGGTCTGTGCTATCGGCAATGGTTCGCATATACCACTTGCTTCAATGACGATATAGTCATAACGCTCCAGTGCGGCAATATCGGCTAACTGCTGCACGAGATCCATTTTCAGTGTACAGCAGATACATCCGTTCTGCAATGCCACGAGCGAATCATCCTGCTGACCAACGACACCGCCCTGCTGTATCAGTTCGGCATCAATATTCACTTCACCGATATCATTTACGATAACAACGAACTTATATCCTTTCTCATTAGCGAGAATGCGATTCAAGAGTGTTGTCTTACCACTACCGAGATAACCGGTGAGGAGTAATACTGGGATTTCTTTGTTGTTCATATCGTATTATAAATCTTTAATCTGTAGAATAGTCTGCCACCATCTTTCTATATAATGAGTACACACGAGTGCGAGAGATGTATCCTTTGAGGACACCGCCGTTATCAACGACTGGCAGACAGAGAACATTGCGCGACTCAAACTTACGCATCACATCCACCATCGGGTCGTTGGTGCCTACCCTCGCCTCCACCGGCGACATCACCTGGGCAACAGTGAAACGGGCGTACAACTCCGAGCGGAACATGATATGGCGTATCTTCGTAATGTCAATCTCGCCTAACAGCACACCACCGTTGTCGAGGACGGGAATGAAACTTGTCTGGCTTGACGAGATGATACGAACCAGTTTGCCGAGAGGCATATCAGGAGTGACTGATGTATAGTCATCCTCTACCACCGACTCCATGTTCATCAGTGTCAGCACCGACTTGTCGGTATGGTGAGTCAACAGTTTTCCCTCACGGGCAAGACGCTTTGCATAGATGCTGTGCTTCTCGAAGATGCTGATGGTCATCACTGAACTGACACTTACAATCATCAGTGGCATGAACATCGAATAACCGCCTGTCAGTTCGGCAATGAGGAAGATACCCGTCAGTGGTGCATGCATCACGCCAGCCATCACACCAGCCATGCCGAGCATGGTGAAATTCTTCTCAGGGAGGTAATGACCGAGATGGTGCACATTCCAGAAGTTTGAGAAGAAGAAGCCTGCAAAACCGCCGATGAACAGTGATGGAGCGAATGTACCACCACAACCGCCGGCTCCGTTGGTCGATGCTGTCGCCATCGCCTTGAACACGATGACGAGGGCAACATACACAAGCAACAGACTGCTATGACCTGCAAAGAGCGAACCCGCCATGACGTCAGCCCAGTCGCTGTCAGAAGCACCATTGAGCAGGGTGTTGATAGCGGAATAGCCCTCACCATAGAGCGAAGGGAAGAAGAAAATGAGCGAACTCAGTATCAGTCCACCGAGGAACAGTTTGCCGTAACGATTGTTCTTCATTTTGCCGAAGACACCCTCACACGCCGACATTGAACGCATGAAGTACAGACTGACAAGTCCGCAGAACACACCTAATAGTATATTCGCAGGCACACGCTCCACCACCCATGGGTTGTCCATGTGGAAAGAGAACAGGTTGGTATCGCCCACGAGGATATACGAGAAACAGGTGGCTGTCACCGATGAAATGAGGATTGGCAGTATCGATGCCATCGACAAGTCGATCATCAACACTTCGAGTGTGAACACCAATCCGGCAATCGGTGCCTTGAAGATACCGGCTATGGCAGCAGAAGCACCGCAGCCAACGAGCACCATCATGATTTTCTTGTCGAGGCGGAACACCTGTCCGAGACGGCTACCGATAGCCGAACCGGTAAGCACGATTGGAGCCTCAGCACCGACAGAACCACCGAAACCGATGGTGATACCAGATGCAATGACCGAAGTCCAGGTGTTATGCCCTTTGATGATTGACTGCTTTGAAGAGATGGCGTAGAGAATTCGGGTGATACCGTGCGAGATATTGTCCTTCACTACATACTTCACAAACAGCGATGTGAGCCATATACCGACAATAGGAAATGCCAGATACAGCCAGTTGTAGGTATCAGCGTGGAAGTCGCTGGTGAGCAGATGCTGTATGAAATGTATCAACGAATGGAGTATAAATGCTGCAAATGACGACAGCAAACCCACGAACAACGAAAGTATCAACAGGAAATTCCTGTCGGTGACATTCTTTATTCTCCATTCTATAAATCGCTGAAAACGACTCTTTCTTAAACTGCTCATCGCTTCTTTCCTAATTTCTGATTATTGTCACCTGACCATCCTTTGTCAGTTTGATGATGCTTGAAGGAGTATGAGGCAGATGCTCCTGACGACGGGTTTCACACACATAGTCAACGGCATCAAGAATAGCCTTCGAGATATCGCAATGATTCTGTGCTGTAGGTTCACCGCTGATATTGGCACTTGTCGAAACTATCGGGCGCTGCATGCGATAGCAGAGTTGCTTCGAGAACTCCTCTTGGGTGATGCGTATTCCCACCGAACCGTCCTCGGCAAAGAGGTTGGATGCAAGGTTGGAAATACCATCGAGAATCACCGTTGTAGGCTTTTCTGGAAGGGTGAGCAAATCCCATGCTACATCAGGGATGTCGCGGGCATATTTCTGCAAACGTATATCACTGTCAATCAGGCAGATAAGTGCTTTTGAGTCGTCTCTTTGTTTAATCTCATAAACGCGCTTTACAGCCTCTGCATTTGTGGCATCGCAACCGATACCCCATACGGTGTCTGTCGGATAGAGAATCACCCCACCTTTTCGCATCACCTCCACAGCCTGTGCTATGTCGTCCGACACCTTTCTGCCTGAAGGGAGATTGCGCTCGAGAATCGACTTCTTCTCTTTCACTATATCCTTGTCGTTACCGCCGTTTCGGCCGTAATTGCTCTTTCTGTTGAAATTGTCTCTTTTCATTTCTTCAAACCATTAACAAAATCCGATGCCTTCATTCTTTTCTTGCCAGCCATCTGCAGGTCGATAACCTCCAGCCAGTAGTCGGATGTTGCAATAAACAACTGTTTTTTCTCTGCGCGGACAGTACCTGGAGCGGCGTTGCAAGCATCGGTTGTCTTTGCAGACTTGTAAATCTTCATCACCTGAGGTGTGGCACCTTCCGTGAGGCACACATTTGCCCATGCTCCTGGGATTGGACTCAGACCGCGAATAAAGTCATAAACCTGCTTGCAGGTCTTGGTGAAATCGATTTCGCAGTTCTCCTTGAACAGTTTCGGAGCATTATGCAGTTCCTGCGAATCGTCCTGCGCAACAGATGGCACATCACCATCGCTCTCAAGGACCATATCAACGGTATCCTTTGCTATCTGTGCACCGAGTGCCATCAGTCCGTCATATACATATTCCACATCAGCATCATCAGGGATTGGGAATTCCATCTGCTTGATGATACGACCGGTATCTATATCGTGATCGAGGAAGAATGTTGTCACACCGGTCATCGTCTCGCCGTTGATGATTGCCCAGTTGATTGGTGCAGCACCGCGATACTGTGGGAGCAGTGCGGCGTGAACATTGAATGTGCCGTATTTAGGCATTGCCCAGACAACCTCCGGCAACATGCGGAATGCCACCACCACCTGCAGGTCGGCTTTGTATGATGCCAGTTCGGCAACAAACTCCGGATCTTTCATCTTCACCGGCTGCAACACTGGCAGACCATGCTCCAGAGCATACTGCTTTACGGCAGGAGCAGTGAGCACAGCATGACGCCCCACTGGTTTGTCGGGTTGTGTGACGACGGCTACTACATTATAGCCTCCCTCAACAAGGCATTTCAGTGTTCCGACAGCGAACTCCGGTGTGCCCATAAACACAATTCTGAGATTTTCTTTCTGTATCATAGACTGCAAAGATACTACATTTTTGTCAAAAGACATAATGTTGACACAATATTTTCGCAATAACTTCGTTATTTTTATACTATGCATAGAATACAGATTTTTCTCACGACAATATTTCTCCTTATATGTCAGCAGTTACTGGCACAGACTTTCACGCTCGAGGGACGCGTCACCGACGAGTCGCAGGCTCCTATTGAATTCGCCACGGTGAGTTGCGTGGAACAGGGAAAGATGACCATGACAAACCTTGAGGGTAAGTTCTCCATACAGTTGGCTACCGCCGATTCGGTGGTGGTGAAGTTCTCCATGGTGGGCTATCGTGCCAAAACACGAGTGCTGCGCAATCCTCGTTCCAACCAGAAGTTGCTCATCACTCTCGCCGAGGACAACACCCTTCAGGAAGTCACCGTCACAGAGGCAAGACGCCAGACTGGGCAGTTGGAGGAAATAAAAACCGAACAGTTGAAAGGCATGCCATCGACATCGGGCAATGCTGTCGAGGAACTGATACAGACTCAGGCTGGTGTATCAACCCACAACGAGATGTCATCACAGTATAATGTTCGTGGTGGTGCCTTCGATGAGAACTCGGTGTATATCAACGGTGTCGAGATATACCGTCCGTTCCTTGTGCGCTCAGGCCAGCAGGAAGGTCTCTCTGCCATCAATCCTGACATGGTCGAGAAGATTGGATTCTCCACCGGTGGCTTCGAGGCGAAATACGGCGATAAAATGTCGTCGGCACTCGACATCACCTACAAACGCCCTAAGAAATTCGAATCAACCATCCAGGCATCGCTGCTCGGAGCATCGGCTTATGTGGGTTTTGCAGGCAAGAACTTCTCTTGGTCGAATGGCATTCGCTACAAGACAAACAGATATCTGCTTGGAACACTCCAGACAAAGGGCGAATACCACCCTTCGCAGATTGACTATCAGACATACCTGTCGTATCAGCCATCAAAGCGATGGAGCATCGACCTTATTGGCAACATCAACACCAACAACTATGACTTCGTGCCTTCCGACCGCGAGACATCTTTCGGTACTCAGGAGAATGTGAAGTCGTTCAAGGTGTATTTCGATGGTCAGGAGAAGGATGTGTTCCGCACCTACTTCGGTTCGTTGGGCATCACTCGCGAGATTGTCGAGGGCACAACCATAACACTCCTCGGTTCGGCATTCAAGACTTCCGAGAAGGAGGCTTACGACCTGCAGGGACAGTACTGGCTGACACAGACAGAGACATCCGAGAACCTTGGCGTGGGCACCTATTTCCAGCATGCTCGCAACTATCTCGAGGCTAATGTGCAGAGTGCCAAACTGATGGTAAAGCGCAAGACAAGGAGCCACAACCTCGAGGCTGGTGTCACCTTCAAGCATGAGAACATCGTGGAGCGAAGCGTTGAATACGAGATGCGCGACTCTGCTGGCTACAGCATTCCTCATACGGGCAAGGATCTGCAGATGGTTTATACCATGCGTGCCAACAACTCGCTGAAGGCTACGCGTATAGAGAGTTATGTGCAGGACACATGGCGATTCGGCGCTGAGGAGGGTACTCGCTACACACTGAACTATGGTGTGCGTCTCAGCAACTGGTCGTTCAACAAGGAGACCATCGTCTCGCCTCGTGCCTCACTGGCAATAATCCCGCTGTTCAACCAGAACCTCACAATCCGTCTGGCTACGGGATTGTACTATCAGGCTCCGTTCTATAAGGAGTTGCGCGACACAACGACTGTGAATGGCATAACCTACGCCAACCTCAACGAGAAGGCGAAATCGCAGCGTTCGATACATTTCATCGGCGCTCTCGACTATCGTTTCAAATGGGCTGACCGTCCTATGCGCATCACTGCCGAGGGTTACTACAAAGCACTGGGCAACCTGGTGCCTTACAGTATAAACAATGTGAAGGTGGTTTATTATGGCGACAATGAGTGCTCGGGCCATGCTGCCGGTCTCGACTTCAAGGTGTACGGTGAGTTTGTGCCGGGCTACGACTCATGGCTCACCTTCTCGCTGATGTCGGCACGAATGAACCTCAACGGCATCTCTACCCCACTGCCTACCGACCAGCGTTTCGGCATCAACCTGTTCTTCACCGACTATTTCCCTGGTACCGACAGATGGAAGATGTCGCTCAAACTGGCTTACGCCGACGGTCTGCCGTTTGCTGCGCCTCACCGTGAACTGGAGCATAACACCTTCCGTGCCCGTGCCTACAAGCGTGCTGATATCGGTATGAGTTACCGTCTGGTGGACAACACCCAGAAGCCGAAGAAGGCTATCCGTAACATCTGGCTCGGCATCGACTGTCTGAACCTGTTGGGCATCAACAACGTGAACTCATACTATTGGATCACCGATGTCACCAACCAGCAATACGCCGTCCCGAACTACCTCACCGGCCGCCAACTCAACGGCAAAGTGACCATAGAACTATAGTAGTGCACCCAAGCAACTGACGAACTATGAAGAAGTTTCTGTTCTTATTCCTCCTAAATATTATTGGTGCTGTAGGCTTTTGTCAGACGCATCGCGTTCTCAGCCCTTCCATTGCTTCGCTCACCGTCATGGCAGGCGACGACTGGCAGGGAATGCCGCTGACCACCCTCGGCGGTCAACCGATAAATATTGCTTTCGATGAACTGTCGCACGACTACCATCGTTATATATATAAGGTGGAACACTGCGAGGCTGACTGGACAGTATCAGAAGACCTGTTCGAGGCCGACTATATCGACGGCTTCTACGATGATAATACCATCGACGACTATCAGGAGTCGCTCGACGCCTATCAACTATACACCCACTATTCGCTGTCTATCCCTAACGAGAAGATACGCCTCACCATGAGCGGCAACTACCGTCTGACGGTGCTCGACAACAACAACGACAACGAACCAGTACTTGTGGCGTGTTTCATGATATGCGAGAACAGTGCCGGCATTCAACTCGAATGCACCACCAACACCGACAAGGACATCAACGGGCGTCACCAGCAGATAAATATGCAGATAAACTACGGTAAACTGAATGTCATATCACCACAGGACCAGTTGCATACCGTCGTACTGCAGAACCAGCGATGGGACAATGCCGTGTTCAACCCGAAGGCACAGTACACCATGCGCGATGGACTCCGCTGGGAGCACTGCCGTGAACTGATTTTCGATGCCGGTCACGAATATCATAAGTTTGAGACACTCGATCCTACACACACCACAATGGGATTGGCACATGTAGGATGGGACGAGGAGAACTCCCAGTGGCATGCCTATGTGCAGGCAGACTATCCACAGCGCAACTACTCGTATGATGTCGATGCCAACGGTTCGTTCCTCATACGCAACTCCGACAACTATGACAGTGATGTGATGTGCGATTATATCATCACCCATTTCGAACTCCACACCCCGCGCCATTCCTCACCGATATATATCAGTGGAGTGTGGACCAACGGCAGTCTTGATGAACAATATGAGATGGAATGGAACGACGAAGAGCAGATCTACGAAAAGGCGATACTGCTGAAACAAGGATATTACTCATATCGTTATTTCGTGCTCAACGATGACGGCACCCTCCGCAACATCTCCACCGAGGGTGATTTCTTCGAGACCGAAAACCGCTACGATGCCCTGCTCTACTACCGTGCCCCCGGCGAACGCGCCGACAGGCTGGTAGCACATAACAACAACTAAAATTCGGGTAAAACAATGCGAAACTGGCTATGGGATTTACTTCATTTTTGCTATTTATTGGTGATTTGATAAGAAATTACAACCCTACGCCCATAATTGGCACACCCCTACAATAATTTTGCAATCAAATCATTATTACACAGAAGAAATAGCGTATGGCATTAAATCAGACCAATAAACTTGTGTGGATTGTTGAAACTATCTACAAGGCACACAAGATTACTTATGAAGACCTGAACCGCAAGTGGATGGACAACATCGATCTTAGCGGTGGAGAAGAGATGTTGAAGCGTACATTTCACAAATGGAAGTGGAATATCTTTGACCTTTTTGGCCTCGTTATAGAATGCGAGAAGAGTGCTCCCTACAGGTATTACATTGAGAATATCGACGACCTGAAGAAAGGAAGTATTCAAAGTTGGCTACTCAGCACATATTCTGTCAGCAACTCGCTCATTGAAAGTAGATCTATAAAAGACAGAATTATTCTCGAAGAGGTTCCAAGTGGTCGTGATTATCTGGATTCTGTCATTGATGCAATGAAAAAGAATCGATTTGTCCACATCAAATATTTCAATTATTGGACATCGACAGTCAATGATCACTATCTCATGCCTCTTTGTATAAAACTGTTTCGTCAGAGATGGTATATGGTTGGTCGTCTCTGGCCAGCAGGGAATGACATAGTGCTTTGTTTGGACAGATTCCGAGATTTCCGTTTATCCAGCCATAGTTTTGAATATCCAAAGGATTTTATCCCACAAGACTTTTTTGAAGGATGCTTCGGAGTTATTGCCGATAAGAATTGCGAGGTAGAGGAAGTTGTATTGAAAGTAAGTGCCAAGCAAGCCAACTATCTCCGTGATTTACCAATGATGCAGGCCGATGCTCAGCTGGAGACTGAACGAAATGATAAGTATAGCATCTTCAAAATCAGAGTTCGTCCTACCTATGATTTCATTCAAGAGATTCTATGGAATGGAGAGGATATGGAAGTCTTAGAACCACTTTGGTTGCGAAATGAGATAATCGAAAATTATAAGCACATTATCAATATATACGAAGACTAATATTATTTTATAAAAGAAATATAACAAAAGAACTTATTTTTTCAAGCCTATGGAAATCGTAGAATATAGCAAGGATTTTAAGGTGCTCATTAAGGCACGCGATGTTAATGGACACTTTGTTGTGCCCGAAGGTGTGAGAGAGATTGAGGAAGAAGCGTTCAAATACTGTGATCTCCTAACGAGCATAGAGATTCCTGATTCGGTAGAAAAAATTGGAAGTAGCGCATTCGAAAACTGCCATCACCTTTCTAGCATAAATATTCCTAATTCGGTGACTGAGATTAGAGAATGGACTTTCTCTGATTGCGAATCGCTGACGAGCATCAAGATAGGTAGTTCTGTAACGTGTATTGGGGATTCCGCTTTCAAAAATTGCGAATCCCTGGCAAGTATCGAGATGCCTGATTCAGTTACAGAGATTGGAAATCATGCTTTTTTAGGATGCAGTGCCTTGACAAACATAAAGATTCCTAATTCGGTGACGAAGATTGGGGATAGTGTTTTCTCTGGTTGTGAATCTCTTAATGTTCCTATTATTGTTAACGACATGTTCGTAAAGTTACCTGAGACTCACGAAGGACACTATTCGATTCCATCTGGCATTAATGCAATTTGTAATCATGCCTTCTACGATTGCAATTCGCTAACAGATATTGATATACCTGATTCTGTTACGGAGATCGGAGATTCCGCTTTTGATTGCTGCACAGCATTGACAAACATAAAGATTCCTAATTCGGTGACGAAGATTGGGAATGATGTTTTCTCTATGTGTAAATCTCTTAATGTTCCTATTATTGTGAACGGCATGTTCGTAAAGATGCCTTTTACTTATGAAGGACACTATTCTATTCCGTCTGGCATTAATGCTATTTGTAATGATGCCTTCAGTTATTGCAAGGCTCTAACAAGCATCGAGATACCTGATTCTGTTACTGAGATCGGAGATTCCGCTTTTTCTGCCTGCACAGCCTTGACAAACATAAAGATTCCTAATTCGGTGACGAAGATTGGGGATAGTGTTTTCTCTGGTCGTGAATCTCTTAATGTTCCTATTATTGTGAACGACATATTCGTAAAGTTGCCTGACACTTATGAGGGACATTATTCGATTCCATCTGGCATTAATGCAATTTGTAATCATGCCTTCAGTTATTGCAGGGCTCTAACAAGCATCGAGATGCCTGATTCGCTAACTAAGATTGGGAGGGGAGCCTTTATGGAGTGCACCTCACTGACGAATATTAAAATACCAGCCACTGTAACAGAGATAGAGGAGTATGCATTCTCTGGTTGCAAATCACTGACCAGCATGGAGATTCCTGATTCGGTGACAAAGATTGGGGATAGAACCTTTAAGGAGTGCACCTCACTGGCGAATATTAAAATACCAGCCACTGTAACGGAGATAGGGGCAGAAGCATTCTATGGTTGCGAATCCCTAACTAGCATTAAGATTTCTGACTCAGTTACAGAGATTGGAGATTTCGCTTTTTCTGACTGCACTGCCTTGACAAACATTAATATTCCTGATTCTGTGACGAAGATTGGGGATAGCACCTTTAATGAGTGCAGCTCATTGACGAATATTAAAATACCAGCCACTGTGACGGAGATAGGGCCAGAAGCATTCTCTGGTTGCGGATCACTGACTAGCATTGAGATTCCTGATTCGGTTACAGAGATCGGAGATTACGCTTTTTGGGGTTGCGGAGCCTTGACAAACATAAAGTTTCCTGATTCGCTAACTAAGATTAGGAAGGGCGTCTTTAAAGAGTGCACCTCACTGACGAATATTAAAATACCAGCCACTGTGACGGAGATAGGGCCAGGTGCTTTCTTGGACTGCGATTCAATAACAAGCATCGTGATACCTAATTCGGTAACACGAATCGGGGATCACGCCTTCTATAACGACGGTTGCCTTACAAGCGTCGAGATACCAGATACAATTCGCAGTATTGGTTCCGATGCATTCAACATACATAATAAACTCACAGAAATACACCTACGCGTGAAAGATCCATATTCCATCACTATTTACTTCAGTGCCTTCTGTGGCTTTGATATCAGCCAGTGTACGTTCTATGTGCCGAGCGGCGCAGGAGAAGCCTACCGCAATCATCCGGTGTTCAGGAAGTTCAAGGTTGTAGAAATGGAAAGATAGTTCTCCTACACATTTCCTTTTGTAAGGGACTAAAAGGGAAGCTATTATTATAAAATCTTTGTAAACATAAATAATATGAAACAAGATTTCAAAACACTTCTTGAAGAACTGACCAAATGCATTCTCAAACAAGAGCAGGAAGCTCTCAAGAAAGGAGAAAAGTATAATTTATTCAAGGTCATACACATGACCTCGAATGAAACAAGCGTTCACTCCGCGTTCATAGCAGATTTATTGAATCCTAAAGGACTTCATGGACAAGGTAACTTGTTTTTAGATTCTTTTCTTTCCATTATGAAGGATTACGATTACGACTTCATTACGGATGGTTGCCGTGTGGAAATTGAAAAATACATAGGAGAAAAAACGGACACTACCGGAGGCCGTTTGGATATCATTCTAACCAACAGGCAAGGGCAAGCTATCATAATCGAGAATAAAATATATGCGGAAGACCAGCAGGCTCAAATGCTTCGTTACTATAATTATGCAGAAAAAACGCATAGAAACAAGTATATTCTTTTATACCTTTCTCTTGATGGACTGGTTCATGATACGGCAAAAACAACTCAAAATGAAATCTATGAAGGGAAACACTTCTACACGATATCATATAAGAACGATATTATTAAATGGCTTGAGGACTGCGTCTTAAAGTCAGCCCACATTCCTATAGTATCTTTTGGCATAACACATTATCTTAACTTGGTAAAAAAAATCACAAATATGGATATAAACGATTCACATAAAACAGAACTTTGCGATGTTATACTTTCAAATACAGATTATGTACGCAACATTTTGAATTACGAATCCGCATTAAAAAAAGCGAAGGATGAATTATATAAAAAGTTCTGGCAAGAACTACTAATAGAATTAGAGGCAAGAAATCTTGGATGCCCAATATTTCTCGTTTCCGAAACGAAGAAAGAAAACCACATCTATGGCGCAACAAAAGAGCTAATGCTAAAACTTTCACGTGGATACAAAAATTCCGAAGACCGTAAAAGCAGAAGCTATGATTATAGATTTGGCATTGCTATTCCAATAGCTTCTTTTGAAGACCAAGAATTGATGTTAGGATTTATTATTGACGGGACTATCAGTTATCGCGTTTTTGTGAAGTGTGGTAATAGCATCATTAACAAAAACGATAAGAATATCTGCACAAGATTCACAGAACTCTCCCAAAATACAGAATTATCAAGTCCAGAATGTGACTGGGTGAGAAACACTACATCTTATATAATGGCAAGATATCCTTTCGGTGGTACGTATATTTTCAACATGGGAAGACCTACTTCTCAAACTCTTGAAAAGTTAGCGTCGATGAAAAATTGTGTGAATGACATCGTTAATGAGGCATTGGAATATCGTACCCATATACAATCTTTCATGGAAGAGGAACATGCAATTGATATTGGTTGTTAAAAAATGAAAGACAGGCTGATATACATCCCATTTAATTCCGATAAAGATTTATCAGAATTGAACTAATAGAAATACTCGTTTTTCTGTACTGAGTATAAACAAAAATAAACATTATACAAAAATAATCTCACTTTCCCAGGAGGTGCGCCCATAGTTGGCACACCTCCTTTTTAATTTTGCAAGCGAATACAAATACAAATCAATATGAAGCCTCTATCAGCAAAAGAAATTTTTGACTCCCCGGCTGTGAAAGCCGTTGAAATAGAGATTCTCGATGTCATAATGACAGAAGAACTATCAGGGAACAACCCACAAGGGAAAATATCAATTCAACATCTGTTGTCATTACGCAAGCAGATATTGAACCAGATGTTTGTCATGACCAATGAGTTTAAACAATTGATAACTGAATTCAACTACAAATTGACAGACGCTTTGTTGGAAATGAGACAGCAAACAATCACAATGCATAACCAAGCAAAAAATGCTGATTTACCAGGAGTTGAAACTACAGGCAAGGTTTTCATGAGTTATAAATACCCTGAAAACCATCCAATTCAAACAATGAGAGCCAAGAAAATATGGGGCGTATTGAACAACTCAATAGATTATTATCAGCCAATGTATAAAGATGGCATTGACCACCTTTGTATATCTGAATCCAATGATGACATACCCTCTGAGAATCAAGTATTGTATTATTCAGAAGATATTGACAATTGGAATGAAGGGCTCGACAGAGAAATGACAGCAGACATGCATTTATGTCATGGATTCCATAACCTTATTGACCACAATGAATTCTCATTGTTCGACCTTCTATGGGTTCGTGATTTCAATATTGAGATAACATGCGAGTCGAGCCACTGTACAGGTTCGGAGGATTATGATGATATAAACTGGGACGAAATGGATTACAATGATTGATTATCAGTTCCAATTATTCTAAAGTATAAAAAAAATAAAACAATGAATATTGTATTGCCAACAATAGATTTGCCATGTCTCGAAACGCTTGGTGGTTTAGCCAACGAAAACATCTATCTCAAGAACATGGTTTTACAAGGTGCAGAAAAGCTGTATGATTGCCCTTTGCCAAAGACTATTTCGGATAGGATCAACCATGAATTGCAAATAATTGAAAGAAAGAAATTAGCCAACTATTTCCTTATTTACAATGATCTTGTGCAAACGGCAACTGAAACTTTCCACATTCTTATTGCCCCAGGCCATCATTGCGTGGCAAGTTCTTTTGTTTCCTATTGTCTTGGCATAACAAGACTGAATCCCATTGAGCATGGATTACTATTTGAGCGCTTTTTGAGTACAGGAAGAAATGCAATGCCGGAAATTTTCATAGCAAGTGAATGTGGAGGTCAAACGAAACTGCTTGATTATATAAAGAAGAAATATGTAGAAGCAAATGAATACAATAGCAATTCTATTGATGATACGAATTCAATTACAATAAGTTTCTATGAGCTGCAGGAATTGAGTCAAATACAAAGCATTTTGCATTTCATCAAAACAAGCAAATATCTCGATATTGACATTGATTCAATCCTTCCTGATGATTTACGTACACTCCGTTCATTCTCCAACGGAGATACTATGTTCATACCGTTTTTTGATTCTGTTCACATGCAAGATATTTTGAGGAGTCTTGATAATGTCTCATTTGATGATTTAGTTGCATTGTACACTATGCATCAAAATGGAATTGAGTAGTTTCTTCCTGATTACATATCAAGGAAGAATGGCGATGTTGCAATAGAATATCAGTTGCCAGTGATGGAGAAATATCTAAGAAATACTCATGGTCTCATGATTTATCAGGAACAACTTATGCAAATGGCATGTGAGATTGCTGGTTTCACAGAAGCGGAAAGCGATGAGTTAAGGAAGGCTCTCGGCAAAAAAAGGGAGGATAAGATAGCGCTATTTCATCAAAGATTCATCATTGGAGGCAAGCGACATGGTTACTCAAAAGAAATACTTGAAGATATTTGGGCAGAATGGCTTATAAGAGGTTTTTATCTCTTCACTAAATCCCACTTCCTTTGTCTTACCATGATATCATATCAAATGATGTATCTCAAAGTTCACTATCCCGACGAGTTCTTTATGGTAATGAATGAGAAATCGTAGAACAGAACCCCAGCCCCCTCCCATAAATGGGAGGGTTGTATCTACCTTTTTCTGACAGTGCGCCCTCCAATAGACAAGGCTAACTTCTTAGCCCTCCCCCCTTTATGGGGGGAGATGGAGGGGGGCTATTTTTTAATATTTTGCTGCGACAGCGATTTTAATTTCCTGATAATCTCAGCTGACTCATCAGAGGCAGCGTATTGGCAGATGTGAGGGGCCGGCAAACTTGTTTGCAAGAACACTCACATTGGCAATACAGCCACGAAGTGGAGATTATCAGGAAATCATTTTTCATCAAAAGGGCTTATTCCTCCGAGAATTGTTTAATACGCTGTTCCTCGGATAACTTGCAGATGAGCAACGTGTCATCCTTCTCGGCTACGATGTAATCCTTCAATCCCTGGATCACCACCTTCTTCTCCTGAGTGGTATGCACCACACACCCCTCGGAATCATACATGTGGATATTCTCGCCAATGAGCGAGTTGCCGTGGATGTCGTGTTTTGTCTGCTGCAACAGTGAACCCCATGTACCAAGATCGCTCCAACCGAATTCAGCAGGGAACACAAACACCTCTTCCGCCTTTTCCATGATAGCATAGTCGATAGAGATGCTCTCACACTCCTGATAGTGCTCATCGATGAGAGCCTGCTCACGCTCAGTGCCATAGTCAGCCAGCATCGACTCAAAGATACGGCTCATCACCGGCTGGTAAATACGGAAGGCATTCACGATGGTAGAGATGTTCCATACAAATATTCCGGCATTCCAGAAGTAATTGTTCTGTGCGATATATTTCTGTGCCAGTTCCAGTTGCGGTTTCTCCTTGAACGAGTCCACACGGTAAATTTCTTTGTTGCGAATCGAAGGGTGCGACAGGTCGGCCTGAATATATCCGTAGCCAGTCTCAGGACGGTTCGGTTTCATGCCCAGAGTAACTATCGCATCAGTCTCTGAGGCGAACTGCAAAGCCGAACCAACGACACGGCGGAACTCCTGCACGTCGAGCACAACAGCATCCGACGGAGTCACCACGATATTCGCCTTTGAGTCCTGTGCCTTTATGCGCCATGTCACATAGGCTATGCATGGTGCAGTGTTACGGCGACAAGGTTCAAGAAGGATATGACTCCTGTCAATCTCAGGCAGTTGTTCAGCCACCTGATCAGCATATATACGATTTGTCAGCACCCACACATTCCCGTCGGGCACAAGACCTTTGAATCGGTCGTAAGTCAGTTGTAGCAGTGAGCGTCCCACGCCCATCACATCAATAAACTGTTTAGGGCGTTCCGGAGTACTCATAGGCCAGAATCTGCTGCCTACTCCACCCGCCATCAATACCAGATGATTATTTTCGTTTGCCATAAATATCCAATAAAGATTAGCGCCCCCCGGATGGTCTCCCTCCCATCACGGGGAGGGCTGGGGAGGGGTCTTTCCATTTCCACTGCTAAATTAATAATTTTTCCCGTACTACGCAAGAAAAAAAGGAAATATCTATCAAAAACTTGTTTAGTGTAGGTTATACGCACACCGTTGAACAAAAAACAAGAGTGATAATCACAAAATTCTCGTTTTTTCGATTTTTCTCTATCACTTCTATCACTAATCTCTCGTTTGCCCTTTATTTACTAGTGGTTTGGGCGTGATAGAGAGAGTGATAGAGGCGTGATAGAGAGAGTGATAGAGGCATGATAGATAAGAGTTCTCTATCACGCTCTCTTCGCCTTTATTTACTAGGGGTTTGAGCATATCGTGATAGAGGTGATAGATGATTTCGGCTTTTTGACAATCAATTTGCGCGCAAATTGGTCGTTAGAACGCCCAAATAAGCATGTCAAAGCGGTGGAATGAGAGTGTGCGGACGGCGGGCGCACAGTTGTACGACGCTGAGCACACAGTTGTTCCGCGGTGCGCACACAATTACCACAACCACCCTCCACTAAACAGAAGCTAACTTCAAAGCCCCCATCCCTAATGGGGAGGGGCTTTTCATTATCGTCAGATGATATCTCACGATTACCGTCAGATGATGGTCGTTAACTATTTGATTATCAGCATTATCGTGAGATCGTGAGTTTTTTTGTCACTCGCGTGAGAGTTCACGCTTTGCAAAACCAGAAAGATGCTTCTCATAAAATATGCTGCAAAGTCTTTACGGAATGAAAAAATATGAATTACCTTTTCAATGGGTGGGCTTCTTGCGTTGTGGGTGCGAGACAAAATAAATGGGGATTTGTTTCTTTATTAAAAGAAAAATTAGTAACTTTGCGAAAAAGTAACAACGATGATTAGCAAGGCAAAGATAAAACTGATTAAGTCGCTGGAGATGAAGAAGCACCGCACGAGCGAGGGATTGTTCGTGGCGGAGGGACCGAAGGTGATTGAGGAACTGAGCAAGATTTGCAAGCCGATAGAGGTGTTCGAGGGCGAGGATGCACAGAAGGCGAGTTTCCTGCAACATCCACAAGGGGTGCTGGCATTGTTTCCTACGGATATATTCAGTAACATTAAGCCTACTTCGGAACTGAAACTGATGCTCGACGGCGTGCAGGATCCGGGTAACCTGGGTACTATAATCCGTATTGCGGACTGGTTTGGCATTGATCATATCTATTGTTCGCGCGAGACTGCTGATGTGTTCAACCCGAAAGTGGTGCAGGCGACAATGGGGTCACTGGCGAGGGTGAAGGTGGAATATACGGACTTGGCTCCCCTACTCGACTCCTTGCCTGACGACTACCCTGTCTATGGTACTCTGCTCGATGGTAACAACATCTACAACGAGAGGCTCGAAAACCGTGGTATCATCGTGATGGGCAACGAGGGTAACGGTATCTCCGAGGAAATTCGCAAGAGGGTGAACCGACGACTGCTGATACCGAGTTTCCCACCTGAGCGCCCTACTGCCGAAAGCCTCAATGTAGCGATAGCAACGGCAATAGTTTGTGCCGAGTTCCGCCGCCCGTAATGTAAATAACCAATAAACCCAATAAAAATGGAAGAAATGACAAACACTCCGGAGCCACAGGTGGCTGAGATGGAGAACAAAGAGAAAGAGAACGAAACATTGTATGTGAGAAGGGACATCTCTGATTGTCTCGGGGCTGCATGGACGTTGGTGAGCACTAACACAAAGCGTGTATGCAAGACTATGGCAATACCAGTGATATTGTTTGCCGTGGCAATGGCGGTATATGCTCATTCGGTGCTGAATGTTGCGTTAGGATCTGTCCAGCTGGCAATGGGTGGTCCTGCCCCTGAACTCAGTGCTATGGATATCTTCGAGTTCGTTGGTGGCATCATCCTGATGATTGTGGTGTCGTTCTATCTATACGGTGCATGCCTGGCACTGCTCAACGGCAAGTCGGTTCGCTATAATGTATGGCGATACATCAAACTGACGCTCTTCGCATTGGCTGTGATAACCATTTTAATGATGGTTATAGCAGGTGTGAGTGCAGGCGTAATGGCTGCCTCTATAAAAGCGGGTACATTACTGTTGTATCTGTTGATATTTGCGTTCCTGTTTGCTTGCGTACCAATGACATATACTGGTATGAAATACCTTTTGGAGGAAGACAAGAAGGTATCGGTAGTTTTCAAGGACTATCGCAAGGGTGCAAAGCACTATTGGTTTATCCTTGGTACACTGTTGCTCACAATGATTGTTGTTTATGTGGTATCACTGATTGCACAGATGCCAATGTGTATTGCAGTCGTTGTGAAGGTGTTCTCGTCGATGGGCGAATCGATGGGCGACCCATCAGGATTGCCGGTATCGTTCGGCAGCATCTTCCTGGCAACTGGTTTCCTGTCGGCACTCGTGCAGGGCGCAATGATGATATATATTATCTTCGTACAGTATTATATCTACGGTAGCGTGGAGGCACGAATCGCTTCGCAAGTAAAAAGTGAAAAGTGAAAAATTTAGGACTAGCCATAACACAATGACAGAGAAGAAACGAGTGCTGTTCATCGATCGGGACGGCACGCTGATAAAAGAACCATACGACGAGCAGATTGACTCCTTCGAGAAACTGGAGTTTGTAGAGGGTATGTTCAAGGCATTATCGTTCATCGTGGAGCATACCGACTACGAGTTGGTGATGGTGAGCAATCAGGACGGACTGGGCACTGACTCCTTTCCTGAGGACACATTCTGGCCTGTGCATAACTTCATCATCAAAACACTACAGGGCGAAGGCATAGAGTTCAAGAAACAGCATATAGACCGACATTTCCCTGAGGACAACTCTCCGTTCCGCAAACCGGGAACAGCGATGCTCACCGAGTATATCGACAACACGGAGTATGACCTTGCGGGGAGTTATGTCATCGGCGACAGAGAGTCTGATGCCCAACTGGCGGTGAACCTTGGTTGCAAGAGTCTCATCATCGGTTCAGAGGGTATGACATGGGCGAAAATCGCCGAGATACTGTTCGCCGGAGAGCGTACAGCAGAGGTGAAACGCACCACGAAAGAAACTGACATATTCGTAAAGGTGAACCTCGATGGAAACGGTCATTGCGACATCTCCACCGGTCTTGGTTTCTTCGACCACATGCTCGAGCAGATTGGAAAGCACGGCATGATTGACCTCACCGTGAAATGCGATGGTGATCTGGAGGTTGACGAGCATCACACGATAGAAGATACTGCCCTTGCTCTGGGTGAATGCATCCTGAAAGCATTGGGCGACAAGCGTGGCATTGAACGCTACGGATACTCACTAACAATGGATGATGGTATGTGTCAGGTGGCACTGGATTTCGGCGGTCGTCCGTGGCTTGTATGGGATGTCGAGGTCCATCGCGAGAAGATTGGTGAGATGCCGACGGAGATGTTCCTGCATTTCTTCAAATCGCTGAGTGATGCAGCGAAGATGAACCTCAACATCAAGGCTGAGGGCCAGAACGAGCACCATAAGATTGAGGGAATTTTCAAAGCCCTCGCCCGTTCGCTGAAAATGGCAATAAAACGCGACATTTACCATTACCAACTGCCGTCAACGAAGGGTAGTTTGTAGACCCTCTCCGCCCCATAAAGGGGCACCTCCCCCATAATGGGGAGGAATTTTAAATGCCTTGCCAGTCGGATAGCGCACTGACAGAAAGAGTAACCTCATACCCCCCTCCCATTATGGGGAGGGATGGGGAGGGGTCTCCTGGAGGGGGTCTCCTGTGGGGGTGAGGCTTTTTTACATCAAGAAAGAATCCTGATTCGCTTAAAGAATATTAATATTCTTGCGATTTCGGGATTTTTTTTGTAACTTTGCATCTCGTATGGCGCGTGTATTGCGCACACACATGTAATAAGTAAGGAATAACATTAAAATCAAATAACAATTATGAGTAAGCAAACAGAAAAAATCAAGGCTCTCATTGAGAAGCGTGAGATTGCAAAACTCGGTGGCGGCGAAAAGGCTATCGAGAAGCAGCACGCACGTGGCAAGTACACTGCTCGCGAGCGTATCGACATGCTCGTTGACGAGGGCTCTTTTGAAGAGTATGACATGTTTAAACTCCACCGTTGCACTAACTTCGGTATGGAGAAGA
>JAZQOD010000124.1:0-19097 GCA_045627685.1 Prevotella sp. | reverse complement strand
CTACTCATTATTCTACGACCTATACTTATAATGCGGACGGTGTCATGATAGAGAAGGTTTATGAAGAGTTTGCATTCTCTGAGGAACATTATGTTGAACAAAAGTCGTCTACAAAATATTATTTTTCTAATTATGAGTACGATGAGCACGGCAACTGGATAAGCCGTACTGTGAAAAGTGAGAACGGAACAGAGAAGGAAACAAGAAAGATTGTATACTATTAATTTCTCTTTCCATAATAGCAACCATTCTCAATACATCAGTTCCCTTCCCAATTAAGTATTTGCAGCAGTTACAAATCTCTCATGGATAAGTAACTGCTGCAATTTTATGCAACTATGACACACTAATAACAAATATGAATATATGCCCCATACAAGCAGCCCCTTACGCAAGCAACTCAAAACCTCACGATCTCACGATAATACTGATTACCAAATAGTTGACAACATCCATCTCACGATAATCGTGAGATATCATCTGACGATATTGGGGGGATAATCTCAGATTGAGTACGGGCTGAAAGTCCATCGAGCTCCGAGCACAGGCCAAGCCTTTTTATTTGGTTTTGATAATTATAACAGCATTTGGGGCTTGTCCAGCCTCAGTTGAATACTTGATATAGTCAGGAAATGTCTTGTCCTTGATCACAGTCATAGAGTCAATCTGCGATGGAGACATATTCTGCAATTCTGTCTGTGAGACAATCTTGCCGTCAACAACACAAAGTATATCCTCTGGCTTTTCTGCACGAACTCTCATCTCTGTATCCTCGGCATTTTCCTTCTCTGTTGTATATGCCATTCCTTTTCCAGAAAGGATCGTGACTTTGCCGATTTTCCCCGATTCAGCTTCGTAAGCTGAAGTAAAAATAGCATGAACATCGCCTTCCTCATTAATAGTATAGTTCACAATGGTCTTTCCTACAAGCTGACTGCCATCAAAGTTTTCCACCTTTGTTCCATCAACTATATAAGTAATGTTTTTTGTTTCCTGTGCATGAATATTTGCCACAGAGAGTACTGCAAAGAGCAGAAATAAAATTGTTCTTTTCATTTTTATTGAGTATTTAAAAGTTAATGACTTGCGATTTTAATTCAAGCGAGGAACTTTCTGCACATCGCCTGAGCGTATAGGAGTTTGACTCGCCTTCATAGGAAACAGTTCTCACAGCAAATCCATCGTTAACAGGTAATGAAGTGATGGTGATATTCTCATTACCTACATCAACAAGCAATTTGATGGTTTCGAGCAATTCCAAAGTTGTTATCTCTTGTGACTTGTCCGATGGAGCAATTTGCTTTGCTGGTTGTATAAATTTGTTCTCTCTTTCCTGTTGAGGAGGAACAATTTTCTTTTCATAATGTTTGCTTGTGGTGAACTTTGCCTTTTCACTACTCATCGTGGTCACAACTTCCACAGGTTTGACCTGTGCAATCGAAGGTACATCCGATACAGGAGTCTCAACCCAAGGATGCCAAACAAACATTCCCATCAAAGCCGCTACACAAGCAACTGAAAGCCATGGCAACAAACGTACCAGCTTTGGTTTCTCTTCACCAGTGGGAGCCAACATTGCGTCAAGCTCCTCTTGACTGAAGTCGTAAGCATCCGATTTGAAACTCTCGAACATCTCCTTGTACACCTCCCACTCTTCTGGGACGGACTCTGCATCATGGAAATAATCCGATAGCAACATCTCTTCCACCTCAGTGGTTTGCCCATCAAAGAAGCGTTGCAGCAGTTCTTCTATGTAATCCTTTGTCTGTTTCATTCTTTTGCTCCTTTCATTTGTTTTATGAGTACAAGTCGGGCCTTGCTTATCATTCCGCGAACGGATGACTCCGATGTTCCTATTATCTTTGCTATGTCGGCATACGACATATTTTCTACATTTCTCATTCTCAGCATGGCGCGCTGTTTGTCGGTAAGTGCCTCTATGCTATGTTTCAACTTCTCCCTACTTTCTCGTTCCTCCAACAGCATCTGCGGATTTCCTTGCATGGTGATCACCTCTGCCGTTTCTATCGGAACTGACAGCTTTGCATCTCGCAACATATTCAGCGACACATTCCTGCACACAACCGTTGCCATGTTCCTCATCTTCGATGCGTCTATTCTGTCTTTCAGCATCCATAGTTTTACAAGAGTTTCCTGAACAGCATCCTCGGCATCCTCCTCGCTGCCCAGCAAGCGTCCTGCCTGTCGAAGCAAATCGCCTCGCAGCCTCTCAGCACTATGTATAAACTCTTGTATTTCCATTCTCAATTTTTGAACCGTTACTATTATAATAACACAAAAAGTCCGGTTTCGCTACCGAAATACTTCACTTTTTTTCTTCTCTATCCTCTCCCCTATCATATGTTATCTGGAAAAGCATTAATATCAACATAAAGATTTCAATGCTAAATTATGTCTTTTTCATGTAAACGCCAAACAATTCCTTAAAAAAGCAACACAACTAAATAGAATCCTGTTGTACACGCGGCACAAAACAACTGTGTGCCCATTGAGAAACAACTGTGTGCCCACCGTTGAACAGTTGTGCGCCCGCCGTCCGCACACCCTTATTTGGGCACTTTGACGACCGATTTGCGCGCAAATTGCTTCTCATTCCACCGCTTTCATTCAGTCATTCCACCAACTTTTATATTTTTTGAATGCGCAATGCGCAATCAATGTGCTGAATTAGTCACAATATCTTTTCAACGAATTTGCGGTGTTTTTGAGGAAATTGCCGAATATATTTGGATTTCTCCTCAGTTTGTACTATCTTTGCAAAAGATAGAAGATTATGCTTTGTCCAAAAACGGAATATTAACCAAAACCTATACACAAAAAAATGAAGAAATTACTTTTTATGGCTGTTTGCCTGGCATCGTCACTGATGGCTTCGGCACAGACAGCAGAAACTTTCCAGCCTTACAAATCGACAAGCCTGCGCTTGCCAAGTGTTCCATTGGTGCTCAGCGACCCATATTTCTCAATATGGAGTCCTTATGATGTACTGACCGAAGGCAACACTCGCCACTGGACAAACGATGAGAAACCTCTCGAGGGTCTTGTTCGTGTTGACGGAACTGTGTATCGTTGGATGGGTGCTTCGCAGCACATCTCTATGGAGTCGATTGTTCCTATGGCCGAGGAGAAGGCTTGGGAGGCTCAGTACACTCGCCAGAAGCCTGCCGACGGATGGCAGAAACCTGAGTTCGACGACTCTTCATGGAACCATGGTACTGGCGCTTTCGGTTCTGACAACTACATCAACATCCACACCGCTTGGAGTGAGGAGAACTCCGACATCTGGGTTCGTCGCAATGTGGAGATTACAGCCGAGCAGTTGACAGGCGACCTCTATCTCATGTTCTCTCATGATGATGCCTGCGAGATTTATATCAATGGCACACAGGTGGCAAAAGGCCAGATGACATACATGGACGGTGTTCAGGTACGTCTCGACGGCGACAAGGCTAAACTCCTCAAGCCTGGCAAGAATGTCATTGCTGTACATTGCTTCAACAAGACCGGCGGTGCATTGGTTGACTTCGGTATCTTCAAGAATGTGGCAAAGAACAGCAACGATATCAAGACTGCTCGCCAGAAGAGTGTCGATGTGCTCGCCACAAACACATATTATACATTCGAGGCTGGTCCTGTTGACCTTGACGTAGTGTTCACTGCTCCGATGATCATGAAGGACTATGACCTCATGTCTACACCAATCAACTACATCTCTTATCAGGTGCGCTCAAAGGACGGCAAGGCTCATTCTGTACAGTTCTATGTATCGGCTTCTGCTCTCCAGGCTGTCAACAAGCCTGCTCAGCCAACAGTGACAGAGCGTGTGAAGGCTCAGGGCACAGAATACCTGAAGACTGGTACTATCGAGCAGCCTATCCTTGCAAAGACCGGCGATGGTATCTGCATCGACTGGGGTTACTTCTACCTCTCGGGCAAGAACGGTGAACTGGCTCTCGGCAGTGACGAGGTGGTAAAAAGCGGTTTCGTGAACGAGGGTAAGGCAGTTACCGGTGAGCAGAAGGTGTTCGCATACAAGTCGGCTGACATCCCTACAATGGCTTATATCCACGACTTCGGCACAACCTCTCAGGCTGCAAGTTACATGATGCTCGGCTATGACGAGATCTACGACATCGAGTATTTCTACAAGCGTTACAAGGGCTTCTGGGCTCACGAGGGCAATGTGAGCATCTTCGATATGTTCAACCGCCTCGCTGACAACTATACATCAATCATGGACCGTTGCCGCAAGCAGGACAAGACTATCTACGACGATGGTTTCGATGCTGGTGGTGTGAAGTATGCCGAGATTCTTTCGGCTTCTTACCGTCATGTGAACGCTGCTCACAAACTGTTCCGCGATGACGAGGGCAACATCCTCTACTTCTCAAAGGAGAACAACTCTAACGGTTGTGTGAACACTGTTGACCTTACCTACCCTGAGGCTCCTCTCTATCTCTGCTACGACCCAGTGCTCCAGAAGGGTATGATGACATCTATCTTCGAATACTCTTACAGCGGTCGCTGGACAAAGCCTTTCGCTGCTCACGACCTCGGTCAGTATCCAAAGGCTAACAAGCAGGTTTACGGTGGCGACATGCCTCTCGAAGAGGCTGGTAACATGATTACCCTTGCTGCACAGATATGCAAACTCGAGGGTGACACCAAGTATGTTGAGAAGTACTGGGATATCATCACCACATGGGCTGACTACCTCGTAGAGAACGGTCTCCATCCTGCTAACCAGCTCTGTACCGACGACTTCGCTGGTCACTGGGCAGGCAACTGTAACCTTGCTATCAAGGCTATCATGGGTGTTGCCGGTTATGCTGAACTCGCAAAGATGAAGGGCTTGAACGATGTCTATGCAAAGTACAATGCAAAGGCAAAGGAGATGGCTGCTGCTTGGGAGAAGGAAACAAAAGTGAAGGATCACTACGAGTTGGCTTACGGTGCTGGTCAGGACACATGGAGTCAGAAGTACAACATGGTTTGGGACAAGCTCTGGGGCACAAACATCATCCCTAACAATGCTATGCAGACTGAGATTAAGTACTACTTGAAGAAGCAGAATGTCTATGGTTTGCCACTCGACTGCCGTAAGGACTACACCAAGTCTGACTGGATCATGTGGACAGCAGCAATGGCTGACAGCGACAAGGACTTCCTGAAGTTTGTTGATCCTCTCTACAAGTATATCAACGAAACACAGTCGCGCGTTCCAATCTCTGACTGGTCTGACACCAAGACCGGTGATATGGTTGGTTTCAAGGCTCGCTCAGTAATCGGTGGTTACTGGATGCGCGTCCTTGCAAAGAAACTCGGCAAATAATTAAGTGAAAGGTGAAAAGTGAAGAGTGAAAATCCTCATTATTCACTTTTCACTTCAAACTGAGCAAGTCTGAAACTTGCAAAACTTGAAATAAAAAACTGCTTATGAGAAAATCTATCTTGTGTCTGGCTTTTGCGATGGCAGCATTGTCGTCGTGGGGTCAGGCACAATTGCATCTTATCCCTGCACCAGTGAGCGTTGAACTGGGCAATGGGACTGCAAATGTGCAGAACACTTCCATTCGTATTGACCAGTCGTATCCTCATGCCGATGGATACACTCTCGTGATTAACGAAAAAGGTGCCATCGTGGAAGCACAGAGCACTGCCGGTGCTCAATATGCCCGCGAGACACTGGCACAGTTGAAGGAACAGTATGGCGATGATGTGCCACAGATGACCATCACCGACTATCCACAGTATGAGTGGCGCGGACTGATGCTCGACTGCTCACGCCATTTCTATACCATAGAATATCTGAAACGCCAGGTCGATATGCTGGCACGCTACAAGATGAATCGACTGCATCTTCATCTCACCGACGACCAGGGTTGGCGAGTGGAGATCAAGCGCTACCCACTGCTCACCCAGCAGGGAGCATGGCGCGAGTTCAACCAGCAGGACAGCATCTGCATGAAAGACTATGCCGACCAGCCTGAATTCGAACTCGACCCTCGTTTCATCATCCATAATGGCAACAAGACTCTCTATGGTGGCTACTACACCCAGGAGGAGTTGCGCGACCTTGTGAAATATGCCGAGGAACGCCATGTGGAAATTATTCCTGAAGTGGATATGCCGGGACACACTCAGGCTATTTCTGCCATATACCCACAGTTCACCACCACCGGCGAGGCACAGTGGGGAACAGTGTTCAGCGTTCCATTGAGTCCTGCAAAGGAAGAGGTGTACGAATTCCTGCAGAATGTACTTGACGAGATTATCGACATCTTCCCAAGCAAGTATATCCATATCGGTGCCGACGAGGTGGAGAAAGACACCTGGAAGAAAGACGATGCGTGCAAGGCGTTGATGGAAAAGGAAGGATTGAAGGACTACAACGAATTGCAGAGTTACTTCGTGAAGCGTATTCAGAAATACCTGAAATCGAAAGGCAGAGAGATGATATGCTGGGACGATGCTCTCGAGGGTGGTTTGGACAAGGAGACGGATATCATGTACTGGCGCTACTGGGTAGCAGGTGTTGCCCAGAAGACGGTCGAGGCTGGTCATCATGTCATCTTCACTCCGGGCAATCCGATGTATATTGCTCATCCGGAATCACCTCTCTATGATGTTTACCACTTTGACGGATGGGATAAGGTTTCTCCAGAATACAGACATCTTGTAAGAGGTGGACAGGTGAGCCTGTGGGGCGAAAGCCAGAGCAACTACCGCCGTGCCGACTATTGTATCTTCCCACGAATGATTGCATTGGCTGAGCGTCTCTGGACTCCTTCTGAGAAAGCCGACTGGCTCTCTTTCAAGAAGAGACTGGAGGTGGAGAAGCAATGGCTCGAGGCTCACGACATCCTCTACGGCAAGACCAACAGTCTGCTTTCTGCAATGCAGACCACCGATCTGGACAATAAGCAGATGCTCGTGACCTTCGACAGCGATTTCGCCGATCCAGACATTCGCTATTCGCTCGATGGCAAGACTCCAACGATGAAGTCGCCTCGTTTCGACGGTACTCCTGTGGCTATCAGCAAACCAACCGACATAGTAGCCGCAATCATGGACAACGGCAAACCAACCGAACCGATGTTTGTGCGCCACTTGGAATATCACAAAGCCGTGGGTGCTAAGGTGGAATATGTGAAAGGTCGATGGTATGAGAGTTACAAGGCTGGCGAGGTGGCTACCTTCACCGATGGCAAACAGGGTGGCAACACCTATGGTGACGGTCTGTGGCAAGGCTTGACCAATGACTTCGAGGTCATTGTTGACCTCGGCAAGACAACCGATATCCGTGAGTTCTCAATGCGATTCATGCAGGACATCGACCCAGGTGTGTTCATGCCGGGCAAGGTGGAGATAGCATTCTCCAACGACGGAAAGACCTTCGGTCCTGTCACCACCATCAGCAACGATGTGCCTGACACCAAGCACGGAGTAATCATCAAGGCCTTCCAAAAGAAAGTGAAGGAAAAAGCGCAATACATCAGAGTGAGTGTGACACTGGCAAATCCTGGATTTGTCTTTGCTGATGAAATCGTTATAAGATAAGACAAGTTTCGCAAGCTTAACTTGAAAGTGAAAAGTGAAAAGTGAAAAATTGGTGTTACTCTTGAAAGAGGGGCGTTCGAAAGAACGCAAATCAGGATTTTTCACTTTTCACTGTTCATTTACACCTTATTTATTATTATACGCGTATGCGTAGAGGCGAATCTGCTTGATCATTGCCACAAGACCGTTAGAGCGGGTTGGTGAGAGATGCTCCTTCAAACCAATCTGCTCCACAAAGTATAGGTCGGCATCGAGCACTTCCTGTGGAGTATGACCTGAAAGTACGCGTAACAGCAATGCCACGATGCCCTTCACGATAAGAGCATCACTATCGGCTTGCAATTCCATATTGCCATCAGCAAGGTCGCACTGCACCCACACACGACTCTGGCAACCATCAATAAGATTGTCTTCTGTCTTATATTTCTCATCAAGTGGTTCAAGGTCAGAACCCAAGTCGATGAGCAACTGGTATTTGTCCATCCAGTCGTCGAAATCATTGAACTCCTCAATAATCTCGTCTTGTATTTCATTAATTGTCATATTCTGTCTTTTTTAAAATGAATAGTTTATCAGAAGGACGCACTTTATCAGGCACAGGCATTGATATTCGCCAGCCTTTCTTTGCTGTCTCCACCTCTTTGAGATTGTAGCGTATCTCGTCGGCATTGAGATACATAACACCCGTCGTAGGACCAGTGATAAGGAGTTTGTCGCCTTTGTTCAGTTCGCAAGCCTCTATCTGGAACTCCGCAACACCGAGTTTCGAGAAATACTTGATGCCCTTGGCACAGTACACCTTCTTCTCGGTTGCCACCGAACCATAATGCTTGTTCCATTCGCCAAGCATTTGGCCCTGATAATAGCCATCCCAGAAACCACGGTTAAAGACGCGTGCCAAGCGCTCGTCCCAAGCGTCTTTCTGCTCTTCGGTAAATGCCTTCTCAGCCTTTGGGTTGTCGATATCATGAAGAACAGCGTTGATAGCCTCATCGTAGCACGACACCACAGTGTGAACATACTCTGCGCCACGGGCACGACCTTCTATCTTCAATACACGCACGCCCGACTTCATCATTCTGTCGATGAAACGGATTGTCTTCAAGTCCTTTGGCGACATGATATATTTGTTGTCAACCTCCAACTGACATCCTGTATCGGTATCTGTCAGTGTATAAGAACGGCGGCAAAGTTGCATGCACTCTCCACGGTTGGCTGAACGACCGGTATTATTGAGACTCATATAGCATTTGCCGGAAATGGCCATACACAATGCTCCGTGGCAGAACATCTCAATACGGATTTGTTCGCCCTTCGGACCACAGATATGCTCCTCTTCAATATGGCGGTATATCTCAGCCACCTGATCCATATTCAATTCGCGGGCAAGCACCACCACATCGGCAAACTGTGCATAGAAGCGCAGTGCCTCGATATTCGATATATTCAACTGTGTGGACAGGTGCACTTCAACGCCCACACGATTGCAATAAGTCATCACAGCCACATCGGCAGCAATGACGGCAGTGATGTTCGCCTCCTTTGCTGCATCAACAATCTGATGCATTGTCTCGATGTCCTCACCATAGATGATGGTGTTCACTGTGAGGTAGGTCTTGATGCCATGCTCATTGCAGGTCTGTGCAATCTCGCGCAAGTCGTCAATGCTGAATCGGTTGGCAGAATGCGAACGCATATTCAACTGTCCGATACCGAAATACACCGAGTTTGCACCGGCCTGGATAGCAGCAGCCAGCGACTCACGCGAGCCTACTGGTGCCATGATTTCAAAATCAGATCTTTTCATATATAAAGATTCATTCTAATAGTCGTTTATTATTTCCATATACTCGTCGTACGAGATGTAACGCCCACCCATTGATTCAAGGTGATCGGTACGCAGTTGACAGTCTATCATTGTCATACCGTTGTTTGCCATCCAGGAAGCGAGGAATATCAGTGCCAGTTTCGAACCGCTTGGCACCAATGAGAACATACTCTCGCCGATGAATGTCTTGCCAATATTCTCGCCATAGAGTCCACCAACGAGTCGGCGACCATCGGCATTGAAATACCACTTGTCTGGTTCTTCCAACTCCTCTGGCTTTGTCTCATCCCACACTTCCACACTCGTGCAGAATCCTTCCTCATGGAGTTTTGTGTAAGCCTCAACGATATGCGGACCGAGCCACGCTCCTCGTTCCTCGATACGCAAACCACCACAGTAGCCGAGCACTTTGTCGAAGGCTTGGTTGAACGAGAATGTGTATTTCCCTTTACGCAACAAGGTGCGCATTGAGTGACTGATATGTATCTCATTAGGGAAAATCACAAAACGCTGCATAGGACACCACCACTGTATCCACGGTTCATCGTTCTCATCACGGAAATTGTTGTCTTCCTTGCGGAACGCATACCATGGGAAGATGCCATTCTGATAGGCCAGCAGCAGACGGTCGATACTCAAATCGCCTCCGACAGCAAAAAGTCCGTCTTCCTCACCATCGCGTGGATCCGGGAAATCTATTCTGTTGGGATTGAGCCGGTATATCATACTATTGCTGGTTTATCATTGTTCATACCTACGGTTATCTCTCTCACTCCGTCTTTCTTTTGCTGTTTGCCGAAGAGTATCTCGCGCATAAGCAACGGGTTGAGATAGTGCTGGATGACACGGTCCATCTCGCGAGCACCATACTGTGGGGTGAATCCTTTCTGGAAAAGGAACTGGCGTGCCTCGGAAGTGAGGACAAGGCGGATGTTCTTCGCTGCGAGTTTCTCATCCAACTGACGGAGTTTCTTCGAGAGGATAAGATCGGCCATATTCTTGTCCATATCGTGGAACACCACTGTGCCCGAGAGGCGGTTTATGAACTCTGGCTTGAAGGTTTTCTTCACCTGCGCCATCATTGCCTCACCGCGGGTCACATTTCCGGCAAAACCCACACTGGCCTGTGAGGCATACTGGGCACCGGCATTCGAGGTCATGATAATGATGACATTGCGAAAATCGGCTTTCTGGCCTTTGTTGTCGGTAAGGCGCGCATAGTCCATCACCTGCAACAATATATTATAAATGTCCGCGTGGGCTTTTTCTATCTCATCAAGAAGGAGCACACAGTTCGGAGTCTTGCGTATAGCATCGATAAGCAGTCCTCCATCCTCATAACCCACATATCCCGCAGGACTACCTATGAGTTTGGCGACGGCGTGCTTCTCGGTGTATTCCGACATATCGAAACGCACCAGTTCGATGCCCAATTCCTGGGCGAGCACTCGAGCCACCTCGGTCTTGCCCACTCCCGTAGGACCAACGAAGAGCAGTGATGCTATCGGCTTGTTGTCCTCCAACAGTCCGGCTTTCGACATCTGTACTGACTCAACCACCTGTGTGATAGCCTCATCCTGTCCGTAGATAACGGATTGTAGGTTATCAGCAAGAGTTGCCAGCGAGGTGTTATCGTCTTCCTTCAATGCCTTTGCATCTATCTTGCACACCTTCGCAAGGATATCATTCACCAATGCATGGTCGATGACCTGATACTGCTGTGCTCTGCGACGGCCGTTCTTTGTCAGCAATGGGTGAATCTGGCGGAAAGCACACGCTTCGTCAATGAGGTCGATGGCTTTGTCGGGAAGGAATCGGTCGGAGATATGGCGGGCTGCCATCTCAACGGCATACTCCAGTGTATCATCAGGAATCACCACATTATGGAATCCTTCATATTTCTCTTTCAGTCCACGGAGTATCTCAACGGTCTCGCTCTGGGTTGGTTCTGCGATGTCAATCTGCTGGAAACGGCGCACAATACCCTTGCTCTTTGCGAAATAGCGGTTGTATTCCTGATAGGTGGTAGAACCGATAAAGCGGATATCACCGCTTTCAAGGTATGGCTTGAGCATATTCGAGGCATCCATAGAACCGTCGGAACCTTTACCCGCGCCAACGAGGTTATGCACCTCGTCGATATAGATGATGGCTTTTCCTTCACTGCGCACACCATCCATAATGCTCTTTATTCGCTTCTCGAAATCACCGCGGAACTGTGTTCCTGCCAGCAGTGTACCTAAATCAATGGCATATATCTTATAGCCTTTGAGTCTTTCAGGTACATCTCCTGCTTCAATCTTTGCTGCCAAGCCATACACCAAGGCTGTCTTTCCCACACCTGGTTCACCGATATGCAACGGGTTGTTCTTGTCTTTACGGCATAACACCTGTATCGTTCGTTCCAGTTCCATCTCGCGACCTACCAATGGATTGTGGTCTTTCAACTGTTCATTGATACATACCACAAGATCACGCCAAGGGGCGCGCTGTGGTTTGCCTTCGAGTGGGTTTATCTCATCGAAATCATCGTCCATATCATCGACAGGGTCCGATATTTCTGCATCCTCCTCGTAGGCAGTGAGCACATTGGTGACAATCTCTGCCTCGGTCTGGGCGGTGTTGCTGACAAACAGATAATGGGCATGCGAATCGCGCAGATGGAGCATCGCGTCCACGATATGTGGCACATCGACCTCTTCCTGCCCGGCTCCCATTGCTTGGGCTTCAGCATAGGTCATCATATCGTCCGACTGGCTCGAAATGATCAAATCGTATTCTTTGTCGCCCGGCACTTTCTCCAACTGCTGCATATATTCATCGATGCCTTTTATAAAGGCTGCATAGTCGATTTCGCAGTAGTACAACGAACGGACGAAGGTTTCATCATTGATAAGACCGATAAGCACATGCTCGGGAGTGACAAACTCATGTCGGAACTCCATAGCCTTATGTGCCGCTGTATTCAGAATTCTTCTTGCTTTATCTGTAAAATTCATATAATGTGTGTAATTGGGTATTTATTCTGGTTGGAAAGTCAATCGCAAAGGAAAATTCTCGGCACGTGCCATATCGGTGGCTTTGCGCACCTTGCTCTTTGCTATGTCGTAGGTATAGATACCCACAATGGCTTGTCCTTTCTGGTGGACATCCAGCATCAACTGTTCTGCTTCACCGGTGGGTTTGAAAAAGACCTCACGCAGCACCCTGACCACAAAATCCATTGTGGTGAAGTCATCATTATAGATGATAACCTTGAAGCGGCGTGGTTCGTTGATATGGGTATCTTGTCGTTCGCGGATTGATGAATCTGACTTTGCCATTTATTCCAATTATTGATTACTGCTGCAAAAATAGGATAATTCCTTGTGTCGCCGGACAACTATTTCTGCATTTCATGTAGTTTCTTGTAATATCCATCCTTTGCGAGGAGTTCCTCGTGCGAGCCTTGCTCCACAATGCTTCCTTCGTGCAGGACATATATCTCATCGGCATTCTTGATGGTTGAGAGTCTGTGGGCGATGGCGACAGTGGTGCGTGTCTTCATCAACCGCTCCAAAGCGTCCTGAACCAGTCGCTCACTTTCTGTGTCGAGTGCCGATGTCGCTTCATCGAGGATGAGGATAGGTGGGTTCTTCAAGATTGCTCTTGCTATCGACACTCGCTGGCGCTGACCTCCGGAGAGTCGTCCACCACGATCGCCTACAAATGTGTCGTAGCCTTTCTCTGTTGCAACGATAAACTCGTGGGCATTGGCTATGCGTGCCGCCTGCTCCACTTCTTCCTGGGTTGCCGAATCTACGCCGAAGGTGATATTGTTGAAGAACGAGTCGTTGAAGAGTATCGCCTCCTGGTTCACATTACCTATCAACTGTCGCAAATCATGAATGCCGAGGTCTTTCACATTAATGCCATCAATGAGCACCTCGCCTTCCTGCACATCATAATAACGAGGAATAAGATCTACGAGTGTTGACTTGCCCGAGCCCGACTGGCCCACAAGGGCTATGGTCTTGCCCTTAGGAATGATGAGGTTGATATTCCGGAGCACCCACTGCTCACCGTATCTGAACGATACATTGCGGAACTCTATCTGATGCTCAAAACTATCGATATGCTTTGGCTGCGATGGTTCCTTTATAGCCTCTTCGGCAGTGAGTATCTTGTCTATTCGTTCCATCGAAGCCAGTCCCTTTGGAATATTATATCCTGCTCTCGAGAATTCCTTCAAAGGGTTGATGATGGAATAGAGCATCACCATATAATATATGAACACCGGACCGGAGAGTGTTGTGCCGTTGAGTACGAGCATTCCACCGAACCACAATACGATGACAATCATCACTGTTCCAAGGAATTCGGACATAGGATGTGCCAACTGCTGACGGATATTCACCCTTGTGATATGGCGACGGTAGGTGGAGTTGATATTTCCGAAACGCTCGTTCATCTTATTTTCTGCACAGAACGCCTTGATGATTCGCAATCCTCCGAGAGTCTCTTCCACCTGACTCATTGTGTCGCTCCATAATGCCTGTGCCGTTGTCGATTGTGCCTTCAACTTTCGGCCAATGAATCCCATGAACCAACCAAATACTGGCACGAACACGATGGTGAACAGTGTGAGTTCCCACGAGATGAAAAGCAAGCAACCGAAATATGCCACAATGAGCACTGGGTTCTTGAAGAGCATATCGAGCGATGACATGATGCTCCACTCCACTTCCTGCACATCGCCCGACATTCGTGCAATGATATCTCCCTTGCGCTCTTCCGAGAAGAATCCCAACGAGAGCGAGTTGATTTTCTTGTACAGTTGGTTGCGGATGTCGCGCACTACGCCTGTACGGATTGGAATGATGGTGGCTGATGAGAGGAAGTACGCTCCTGTCTTCAATGCTGTCATCAAAGCGAGGAACAGACCGATAACCAACAGGGTTGTCGATTCTCCCCACATCGCTATCAACTGCTGAACGAAATAGTTGAGATTGTTCATCAGCACCTCGTCAGCACCGGCATCGCCGAACGCCATATACCCCACAGCCATCTTGGCATCATCAGTGCGGAAGATGATCTGCAGGATTGGAATGATTGCTGCAAATGAGAAAATATTCAGCACTGCCGACAGTATGTTGAATACTACCGACAGAACAAGATATTTCTTGTAAGGAGGTACAAACCTCTTGAGAACTTTCAGGAATTCTTTCATATCCCCCGTGGAGTTTTTTTCGAACAATCGATATCTCGAGTTTTCGAAGTTTCGAATTATTTAACTTCTTCGCCGAAGAGTGTTGCACTCGACGAACCAGTGATTCTCACCTTCACGAAGTCGCCGATATGGTGATTGCCTTTATCAAACACAACAACCTTGTTCTGCTCTGTACGGCCGAACAACTGTTCGCGGCTGCGCTTGCTGTAACCTTCCACAAGCACCTCAAACTCTTTTCCCTCGTCGTTTTTGTAGGAAACGGCACTCATCTCGGTCTGCAACTGTATGAGTTCATTCAAGCGGCGAATCTTCTCTTCCTCGGAAACATTATCCGGGAGATGCTTTGCGGCATAGGTGCCCGGACGCTCGCTGTACTTGAACATAAAGGCTGAATCGAACACCACCTCGCGTACCAATGAGAGTGTCTCTGCATGGTCTTCGAGGGTTTCGTCGTGGTAACCCACAAAGATGTCGGTGGTGAGACCGCAACCCGGAATGATACGACGGATATCATCGATGGTTTTGAGATATTGCTCACGAGTGTATTTGCGGTTCATCAGTTTCAGGATCTTGTTGCTACCGCTCTGCGCTGGGAAATGGATATGCTTGCAGAGGTTTGGTTCCTCGGCAATGGCATAGAGAATGTCTTCTGTCATATCCTCTGGGTTGGAAGTGGTGAAACGTACACGCATTCCCGGAACGGCACGGGCTACCTTTCGCAACAGTTCGGCGAACGAGGTTCCGCCTTCTACTCGCTTGCCGGAAGGCGACAGTCCGTAACTGTTCACATTCTGACCAAGGAGTGTCACTTCCTTGAAACCGCGTGCCTCAAGGTCTTTCACCTCTTTGAGGATGCTCTCCACATCGCGGCTTCGCTCACGACCACGGGTATAAGGTACTATACAATAATGGCAGAAATTGTTGCAGCCACGCATGATGCTCACGAATCCCCCTACCTTACCTGAATGTAGGCGCTGTGGCAGGATATCGCGATAAGTCTCTGTTGTAGAGAGTTCTATATTGATTGCCTTATGTCCGGCTTCTGCCTGTGCCACCAAGTCAGGGAGTGAGAGGTAGGCGTCAGGACCAGCCACGAGGTCGGCATGATGATTCTCAAGAAGATCGTCTTTCACTCGCTCGGCCATACAACCGAGAACGCCAAGGATCACCTTGCGTCCATCACGCTTGCGGATGGCATGGAGTGTCTCCAGACGATTGTAAATCTTTGTCTCCGCATTCTCGCGGATAGAGCATGTATTAAGGAATATCGCATCTGCGTCGTCTTCATTCTCGCAGATGTCGTAGTCGGCCATCTTCATGACTGAGGCAACGACTTCCGAGTCGGCCACATTCATCTGACAACCGTATGTTTCTATAAATAGTTTCTTCATTATCAAAATGAAAAGCAGTTATATACTTTAAGACACAAAGAAATTCATGAGAAAATTCATGGAAAATTCATGGAAATTCATGTAGCGCCGCAGGCAATATTTTATCTTTAACACGAATGCCCACGAATTACCCACGAATTTATTCATAAATTATTTATGTCTGAAATACATAAATACCCTAATTATTTCTTGGTGACTTTCTTTACTGGAGCCTTCTTTGCTGGGGTTGATGGTGCTGGAACAGCGTCCACTGGGGCATCGCTCTTCTCAACCTTTACTACCTCAACAGTGAAGATGAGTGTAGAATATGGCTTGATCTTTCCTGCCTGGCGCTCACCGTAAGCGAGTTCCTGTGGAATATAGAGCTCCCACTTCGAACCTTCTGGCATCATGCAGAGTGCCTCGGTCCAACCCTTGATAACCTGTGTAGGCTTGAAGGATGTGGTGTCAGGATTACGCTTGTATGATGAGTCGAAAACAGTACCGTCGATCATCTTACCTTCATATTTCACAGTGACATTGTCGGCTGCCTCGGCTACAATACCGTTACCTTCGGTGATAACCTTGTACTGGAGTCCTGAAGGGAGTGTCACAACACCTGGCTTCTTTGCATTCTCTTCGAGCCAAGCGGTGTTCTCCTTGATGTAAACCTCTGCCTGAGCCTTCTTGATGGCTTCCTGTGCACTCTTTACATAGGTAACGGCATTGCCTACTTCCATATAAGTGGTGTCGCTCAGTGCTCCATCCATGAATCCCTTGTAGAACAGATCGGCCTTGATAGCGTCAGGGGTTCCCTCGAATGCCTGCTCCTGCTGTGGGAGAATCTGCTTCTGCACCTGTGCTGAAATCTGGACACCGGCGTTGTATGCTACATACTTTGGATCTGTGCCGCGCTCGATGGCCTCATAGAAACCTTTCTTGAAGTCGGCAAGATACATTGTGTCGAGTTCGAACTGACGCTGGAGATACTGCATAAGACCTTGCGACGATGCCATACCAGCGGCATAACTGATTGAGTCCTGCTCATTTGCAAGCTGTACTGGAGTCTCAACAACGGTCTCTACTTCTGCACCTTTCTTGCCACTCTTCTTTTTCTTGTCTGCTGCATTGGCAGAAAGAGTAGCACTCGCCAATACGACGAGTGCCATGAAAAATGCTTTCTTCATTGTTTCCTTTTTATTCCTTTGAGAGAATTACTCGATATCGAGGAGGTCAATCTTGAATACAAGTGCTGAGAAAGGCTTGATGTTGCCTGCCTGACGCTCTGCGTAAGCGAGTTCCTGTGGAATGTAAACTTCCCATGTCGAACCTACTGGCATGTGTGTCAATGCTGCTGTCCAACCCTTGATAACCTGGTTAGCGCGCATTGTCACTGGAGCGTTGCGTGCGTAAGAAGAATCGAATACAGTACCGTCGATTGTCTTACCCTCATAGTTCACCTTTACAGCAGATGTGTCAGCAGGGATAGCACCTGTACCTTCCTTGATGACCTTGTACTGGATGAACGACTTTGAACCGTCAGGCATATCTACTGCGATAGTCTTCACACCGTCCTTCTTTGCGTTCTCAGCGAGCCACTTCTCACCAGCCTTCTTGTTAGGACCGTATGTCTCCTCTGCTACCTTTGCCTTAACAGCAGCCATCTTTGTCTGCGAAACCATCTGTGCCTCCTCTGGAGTCATGATACCCTTGCTGTTTGTTGCACCTGTAACGAAACCTGCCATGAAGTTCTTCAAAGAGATAGTCTTTGTTGAATCCTCACCATAGAGTTCGTGGTTGATACCTGGAAGCATCTGGTTGCTGATCTGCTGACCAATCTGGATACCTGCGAAATAAGCAGCCTTCTTCTTGTCGTCACCTGAGTTTACACCATCGTTCAAACCCTTGATGAACTGGTCGATGTAAGCAGTGTCAACACCCATACGACCTACGAGGAAGTCGCGGAGGCCCTGGCTCTGTGCGAGACCAACTGCATAACTCAATGTGTCAACATCGTTCTTGAGACTTGCTTTTGGAGTTGAATTGCCACAACCAACAAGTGTTGCTGCAGCGATAGCAATAACTGCTACAAAAAGAATCTTTTTCATTGTTTTGTTTTTTTATTATTTGTTTTTGATTTTTGAATTCAGGAAATCCTAACTTTTAACCTTTAACTTTTAACCTTTCTCTCGGCTTTGCCGCTTGGCTAGCCAAGAACTTTTAACTCCCTCCCCCTTTGGGGGCTGGGGGGCTTTCTATTTCACCTCAATGAGTTCTACATCGAAGATCAATGCTGCGTATGGAGGGATTGAACCGCCTGCGCCCTGTGCACCGTAACCGAGGTTGTAAGGAATGAAGAAGCGTGTCTTGCCACCTTCCTTCATCAACTGCAAACCTTCTGTCCAACCAGCGATAACCTGATTCAAACCGAATGTTGCTGGCTCACCACGCTGTACGCTTGAATCGAACATTGTACCGTCGATGAGCATTCCCTCATAGTGGCACACTACCTTGTCGGTAGCCTTTGGACTCTTGCCAGTGCCCTCTGTCAATACCTTGTACTGCAAACCGCTGGCTGTCACCTTCACGCCTTCTTTCTTTGCGTTCTCTGCGAGATATGCCTCGCCTTCTGCCTTCAAAGCCTTCGACTTTGCCTCTGCCTTCTCCTGGAAGAACTTCTGAACAGTTGCCTGCGCTACTGCCTCCTCCATCTGTGCCTTGCCGGCAACGACATCCTTGATTGCCTGGGCAAAATCATCAATGTTGAGTTCACTTGCACCCATGTCCACCAACTGTGTACCGATGCCCATACCTAAAGCATAACTTACTTTATCCATGTCTTTTTACTTAAAATGTTTATTATTAAATTTTTCACTTTTCACTTTTCGCTCGGCTTTGCCGCTTGGCTCAGCCAAGAACTTTTAGCTTTTAACCTTTAACCTTTAACTTTTAACCTCCTCACCCGCCTGCGTACGTAGCGAGCGCACACAAAAGCGTTGCAAAATTACTATGTTTTCTTCAATCATCGCGTATGAATTATATATTTTTAGTATATTTGCACCCAAATAATCATAAATCAAACAACAAAACAATGAAAAAGATTGTATTC
>JAZQOD010000123.1:0-5454 GCA_045627685.1 Prevotella sp. | reverse complement strand
CACTCTTCACGATAGCTTAATACCCAAGCGTCATTTCCTCTAAACTCATGTTTGAATTTTGAGCCAATCATCTCATATAATCCCAAGAGATCATCAGCAGAAATACGTTCGCCATAAGGAGGATTGGTTACAATAATGCTTTTCTCTGCAGGTTGAGTGAATTCTGCAAAATCACGCACATCCAATGTTATATCCTGGCTTACACCGGCTGCCTTAACATTGCGCTGAGCAATAACATTGGCCTGCTGTTTGATGTCATAACCATAGATATGATGATTGAAATCACGTTCCTGACTATCGTCATTGTAAATTTCCTCGAACAAGTCTTTATCAAAGTCATTCCACTTCTCGAAAGCATAACCCTGTCTGAGCACGCCTGGTGCTATGTTTCTGGCAATCAAAGCGGCCTCGATAGGAATAGTACCAGAACCACACATCGGGTCGATCAAGTCGCACTCACCATTCCAACCAGTCATCAACAGCATACCAGCTGCCAAAACCTCGTTCAATGGAGCCTCAACAGCTTCCTGACGGTATCCGCGACGATGGAGAGACTCGCCCGAACTATCCAAAGACAACGTACATGACTCTTCAGCAATATGGATATTGACATATAAATCCGGGTTGCTGATCTTTACATTGGGTCTGTTGCCGGTCTTCTCACGGAAATAGTCAACAATGGCATCCTTCACACGGTAAGCAACATACTGAGAATGGCGGAACTCATTACTGAACACCACTGCATCAACGCTGAATGAACGGCTCTCGTCCATTATGCTGCTCCAATCAATAGCCTTGACAGCCTCATAAACCTCATCGGCATTCTTAGCCTGGAAATGCTTTAAAGGTTTTAAGATACGTAATGCTGTACGCAAGCTGAAGTTGGCCCGATAAAGCATGGCCTTATCGCCAGTAAAAGACACCATTCGGCGACCAATCTGCACATCGTTAGCACCAAGTTCAATAAGTTCTTGAGCAAGGATAGGTTCCAATCCCATGAAGGTCTTGGCAATAAGTTCAAATTCCATAATTATTCGAAAGTGTTTATAAACACTGCAAAGATACAAAAAAATCAGCAAAGCGGCAACGCGTTCTGCTGATTTTTACTATGTAAAGTGATGATTTTCTTAATTATATCATCTGTACATACCTGTCGAAGGCTTTTTTTATGAATGGAACCCTCAGAAATCCCAGTTCGAGGATTGCCACGCCGACGAATGCTGTGAGTATTCCGAGCAGCACATCGATGACATAATGATGACAGGTATAAACCGCTGTCCACCATATTCCCGCTGTGATGATGAAGAAGCACAGAGCGGTGATCTTGTGGCTCTTGTTGATTACTGCATAGATGGCAGCCACGAGCACATACGCTGAGTGGAGTGATGGTACTGCAGCGAACACATTCGAGTTGCCCGAATAGATGTTGCCGAACACTGGGAACGGCATCATATTGTCGAAGCGTATCAGTCCTGCCACACTTCCCGGAGTGTCGAAACGAGCCTCGAAGCCGTATTTCAGCACATACCATGGTGGAGCAGCCGGGTGCACATAGTATAGTGCAAAACCGAAGAGGTTGATCCAAAGGAATGCTATCGAGAATCGAGCGCACGCCTTGCTTCTGCCCTTTGCCCAGAGGTAGAGAGCATAGCCAAGTGGTACTGGTACCCAGCAGAGATAGAAGAATCCTGCGAGGAGGTCAGCCCATGCTGCGTTGTGAATGTTGAAATACTCACCAGGGATGAGTGTGCCTGTAGCGGTTGTTATACCGAACAGGCTTTTCTCTGCGTTGTATATACCTTCGAGGTCGATAGGGTTCACCTCGTAGTTAGGAAGGAGGCGCATCCAGTCATAACTGCACCCGAAGAGAATCCACGGAGTCATTGCCAGCGTGAATTTCCTTGTAGGTTTCACTGCCACAAGCAGCGCCCAGAGAATTAATAGATATATGCTATAGAATGCCATGGAATTTTAAGCCCCCCAACCCCCAAGGGGGGAGGGATGGGTATTTATGGATTTACAAATTTCTCTCCTGCCGTTAAAGAGACATTTAAGAGCCCTCCCCATCATGGGGGAGGTGCCCGCTTTGCGGGCGGAGAGGGTCTTTAGAACGTCGCTCTGAACATAAACCTCACACCCCATTTCTGCGATGTAGGCAGTTCGTTGTATGTCAGTCGGCGCACATATTCCACATGCAGGATCTTGAAGATGTTGTGGATACCCACCACTGCCTCCACGTAAGGCTTGTTCTTGTCCATGATGTAACAGCCCTTAGGGAATCGGAACAGCATATCGTCTGTTGGGTTGAGATATGGGTTGTTCTTGTCGGTGAGCATACCCCACATGGTGTTGATGCCGATGTACTCGCGCCATTTCAGTTTCTTGATGAGCGGGATTCTGTTGAATATCTTTCCGTTGAAGTCCCACGACAGTTCCAGCGAAGCATAACGGTCGTTGAGGAACTCCATGTTGTTTATCAGTCGGAATGTCTCGTCCTCCATGATGTAGCAGAGGTTGGCACGAGGCATGATGAGCAGAGGGTAAGGCACCTTGCTCCACTGGATGCCCGATTTCAGGTAACAGTCGATCTTTCCCCATGAGTTCATCCAGAAACGCTTGTACACCTCCAACTCCGAAGCGTGGTAGTTGTACTGACTGCCGAGAACACCCTTCGCGCCCCATGTGTGACCGATGGTGAACACCGGTGCATCGAGGTTGATAGGCAGTCGGCGCTGCTTGGTGTTGATGAATGTCTCACCCGGAGCGATACGAATCTCAGCGTGGAACTCTGTTGTGGTGATGCCCAGTTCTGGGTTCTTCCAATCTGGGTTCTCCACTGGGTCCTTCCACTGGCTCACAGGTGTGAAATGCATCTCGCCGTAACCGGTGTTATACTCGCGCTTGGCACTGAGGGTGGTCTTGAAGCCCCATTCCTCTTCGCGCTCGAATTTCAGTTCCTGCTTCTCGTAGAACATCATCTTGTCGATGTCAGCCCATTTGAATGCAGTGAACACATTATCTTTATCCGTGCGTATCCACTTGTCCGAAGGCAGGCACACATCGCGCGAAGCCGACAGGCTCAGCGTGCGGCGTGGGAACTCTCGTGGCAGGTAGTCCTTCTTGTTGAAAGAGTAGGTGAGCGTACCACTGTAGTAGTTCTGCTTTGAGCCCCATCCGTAGGCGTAGTAACCGGCAAGGAACCAGTGTGGGTTGAGGTTTGCCGTTGTCTGTGCCGACACACGGGTACGGAAGCCGTCGATGAAGTTGCGCGATACGAGGGTGTTGATAGGACCGATGTCCACCTTCGAGTTACCCTTGCTCGTCTCCACGAAGTTCTCCACCACAGCCTTGAAGGCAAACATGAACAATCCGAATCCCTTGATGTTCTGCAACTGATCGAGGAAGTTACCCATCTGTTTCTCCGACTTTGTTAGTTCCACCGTACGGTACTGGCTCCAGAAATCATCGTCACGCATCTGTGCGTTCGCCTCCTTTCGTTCAGCCGCCTTACCCTTGAACAGTTTCGGTGCTATCGGGTCAAACGAATAGTCGGAGTTCTTCGTGGCTCGGATACAGATCATCTTCTGAATCCAACTTGCCACCTTCAACTCCACAATCATATCATCCTGAGTGAGCACCCAGTCGCCGGTAGGTTCCTGAGTGTATTCTTGGTCGATGCGCAGGTTCTCCACGAAGTTCACATCCGAACGCTTTGGAATCGTCATCGACAGTTTCTTCACATGCAGGGTGCTGTCGGAGAGGATGTACAGTTCACCGCGGAAACCGAAGTCCTGCTGGTTGTTTGGAATGAACTGCAGATGATAGCACAGATCCTTATCCACATACACCGTGTCCTCTATATAATAGCGGTAGAAGTTGATGGCATCCTTGCCGATAGGCGAGGTGAAAGGATACTGCAGGAGTCGTATCTGATCGTCGTAGATATCCACATCGGTGAACACATCCTTCATGATAACATTCAGGATGTCGCCCGTCTCAATCAACTGGTTCAGTCCACCCTTGTTCTCACCAAGCACAATCGACTTCTCGCTCTTCGGGTCCTTGCGATACACATGCTGTGTCACAGTCTCATCGACGATGACCGGCAGGATGAGTTTGTCGTTGTAGTCACACAGTTCCACCTGGTCCTTCACAAACTGCTGTTTGAAGATAGCACCCGAGTCGATCTGTTCTTTTGTGAGGTCGTTCAGGGCGAGCGTCAACTTCTGGTATTTGTTGTACTGGTAGAAGTCTTTGTTCTCCAACTTCGTCTGTTTCTTAGCCGGGATGACACGCTTCATAAGTTCCAGGGCAGGGTTGTCCTTGCGCGAGTACTTACGCTTCTTGTTGGTCACGATAACCTCGTTCAAAGTCTTCGAGTCCTCCTTCATCACGATCTTCATTGTGCTTGGAGTCTGAGCGTTCACTTTGAGCGTCTGTTCCTTGAAACCGATGGAACTCAGTGTGAGGCTCCATCCGTTGTGTCGTGCTATGGTGAGTTTGCCCTCGATATCCGAGGCGGCGGCGATATGGTGTCCACGGTAAGTCGCATTGGCGAATGGGATAGGGTAGCCCATCTCGTCAACGATCTCCATGGAAATCATCTGCGCATTGACAGTCATTGCCAATGTCAGGAGTATTGTCAATATGAATGAGAATTTCTTCACGTTCTTTCCTTAATTCATTATCTTGCGGGATGTGTGCACTCCCGTTCTGTTATACTTTTTAGTCCTGAAAACAGCCTCCGTAGCATAGTGTTTCCGAAGGCGGTAGTTATCGTTTACGATTTTCCGGCTGCAAAATTACAAAATAATCCATGAATAATAGAAAAAACCGATGTTCCGTTTGTGGTTTTTAATGTCTTTTTTGACCTAAGTTGCTATAAAAGCATTCTTTTTAACTAGAATTAAGGACAAATAGTGCTTACTTATAAAGGTGAAAAGATACGAAGTAGATTAAAATATTTAAAAATCTGTTCACACGAGCATTACCTGTACCCTTATCGGTGTAAAGTTACACATTTTATAGATAATAATAGGCAATAATATACTATTTGACACAAAGGTGATTGATTGAAAAAAAACAATAAAAACCCCTTGTAGAAGTGCAACCCTGTTGGGTTTGATGCTAATCTTGTAAAATTCCACTGGTATGCAAGCATCCCGATGTAATTTCACAAAATCATCATCAGGTCTCTACGAGCCCTTGCACATCTCCAAGGCGATAAACAGAAAATAAACCGCCATCCGGGATCTGCCATTCGGAATTTGCCTTCCGGGAACAGTAATCCGTATACCATCATCCGCATCACCCTTCTCCGTGCGTAACTTTGTTTATCGCGAGTGAAACGAAGCCTGTTTATCGCCGCGGTGAGTTTAGTTCGTAGAACTGAATATGGATTGAGTGACTGATGGATAATGCTTGCATTAATCCTCAGGCAATCAAGGCAGATTC
>JAZQOD010000122.1:0-2446 GCA_045627685.1 Prevotella sp. | reverse complement strand
GCACCTCCCCCATAATGTGGAGGAATTTATAATGTCTCGAAGAGGCCCCAACTACAAAGCAGAGAAAGAATTATTGAAGTATTGCGCTCGGCTTTGCCGCTTTCATAGCGCAGCGGAGAAAGAATTATTGAAATATTATTTATAAAACTCAAAGTTATGGAAAAAACTCTTGTATTGCTGAAGCCTTGTACAGTTCAGCGTTCACTTATCGGTGAGGTAATCACCCGTTTCGAAAAGAAAGGTCTTCGTGTAGCAGGTCTTAAGATGATGCAGCTCGACGATGCAATCCTTGCAGAGCACTATGCACACCTCGTTGACCGTCCATTCTTCCCAGGTCTTAAGGCATCGATGATGGCAACACCAGTCATCGCTCTCGCCCTCGAGGGTGTTGATGCTATCGAGGTAGTACGCCAGATGGCAGGTCCTACCAACGGTCGTAAGGCACTCCCAGGTACTATCCGTGGTGACTTCAGTGTTTCTGGTCAGCAGAACATCGTTCACGCTTCTGACGGTCCTGAGACAGCAGCAGCAGAGTTGAAGCGTTTCTTCAAGGACGAGGAGATCTTAGACTATGCAATGCCAACCCTCCGTGCTACTTACGCTGACGACGAGATGTAAGAGAGCCTCTCCCCAACCCCTCCCCCTTAGGGAGGGGAGTAATTACTTTTTTATGGACAAATAATAAAGGCTACCCAATCGGGCAGCCTTTATTATTATAAGGTGTAAGGGGGAGAGGCTCTTTATTTCACCAAGATCTTCTTGCCGTTGATGATGTTGATGCCACGGAGGAGATGATCAAGACGCTGACCGGCAATGTTATAGATGTTGCCGTTAGCGTTTTCGTATTCGTTTTCGTATTCGTTGAATTCGATACCACTCACACCATCGACGGTGACCTCACACTTGTTGCAGTTGAGGACATGCTTGTTAGCCTTGTCGTAGATAAGGGCAATGGCATTCAAACGGGTCTTGTCCTGAACGAGGTTCTCTTTCTTGCCGTAGTTAGAGTTCATATTGGCAGTGTTGAAAGAGTACTCGTGAGTGAAGATGTCACCATCGTTGAAGTCGCTGTTGATGACTCCGCTGATGGTCTCGCTACCAGGACATGATGTGGCGATGGCTACATCATCATAGACCAGGAACTGATATTCTGCTCCATTGTTGAACATATCCATACCCTCATTGTACATGCCGCTGTAAGCACCACCTTGATAAGCATAACTGTAATAATTGTGCTGACGCCACTGAGTACCCGAACCGGTGAGTCCGTCGGCAGTGATGATATAAGCCACACCATAGTTGGTGCCAGTCATATCCTGGCAAGCCTCGAAGGTGGCATTGGCAGTGATTTCGCCAGTGGTGCTGTTAAGATCAGCCACAACATCGACATTCAGAGGTGAGAGTTCCTTGCACTGCTCAGCCCATGTATCCTCGATACCCATATCCTTGCGAGTGTCTCCGAGATAGGCATCTGTGAAGTGGTCACGGTCGAGATATGCTGTTGGGAATCCATCGACATACGAAGGATAATTCTCTGTGATCTGCATTGCATCGGCGTTGTGATATGATGCACAGATGAACTCACCAGGATGACGCTCGTTCATGAGTTTCATACCGATATATCCCGAAGGACAGAAACCACACCATGCACCGGTGTATTCCTCCATCAGAGCGCGCTTCTTTGGCACTACATTCATTACCTTTACCATGTGAGTAGCACTCACGCTGTTGCTGGTGTTAGCCTTGCCGTTCACATTGACGATGGTGAGAGTTCCCTCGTACTCGCCGTTGTCAGCGATGGCAGGTGTGGTGAGGGTGAATGAACCCTGCTGGCCGTAGTAGTCGGCAGCGATAGCCACATCGGCATGGCCCTCGCTGGTGATGCCATTGACGGTGTATGACCAGTCGATGTCGGTGACTACATTACTACCATTGTTGGCGAGAATAACCTTTGTGCTGCCCTCATTGTCGTGCTTCACGAATACATTATCGAGAGTGATGATGCTCACTGCGTTCTCCTTCACCACATTACCACGAACGGTGAGTTGCAATGGCAGACAAGCACCAGGAGCTTTGCCCAGGTCGGTCCACTTGCGGTATGTACGGCTTGTCTTGATGAAGGTAGTTTCCAACAGGTCGGAAGGCATGAGGAGCAATGGTTCAAAGACTGTGGCAGGTGATGTGAGAGTGATACCTACGAAGAAGTCGCCCTCGGTGATGACGAATGGCTCAGGGAGTTCCACCTCTGTCCATGTGTCGGTAGGGGTGAACTCTACGTTCACGGCATCGTTAGTGCCCTGACCAGAAGCCGAGGCGAGAGAACCGCGTGTGAACCACAGGTGGCAGTCGGTGATATCAGTGCTTGCCACAGGGATGCGTACCTTTGTGACCTTGCTACCCACAAGCGATGGGTCGTTCACCTTCATTGCAACATAATAAGTCTCGC
>JAZQOD010000121.1:0-3976 GCA_045627685.1 Prevotella sp. | reverse complement strand
CCGTTGTCGATGCGCATATCGAGATAATGCTCTCCGCGTGGGATGATGACATCAACAGCCTCGACAGGCTTCCATGAAGTGCCTACATACGATTTCTGAACGATATGATCGCCATTCATGCTGAGATGGAACTGTGAAGTGCCACTGGCAGATTTCACTGTTACAACTACACTGTAACGTCCTGGGGTGTTCACCTTGAACGAATAGCGTGCCCACTCGCCCTTGGTGAGTTGTGCACAGACACGACCGTCAACGGTGTTGACAAACTGATATTCGTCATTACGATAGGTAGTGTTGTTGCCCTTTGCATAGTCAGCATGCTTGTAGAATCCGTAGTTCAGCGGACCGACATTGAAGTCTTCGCCCTCGAAAGTCATGCCATTGGTGCCCAGTACCGGTAGTGTGCCGGCGAATGGAGAGCCCCAGTTGCGTACCACATTGAGTGTACCATCTTCGTTGTATGTAATCTCATCGACGCAGACAGAACGCAGTTCGCCCTTGCCCGACACATTACAACAGTGATAGAACAGGTATGCCTTGTCCTTGAACACAACGATAGAACCATGGGATGTCTCGCAACCGGTAGGGTAGAGGATGACGCCCTTATCGACCCATGGTCCGAGAGGACTGTTACCCATAGCATAGCGCATGTTATTGCCATCACCACCGTGGTTGTCAGGGTGAGAGAGGTAGTAGATGCCATTACGCTTGTGCATCCATGTACCCTCGTGGAAGTCAACCATACCGGTCATTGGCTGCATCTCGCCATCGAGTTTTGTCCAGTCATCGCGACGCAATTTTCCACCGAAGCATTTGCCACCGCCACCGACATAGAGGTAAGGCTGTCCGTCGTCATCGACAAAGACGCATGGATCGATATGTGGCGGTACATTCTCAATCCATCCTATAGTCTGGAAACCCTCGGCAGGATTCTTGCTTGTAGCCACTCCAATACGCCATGTAGTGCCCCAGTGAGCCAGGTCGGTTGGGTGTGGGAAATAATAGTAGTAGGTCTCGTCAGCAGGGTTGTAAGCGCAGTCAGGAGCCCACATGAATCCTGCACAGTCCCAGCCCATAGACTTCAGGTCATCGGCTTTGAGAATCTCGCCATGGTCGGTCCAGTGGAGCATATCATCGGTAGAGAACACATGGTAGCGGTCCATACGGTCGCAACCCTGCGCTGGTTCCATATCGTGAGATGCATACACATACAGACGGCCGTCAGCCCACACATGAGCCGATGGGTCGGCAGTGTAGAGGTTACCGTACTGATCAGGATTGTTGTAAAGAGGCGATTTGAAATCCGTGAACAGCGGATTGTGCATCTCCATTGTCTGTGGATAGACGATCTGTGCTGAAAGAGGCATGGACATCACCAAGGATGCCATGCCTGCAAATATATATTTTTTCATGTTGTACATAAAATTGTTCTGGGGGGGGGGATTACCTCTTTGGCAGTTCCTCAGTCATTTTGATGTCGCCAACGAGCATCTTCGCACCCTGACCGGTGAGCCACAGATAGTGGTCGGTAGGGAGGTTGTCGTCTATACCCTGGAACTTGATGTTCAAGTCGCTTGCCTTCTCACACCAACGAACATCCGAACCAGTCTTCTGGCTTGATGAAGTACCGTAGGTATCCTTTGTAGTGAAGGTCACCCAATAGTCGGTACCGCCATTAGCATAGGTGTAATCGCCTGAAGTCGGTACGCTGTTGAAAGGATAAGGGATATTGCTTGGCACCTCGCTGACATGCAGCTGCTTGAAGATTGCCGTACCCTCGTCCATTTCGTCGAACATACCCACATAGATAGCCTCTGCACCGTTCTTGATATCGCAGTAGAGTTGCTTCCAGAAGAACTTGCCACCGAAGCGGAAACCGGTGTTGGTGCCATCGCCGCCAGGATAGCCGTTGTTTGGATGCATGTTGCGGTCGGAACCACCAGGGAAGGTGTGTACAGCATAAACAACCTTATGGTCTTTTGTGCTGAATGTCTTAGCCTTCTCGATATCCTGCTTGATGCGGTTCTGCCAGTCGTCGTTGCCGAAGTTGTCGTAGCCGAAACGACCCACATACCAAGGCATGAATGCGTCGCACTTCTTGATGAGGTTGATGAGAGCGGTATGCTCAGCACCGGTGACACAGTCGTTGCCACCCTGACGCCAATAGGCAGGACAGCCAAGCATGATGCTCCAACCCTGAGCCTGAAGTTGCTCCACATACTTCATCAGAACCGATGGTTTCGGATGAGCATTGTCGTTAAAGCCCACACCCCACAGAGCCAGCATCGGTTTGCCGTTCTCATAGAGGTAGTACTTCTGCTTTGAGCGATCGTTGAGAGCATAGTCGTTGATGAGTTTCTGTGCATCGCTGACCATTGTGCCCAGCATACTCTCGCTGCATCCGCTCATATCATACATCACCGATATGGCACGCTTGTACTCGTTGCTTGCCTTCATGGCGTGGCGGAGCACGGTGTCGAAGTGATCCTTATGATCGGCAGAGAGAATCTCACCCACGAAACGCTGCATGAAAGCACCATCGATACCGTACTGCTGCATCCACTTGAAATGGAGCATTACAGTACTCTCGTCGTACGAACTGAACAGTTGGGCGTATGAGCCATCGCTGAACAGGAATGGTGAAGCGCTGTATGTCGATGTGCCCGAAGGCTGTGCAGGATACTGCTCGCCAGGAGTGTATTTCACCTGATACTCCGACATGTCAGGCCAGAAGTCGATACTGTTGCGCAGTACTCCCGGACGGAACATCTCGTTCTCGCGATAGTGATACCAGCCCTGGTTAGGCACCTGAGTCATTGGAGAACCATCGCCAGGTGTTCCGAACCATCCCTGATAGCCAGTCATCACAAGACCCATGTAGGTGTTGTAAGGATCGCCGTCCTTGTGAGCCACGAAACCCTCGCCCAAACTGTTGTAGTCGGAGCGGTCGGGAGTCACAGGCTCGTCGGTACCAGGCTTTTCCGGTTCGATTGCTGGTGGAATGTCATTGTTGCTTTCACCGCAAGCGGCCAGCATAGCCACGAGAGCCATGCCGACCAACTTGGTTGATAAATACTTTTTCTGCATAAAGTGATTCTATTTACAATCAATGGATTATGGAACAACCACTTCCTTGATCTCAGAATAGTTATACTTCATGTGAACATCATTCACATTAGCACCCATGCGAACCCAGTAGTGATAGCCACGCTTCACAGGAACCTTGATCTCGTAAGTGGTGTTGCCCTCGCCGGTGGTCATGTCACCGAGAGCGCTCCAACTCTTACGCAGGTTGATGCGATACTCGTCCTTGTAGTAGTAATCAAGGTGGTTAGAAGCACCACAATGCTCGTTGATACTGATGAACGGACGGATTTCGCGTACCTGTGGCAACTCCTCTGTGATAGGTGCAAACAGACGGCATGACATGGTGAGAATCACCATACCATCAGCAGTCTCTTCGCCCAGAGAGCATTCGAAGTCCTTGATCTTGAGATAAGGGGTAACCTCGAAGTTCTGTGTAGCGTTGTTGCTCTTACCGATAGCGACATTGCGAATAGTGTCGCATGGCCACCACGAACCGTCGTAGGCAAGCATGTCGTAAGTGCCTGCGAACAGTTTCTCGCGGTGATAGGTGCCATCGCCCTTCACATTGAGATCCTGTGGAGCAGGATTGAGGCTGTAACTCTTCTCCCAGATACGGAGGTGAACATCGCCTTGATCGGTGAGATAGTTCTCGCCGGTAGTCTTGTCGATAATCTTACCGCTGATCTGTGCCTCAGGCTCGTCAAAGTTGTCGACTTCCATACAAGATGTAAGTCCCATGACCGATACTGCAACCAGGAAACTATAAATATATTTCTTCATATTCTTCGTATTCATTATCAGTTGATTAATAACCCTCATTACGGATGATGTTTGGATTCTTTGCGATTTCACCACCAGGGAGTTGATCGTAGTACCACTTCTTCTGGAA
>JAZQOD010000120.1:0-7341 GCA_045627685.1 Prevotella sp. | reverse complement strand
TTATTGTGGTGGGGTCCCACCTCTTCCCATTCCGAACAGAGAAGTTAAGCCCACTTACGCCGATGGTACTGCAATGCAATGCGGGAGAGTAGGAAGCCGCCTTCTTTGAAAGAGAGCCTCGAGAGTAATCTCGGGGCTTTTCGTTATCGTCTTCGTTTTCGTTTACGTTTTCGTCAAAATATGCTCCTTACAGATAGAATACGACAGGTCAAGATAGGTCTTGTGGTCACAGCAATAGTAATTGCCGTGGCTTCTTTGGTTGTATCCCATTTCCTGACGAAAGACCTACAGGCCGAGGAGCGCACCCGTATGGAAGTATGGGCAGAGGCAATGCGATCACTCGATACTGCTGATGAGAACACTGACCTCAACCTCGTGTTGAAAGTGCTTGATACAAATAATCTCATTCCAGTGATTGTACTCGACAATGAAGGAAATGTTGAGACATTCCGTAATTTGCGTATCAGTGCATCGAACATGCAGGACAGCCTTGCTTTTGTTGCAGATATGGGCCGGTATCTGAAGAACGAAGGGAAGAACATAAGGATTGTAATTGATGATACACATCCGACAACCGATTATATAGATGTGTGTTATGATGACTCGCTGATGTTGAAGCGCTTGTCGTACTATCCGTTTGTGCAGTTAGGCGTTGTGATGATTTTTGTTGTCATTGCCATCTTCGCACTGCTGACCTCAAAGAAGGCAGAACAGAACAAGGTATGGGTAGGTTTGTCTAAAGAGACTGCCCATCAGTTAGGTACACCAATATCCAGCCTTATGGCATGGACAGAGATATTGAAAGAGAACTATCCCGACGATGACCTTATACCTGAGATGGATAAGGATGTGAGACGCTTACAACTCATTGCCGATCGTTTCTCTAAGATTGGTAGTCTCCCGGAACCAGTTCCTTCAAGCATGAACGATGTTATTGCCCATGTGGTGGAATATATGGACCATAGAACATCAAAGAAAGTAAAGATGGAATGTCAGTTGCCAGAGGAACCAGTCATCGTGAGGATGAATGCCTCGTTGTTCGAATGGGTTATTGAGAACCTCTGCAAGAATGCTGTTGACGCCATGGAGGGTAGTGGCAGCATCACGGTGACAATGTTTGATGATGGACAGAAAGTAGCCATTGAAGTGGCAGACACCGGCAAGGGCATAGCCAGAAAGAACCTTCAAAGCGTCTTCCAACCAGGTTTCACAACGAAGAAGCGCGGTTGGGGATTAGGACTATCGCTGGCAAAGAGAATAGTAGAAGAATATCATAAAGGAAAGATATGGGTAAAGAGTTCTGAGATAGGAAAAGGCACTGTTTTCAGAATCGAAATGCCCAAATAATTGATATTCGCAGGGTATTTTCGGGTATTTGTACCTATTTTATGAAAAAATACTTTGCCAATTGCTTAAAAGTCGGAAATTATTTGTAACTTTGCAACTCGTAATGTGTAGTGTTGAGACCTTTAAAGTAGATTTGAAAGGGTTGACCGATGAAATATCGGTGTTTAACTATGCCCTTAACGATGACTTTTTCCAGGTTATCGATGCACCTGATGTCAAGAAGGGAAGTCTTAATTGTGAACTCTCAATAAAAAAGGGAGTGTCTTTTTTTGAACTGAACTTCCATACAGAGGGCACAATACAAATACCTTGCGATCGTTGTTTGGAGGATATGGATCAGGATATCTGTACCGATGATCAACTGATTGTCAAGTTTGGAGAGGAATACTCTGAAGAAGATGATGTCGTGATTGTCAGCGAGGACGAAGGAATACTCGATGTTTCATGGTTCATTTATGAGTTTATCATCCTCGACATCCCAATCCAGCATGTGCACGCTCCTGGCAAATGCGATGCCGCTATGATTAAGTTGCTCGAAGAGCACGCCGTTACCCGAAGTGACGGTCAGGATGACGAGAAAGAGATAGACCCACGTTGGAGTAAACTCTCAGAGTTATTGGATAAAAATTAAGAACGATTAAAAATAATAAAACAAAATGGCACATCCTAAAAGAAGACAGTCGAAGACTCGTACACTTAAGAGAAGAACTCATGATAAGGCAGTAGCTCCAACATTGGCTGTATGCCCTAACTGTGGCGCTTACTATGTTTACCACACTGTTTGTCCAACATGTGGTTACTACCGTGGTAAGGTTGCTATCGTTAAGGAGCTCGCTGATTAATAGATCAGCCCTCATGACTTCAGGATACTTGAATAGGATAACTGAAGGAATCGCATTAGATGGCGGATGCTCATAGTGTTCGCCAATCAGTGTGTTTTCACGATTTCAGTTCGGTCCCATTCAAGTATCTTATTTTTATGTCTAATAGTAAACTTTTGGTCATGTAGCATCTATGTGGCCTTAAAATAAATCGGATATTACAATGGAAAAGATAAACGCAGTAATCACAGGTGTTGGTGGATATGTTCCAAACTATATCCTTGACAACGAAGAGATGTCAACCATCGTAGAGACCAGCGATGAGTGGATCATGGAGCGTATTGGAGTAAAGACACGACACATCCTTAAGCCAGAGCAGGGCGTGGGCACTTCATATCTGATGGAGCGTGCAGTGCGCCAGTTGCTTGAGAAGACTCAGGTTGATCCTGATTCAATTGAGGCATTGTATTGTGCCACAACAACTCCTGACTATCACTTCCCATCAACAGCGTCGCTTATCATCGGCCGTATCGGTTTGAAGAACGCCTTTGGTTTCGATATGGAGGCAGCATGTGCTGGTTTTCTCTATGCTATGGAAGTTGGCGCTGGCCTCATCTGCAGTGGCCGCCATAAGAGAATCATCATCGTTGGTGGTGACCAGATGTCAAGTATGACAAACTATCAGGATCGCAATACATGCCCTATCTTCGGTGATGGTGCTGCTGCAGTTCTGATGGAGGCAACAACAGAGAATTATGGCTTGATGGACAGTTACATGCGTGTTGACGGTGAGGGCTTCGAGAACCTTCACATGGAGGCTGGCGGTTCGGCTAACATGCCAACCTACCGCACTGTAGAGGAGCGTCTTCACTATGTATATCAGGAAGGTCGCCCAGTGTTCAAGCACGCAGTGACAAAGATGAGTGATGCTGTTGAGACTATCGCCAAGCGTAATGGACTTACCAATGATAATATCAGTTGGCTCGTTCCTCATCAGGCAAATGTGCGTATCGAATCGGCAGTAGCCCGTCGTCTCGGACTTGACGAGTCGCAGGTGATGATTAACATCGATCACATGGCAAACACCTCTGGTGGTACACTCCCTCTCTGTTTGTGGGAGTATGAGCCACAGTTGAAGAAGGGTGACAAACTTATCTTCACAGCCTTCGGTGCCGGATTTACATGGGGCGCAAGTTACATGATCTGGGGCTATGACGGTGCAACAGAGGCAGCAAAGAGCCCAGCACAGTTCTATAAGGAAGGTGAAATCAGCCGCGAAGAGTGGTATAAGATGAGAGGTGAAAAGTAAGAATTAAATTCTACAATCTTCACTTTTAACTTAAAATATTATGCATAAGGCAGGTTTTGTAAATATTGTAGGAAATCCGAATGTAGGCAAGTCAACATTGATGAACCAACTCGTTGGTGAGCGAATATCCATTGCGACATTCAAGGCCCAGACTACACGCCATCGCATCATGGGTATCGTGAATACCGATGACATGCAGATAGTGTTCTCTGATACTCCAGGAGTTTTGAAGCCAAACTACAAGTTGCAAGAGTCGATGCTGGCATTCTCGGAGAGTGCTCTGGCAGATGCAGATGTTCTGCTTTATGTTACTGATGTAGTAGAGAATCCGGAGAAGAACATGGAGTTCTTAGAGAAGGTTCAGAAGATGACAATCCCTGTTCTTCTCCTTATTAATAAGATTGACCAGAGCGACCAGAAGCAACTTGGCGATATCGTTGAGAAGTGGCATGCTCTCCTACCAAATGCAGAGATCTTGCCGCTGTCAGCAAAGAATAAGTTCGGCGTTGACCTGCTCCTTGCCCGCATCAAGGAACTCTTACCGGATTCTCCTCCTTATTTTGAAAAGGACCAGTTGACCGACAAACCGGCGCGCTTCTTCGTTTCAGAGATTATCCGCGAAAAGATTCTGCTGTATTATGACAAGGAGATACCTTATGCAGTAGAGGTGAGAGTGAACAGTTTCAAGGAGAGCGAAAGTTTGATAAAGATTGATGCCACGATTTATGTAGAGCGCGACTCGCAGAAAGGTATTATCATCGGTCATCAGGGCATAGCCTTGAAAAAGGTAAGTACAGAGTCGAGAAAGGCTTTGGAGAAGTTCTTCGGAAAGAAGATATTCCTCAATACCTTTGTGAAGGTTGATAAAGACTGGCGCACAAACCAGAAAGAACTCGACTCGTTCGGATATAATGACATATAGGAGCCTCACCCCCAGCCCCTCTCGGAGAGGGGAGTAAATAGTATCTATTGCAAGATGGTGAGGATAAGTTTTTATTAACCCAGAGTAATATAAACCCAGCAGTGATGCTGAGCAAAAAAGAAAGAACCCGTAGGAGCGGGAAATGAAAAATGGGAAATTTAGTAGCAATCGTAGGCCGTCCTAATGTGGGCAAGTCTACACTTTTTAATCGCCTGACAAAAACCCGTCATGCGATAGTTAGTGATACCGCAGGTACTACTCGTGACCGCCAGTATGGTAAGGTGGAGTGGTGTGGCAGAGAATTCTCTGTTGTTGATACCGGCGGTTGGGTAGTCAATTCAGATGATGTTTTCGAGGATGCCATTCGTCAGCAGGTGACCATCGCAACAGAAGAGGCCGACCTTGTGCTCTTCCTTGTTGATGTAGCAACAGGTCTTACCGACTTGGATGAGGATGTGGCAATGATTCTGCGTCGTACAAAGTTGCCGGTAGTGCTCGTTGCCAACAAGGTTGACAACAACGACCAGATTTACGACTCTATGGAGTTCTATAAGCTCGGTCTCGGCGAACCGTTCTGTATCAGTTCGGCAACAGGTAGCGGTACAGGTGACCTGCTCGACCTTGTGATGTCGAAACTCGAAGACAAAGAGCCTGAGGCAGAGGCAGATATCCCTCGTTTTGCTGTTGTCGGTCGTCCGAATGCAGGAAAGAGTTCGCTTATCAATGCCTTCATCGGTGAGGAACGTAACATCGTTACAGATATAGCCGGTACAACCCGTGACAGTATCTATACACGATATGATAAGTTCGGCTTTGACTTCTATCTCGTTGATACAGCCGGTATCCGTCGTAAGAACAAGGTGACCGAAGACTTGGAATTCTATTCAGTGATGCGTTCAATCCGTGCCATTGAAAACTCCGATGTATGTATCCTTATGATTGACGCCACACGAGGCATCGAGGCACAGGATATGAATATTTTCCAGTTGATCCAGAAGAACAACAAGAGTCTGGTTGTTGTAGTAAACAAGTGGGACTTGGTAGAGGACAAGGACCAGAAGGTTATTGATACATTCGAGAATGCCATCCGTAGCAGAATGGCTCCGTTTGTTGATTTCCCAATCATCTTTGCGTCAGCAATGACAAAGCAGCGAATCTTCAAGGTGCTTGAAACTGCTAAGCAGGTTTACTTGAACCGTAAGGCAAGAGTGGGTACAACCAAGTTGAATGAGGTGATGCTCCCACTTATTGAGGCGTTCCCACCACCATCAATCAAGGGTAAGTACATCAAGATCAAGTACTGCGCACAACTTCCAAACACCCAGATTCCATCGTTCGTGTTCTACGCAAATCTGCCACAGTATGTGAAGGAACCGTACAAGCGATTCCTGGAGAATAAGATCCGTGAGCATTGGTCGATGACCGGATGTCCTATCAATGTGTTTATTCGCCAGAAATAAATAACGAAGAGGTATGAAGAAGGTTCTCAGTCTTGCAGTTTTGTTCATTGCCTTGCTCCTTGTGACAAGTTGCGGCAAGGCAAAACCAGAAGAGATTGCCGCAAAAGCAGCCGAGCAGTATTACTCTTATCTGCTTGATGGAAAGTACGAAGCGTTTGTTGATGGTTGCTTTCAGCAAGACACGATACGCGATGTTTACCGTCAGCAGTTGATAGAGAATGCCAAGATGTTTGTTGCTCAGCAGAAGGCAGAACATAACGGAATAAAGTCTTTTGAGGTGGCAGGTGCTGAGGTTGATACTGCGGCCCATACTGCCAATGTATTCCTCGTCCTGACCTATGGAGATGGTGGAAGTGAGCAGATTCTTCTTCCAATGGTAGAAAAAGACGAACTCTGGATGATGCGATAGGTATTTGTCACTAGAAAAAATAATAAAGCGAAGCAGTCGGATGGCCGCTTCGCTTTGTTATGGTATTAACCTATGTGGCTTGATTTAAGCATTCTGCTCATTGCGCATAACCTTTTCCAATTCTTCTTCCTGAGCCACTTCTTTCACCTTCTTGAAAAGGTCGGAAGCAAAGATGAACTCGTTCAGGCGTTTGTTTGATGAGTCGATAATCTGCGAACTGTTGCCAGTCCATTCGCTCTGGCCCTTGTAGATGAACACGATATTCTCGCCGATACCCATTACCGAGTTCATATCGTGGGTGTTTATAATCGTTGTGATGTCAAACTCGTGGGTGATATCCGAGAGAAGACCGTCGATGACAAGGCTCGTCTTTGGATCAAGACCGGAATTCGGTTCATCGCAGAAAAGATACTTTGGGTTCAATACGATAGCTCGTGCAATAGCCACGCGCTTCTGCATACCGCCCGACAACTCACCAGGATATTTGTTCTGCGCTTCAAGCAGATTCACTCGCGCCAGACAGTCCTGAGCACGTTTCACACGTTCACGATAGTTCATATTAGAGAACATATCAAGTGGGAACATCACATTCTCCAGCACCGACAATGAGTCGAAAAGAGCCGCCGCCTGGAATATCATGCCCATCTCGCGGCGCATAAGGACTTTCTCCTTCTTTGACATTGCCACGAAATCACGACCGTCATATAATACTTGGCCACTTGTTGGGTCGAGCAGGCCGACGAGATTCTTCATCAGCACAGTCTTACCAGAACCACTCTGACCGATAATCAGGTTGGTCTTGCCGTCCTCGAAACGAGTACAGATATTTTTCAGTACCTCCTTCTCCTCGAACGACTTGCAGAGATTCTTTACTTCTATCATGATAACAACTGTGTTAGGAATACATCAGAGAAAAGAATAAGCACACTCGAACTGACTACAGCAGATGTAGAAGCCTTACCCACCTCGACGGAACCACCTTCCACAGTATATCCGCAGAAAGAAGAGACGCTCGCAATGAGATAGGCAAAGACAAGGCTCTTGAGGATACTCATCCAGATGAACCATGGATT
>JAZQOD010000119.1:0-9702 GCA_045627685.1 Prevotella sp. | reverse complement strand
CATCAGCCTGCGGTATGTCTGATGTAGCTGCAATAGCCACAGGCTGCGCGGCTGGAAGCATACTCAATGCGTAAAAGCCCCCCTCCAAAGCCCCCCTCCATCTCCCCCCCATTAGGGGGAGTGCCAGGAAGTTAGCCCTGTATGTCGGAAAACTTATGTCAGTGTGGGAACTTCGGCGTGTGAACAGATTTTTAATATTTTGCTGCCTACGGCCATTTTAATTTGCTGATAATCTATGCTGACTCATCAGGGGCAGCGAATTGGCAGATGGGAAAGCATCTGGGAGTTTACTCACAAGGGATTTCACATTGACAATACAGCCACGAAGTGGAGATTATCAGGAAATCATTTTTCACCTTTATAAAAATAAGCAAGAATATTTTGATCTAATAAAACAACTCTGTGTCAAAAGTTATATCGTTGCCAAAAACTAAAAAAATGGCGGTCAATATTTGTATATATTATAAATAATGTGTAACTTTGCGATGGACTATTAACATAAAACCATTTCATATGAAATTATTCACAAGACTTTTTGTTGCTGTGGCTCTCATTGCGGGTTTCGCAGCATGTAATCAGACTGAGGGTAACGACGTAGACTATACTGCCTATGTCAATCCTTACATCGGTTCAGGCGAACATGGACATGTGTTCGTAGGTGCAAACGTGCCTTTTGGTGCTATTCAGGTAGGTCCACAGAACATCTACAAAGGATGGGACTGGTGCTCTGGCTATCACTACAGTGACAGCATTCTTATCGGTTTCTCTCACACTCACCTCTCTGGAACAGGTTGTGCCGACCTCGGTGACATCCTCGTAATGCCATACGTTGGAGAAGTACGCACAGCACGCGGCGAGCAGGACAACATCGAGGGTGCTGCTTCAATCTACTATAACCACGATCAGGAAGAGTTGGCGCCTGGCTATTACAAGATTGCCATGGAGAATGGTGTTACTGCAGAGATGACTGCAACAGAGCGTGTGGCTCTCCACCACTACACATTCCCTGCTGACACTACTGCTCATATCCTCTTCAACCTCCTCGAAGGCAATGGTTGCAAGGCTTACGCAACACACATCAAGAAGGTTGACGAATATACAGTTGAGGGTTATCGCTACCTTAACGGTTGGGCTCCAACACGAAAGATTTTCTTCGTAGCAAAGTTCCAGGAGCCAATCGCTGAGATGCTGGTATTCAGCAACGACGAACCTGCTGGTACCGACTCGCTGACAACAGAGACACAGAAAGTGACAGAGGAAGATCTCGACAAGGGTAATGTTCCTACACAGAACGGTGCAAAGGCAGTCATCACAATGAAGGATGATGCAAAGGACGTATCATTCAAGGTGGCTATCTCTTCTGTAAGTTGCGAGAATGCACAGATGAACATGGATGCTGAGTTGGCTGACTTCGACTTTGCAAAGACTCGTCAGCAGGCTATCGACAAGTGGAACAAGAAACTCTCTCAGATCACTGTTGACACTGACGACGAGGTTGAGCGCGAGAAGTTCTACACAGCAATGTATCACTTGTATATCTGTCCACAGTTGTTCTGCGATGTAAACGGCGAGTTCCGTGGCATGGACGATCAGGTGCGCAAGGTTGACTTCAACAACTACTCTTGCCTCTCACAGTGGGATGTATATCGCACACAGATGCCTCTCCTCACTATCCTCAACCCTGATGTTATGCAGGACTTCGTGAAGACTTACATGAGCATCTACGACCAGAACGGCAAACTTCCAATCTGGGCTCTCCAGGGTGGCGAGACCGAGTGTATGCCTGGTTACTCTTCAATCATCATCATGGCCGACGCTTACATCAAGGGCTTGCTCTCTGACGAGGTTGCTGAGGAGGCTCTCGAAAAGATGGTGGCTTCTGCAAAGTACGACAAGCAAAAGGGTGTTACAATGTTGATGGAGACTGGTTTCATTGCTGACGACAAGATCCACGAGGCTACATCTATCGCTCTCGAATATGCTGTTGGCGATGCTGGTATTGCCCTCATGGCAAAGAAGATGGGTAAGGAAGATATCTACCAGTATTTCAAGGAGCGTTCAAAGGCTTACGCTACATACTACGACAAGGAGATGGGCTTTATCCGTCCAAAGAATGCTGACGGTTCATGGATGGCTGACTATGAGCCTCGTTTCTCACAGCATGGCGGTCACTTCTGCGAGGGTACTGGTTGGCAGTACACATTCTTCAACCCACAGAACCCAGAGTTCATGATCCAGACCATGGGCGACGATGCTACATTCTGCCAGAAGCTCGATGCATTGTTCGAGGCTGAGGGTGTTACTGGCGAGCATGCTTCTGCCGACATCTCTGGTCTTATCGGTCAGTATGCTCACGGCAACGAACCTTCTCACCCATTCATCTACTACTATCCTTATGCTGGTGAGCAGTGGAAGACTGCTAAGTGGGTGCGCTTCGTACAGAAGGATTTCTACACCAACAAGCCTGAGGGTATCATCGGCAACGAGGACTGCGGTCAGATGTCAGCATGGTATATCATGTCTTCACTCGGTTTCTATCAGGTAAGCCCTTCTGGTGGTAAGTTCGTTATTGGTAGCCCAACATTCAAGAAGTCAACAGTACATCTTACCAACGGCAAGACCTTCACCGTTTCGGCTCCTGAGAACAGCGACGAGAACATCTATGTTCAGTCAGTGAAACTCAACGGCAAGGATTACACCAAGACATGGATCACTTATGAGGATATCATGAAGGGTGGAACACTTGCGTTCGTAATGGGCCCAGAGCCAAACAAGGAGTACGGTGCTGCTAAGGAAGACCGTCCGACGACGGAGGAGTAAGGACCCTCTCCGCCCCATAAAGGGGCACCTCCCCCATAATGGGGAGGACTTTAAATACTCTATAGAAATATATAGCTAACATAAAGCAGCTCGGAGTACACGGCTCCGAGCTGTTTGCTTTTTCATATAACTAAGAATATTCCTAAAGGGAAAGTATGTACTCCGATAATACTATGACATCAGCACACGATGAAAAATCCACATTATTGGTCTTGATAAAAGCCTTTACCTCATCCTTATGCGAGGACAGCGCTTTTGTAAGTTGCTTCTCGTTCTTGAACTTCAACGACTGACCATCGAAATTCAGATAATAGGTATTTTCATTTGTACGCTTGCGTATCTCCTGTGTCTTGTCATCGCTCTGCATACGGGCATAGAGCAATCCAGTATTGATCTTCTCTATGCTGCCACCATTACCAATACCCATAGCACCGACCTTCTTGCCTGTATATTTATCCTCGAGTTTCCAGTCGATGAGCAACACTCCCCTATCCATCTTCACGCGCTCTGCAAAATGACCGTTATAAGGAATGAACAACTGCTTATCGACAACAACAGAGTCAATGAGCGAATTGTCATCAATCTGCAGTATCTCACCATTGTTGATAAACGCCATCTTCAGATTCGAGGCGTCATAGTTGACCTTGGCATGGCTCAACTGATGGTTTTTCAGATACACCACTCCATCAACAAAGTCTTCATAGAGATAGATTGGTTCGGTCTGGGCATTAGCACAGAGCATAGAGCCGAGAATACCGAGCAAAAGCAATAATCTTTTCATTTTTCAGAGAAAAAATGGAGGTGTGGAAAAACCACACCCCCAAATATATTAAGAATTGTTCTTATGTTTAGTGGATAGCCCACCAGAGTGGAGTTGTCATGAAGTTTCCACCACCGAGGAGCTCAAGAGCGTGCTTGTACTCTTCTGGATCGGCATTCTCAAGAGAAGTTGGGTAACGCATACGCTGTGTAAACATGTTCCACTTCTGACCTGTTGATGTTACAGGGTTACCGATTGGATCATAACCATTGGTCTTGTCGTTATCGAAGTCAGAACCTGTGAGTGAACTGTCAGAACCAGGAACCTCGAAGAATGGCAAACCGAGACGACGACGGTCGTTCCACTGCTCTACTACTACGTAAGGAGTGTTTGCGATGTACTTCTGAGTGATAATCTTTGTCAACTGGTCGTTCAGCTTCTTACCCTTGTAGAGAATCTTGTTAGCATCTGGGTAATTGTAGGTCTTTGTCTTCAAAGCACCACGACCTGTTACTACGCCGTAGTATGTAACGTCACCGAATGTTACTTTGCTGAACTGGTTCTCATAACCGTCATAGTAAGTAGCCTCGAAGCTCTGTGGCTCAGCAGTATGAGTGAACTTAACAGAGGTACCTACGCGGTTGTAGCTCTCAGAGTTGATGTAAGCGTCAGCATAAGCACCGATGCCAAGATACTCGAAGTTTGAACGGATACCGTTGTTGTAAGCCTCTTCAGCGCTGATACCAGCATTCCAGCCACGAACAGCACCCTCGGCGAGGAGGAAGTAAGTCTCCCAAGGACCGAACCAAACGCGCTCAACGTTGTTAGCGTAAGCCTCGTTGTAGTTCTTAGCAAGGAATGCACTTGTATCCCAGCTGTAGTAGTTCAGGTAGTTATTCTTGAAAGTCTTGTCGTTCCATGCTGGACGAAGACCTGCGAGAGCACCGTTGAATGTGAAGGTTGTGTTCTCACGACCCCATACATAAGCACCCTTCTCATCGCGCATACCCTGATACTCACCAAGCTTACCGCTGATGCCCTTAACCTCGTCCTCACTCATAGAAGAGATGTCTGCAGGAACATCCTCAAGGAGAGTCTGACCAGCCTTGGCACTATGATAAGTCTTAGCTGTTGGGTCGTTAGGCATTGTGTAGTAAACGAAAGCACGTGGGTCAACATTCTCTGGAATACCATCCAACCACATGAACTTTGTAGGGTTGTCGGTGTTTGCAGGAGTGTGGTTCTTGTACTCAATACCGAGATAAGTCATTGGCTTAACGTAAGGAGTGATGTCTTTAGAAGAACCAGAGATGGCAGCATAGTTGTCAGCAACAGTTACGCCACCGAGACCTGACATGATGTTAACCATAGAAGAAGAGATCACGTTGTCGTTCCAACCACGGTTGTAAACGTTCTCCCAGTTTGACCAGCCACCAGCTGTAGGGAAACCAAGGAGGTCTTCCTGAGCTGTCATGAGCTTGCCTGTCTGAACAGCAGCCTCGAACTCGCTCTTAGCCTTTGCATTGTCAACCTCAGAGAGACGCATTGCATAGCGGAGACGGAGAGAGTTAGCAAGCTTCTGCCACATCTCAAAGTTACCGTTGTAAGCAACATCCTGCTTCTTCTCTGCGTCAGTAGCAGTTACGTCGAGGTGAAGGTTAGCCTGAGCTTCTGTCAACTCAGTGAACATCCAGTTGTAAACATCCTGAACACTGTTGAAGTGTGGGTTAACACCCTGGAAAGCATCGAGTGCATAAGGACCGAAGACGTCAGCGAAGTCAGCGATAACCATTACACGCCAGATACGAGCCATCTCACGAACATTCTCATTGTACTTCACATCGTGCTCATTGGTGTAGTTACCAGCCTCAAGGTTCTCGTTAACGATCTTGATAGCATTGGTAGCGCCCTTGATAGAGCTTGAAGAGAAGTTGTACATACAGCCGTTGTACTCATCGCTGTAACGAGCAACACAACCGAAGGTGTTGTCACCGATTACACGGCTGATAGAAGCCCAGTTGTAAACGAATACACGCTCGTTATCGTTAGGGTTTTGCTGAACAGCACCGAATGACTCAGCGAGGAACCAGTCTGCATTCACCTTGTCAGCAGTTACTGCTGAAGGGTTACTGTTGATTTCATCGAAATCACTGCATGAAGCCAGACCAAGTGTCATTCCACCTAAAACGAGGCCTATGAAATATTTATTCATTGCTTTCATTGTCTTAATTGTTTAATTGATTATTAGAATCCAACAGTTACATTAAACAAGAATGTGCGTGATGTTGGTGAAGAGTAGTTCTCGAAACCAGTAGCGTTGGTGTTTGTTGCGAATACAGACTCTGGGTCAACACCGTTCATCTTGCTGTAGAACATCAAGAGGTTAGTTGCTGTAACACCAACCTTGAGCTGCTGGAATGGAGTGCTCTTGAGCATAGCCTTAGGGAAGTTGTATGCCATAGAAACATTACGCAGACGGATGTTTGTTGCATCATAGAGATAAGCCTCACCGATACCGAGGTTACCTGTTGCGCTTGAGATTGTACGCCAGTACTGCTGTGGAGAAACTTCCTTGTCGTTCTGTACATAACCACCATTGCCGTCAGCAATAACACCCTCAACAACGAAGTTGTCACGAGCGCCGTTTACTACTGTGCAAGCAGCAGTACCGTTGCTCTGGAGTGCACGGTTTGTACCTGAGTACATCTGACCGCCGAAGCGACCGTCGATGAGGAAGCTGAGAACGAAGTTCTTGTATGTGAGAGTGTTGGTCCAACCAAGGAGGAAGTCAGCCTGCTGGTCACCAATCTTCTCCTTGTCTGACTTACCCTGTGGGAGACCGTCAGAAGTGAGGAGCAACTGGCCATAGTATGGGCTGTTCTCATCCTCTACGCGGAGGAATGTAGTACCCCAGATTTCACCGTAGTTACCACCAACCTGAGCAACGATCTGCAGGTTGTCGTAACCACCGAGCTGATACTGCTCGATACCGTTAGCGAGTTCGATGATCTTATTGTTGTTCTTAGAGAAGTTCAACTGAGTATCCCAAGAGAAGTCCTTAGTCTGAACTGGAGTAGCGTTCAACATGATCTCAAGACCGGTGTTCTGGATGTTACCAGCGTTAGCCATGTAACGACTGTAACCAGAAAGTGAGTTCATTGGCAAGCTGAGGAGCTGGCGTGTAGCGTTTGACTTGTACCATGTGAAATCCAAACCGAGACGGTTGTTGAAGAAACGGATTTCAGCACCTGCCTCCCAAGAAGAGATCAACTCTGAGCGTACATCTGAACTGAAGAGAGTACCACCTGACCAAGCAGTTGAAGTACCTACGTTTCCATCAGAACCTGAGCTGTAAGTGTTGAGCAACTGATAAGGAGCGAGGTCATTACCTACCTGAGCGAATGAAACGCGAGCCTTAGCATAGTTGAACCACTCTGGCATGCCACCGAAGTTCTTGTTAACAAGTTCGCTAACGAGTACAGAAGCATTTACAGATGGGTAGAAGAATGAACGATTCTCCTTGCTCAATGTTGAAGACCAGTCGTTACGGAATGTAGCATCGAGGAACATCCAAGCGTCGTAGTTTACACCGAGAGTACCGTAGAGAGAGTTAGTCTTACGCTGTGAGTATGACTGAGAGATAGACTTGTCAGCCTGTGCACCGTTAGAAATCCAGAACATATCTGGCACTGTGAGAGGACGAACGCCTGCTGAGAGACCAGTGCTCTTGCGCTGCATGAGGTTACCACCGAATGTAACAACACCACCGAACTTGTCGATTACATTGTCCTTCTGAGCAGTTACGAGGAAGCTGAGGTTGTTCTCATAGAACTTAGACTCACCGAAGCCGTAAGTACCCTTGTCAGTGTTAGGACCACCAGAGTGCTCCTTGTTCTCTGTCTCTGTGAAGTACATATCACTACCGAAACGGAGTTCAGCGTTCAACCAGTCTGTGAAGTTGTACTTCAAGCTGTAGTTCATGAGGAAACGGTTACGAGCGTCAGTACCGATTACATTGTCAGCAGCCCAGTATGGGTTCATACCACCCTTCTGCCACCAGTACATCTTACCATCCTCTGGATTAATAGCATCGCGATACTTAGCGATGTCGATAGTCATAGGAAGCATGTACATGTTGTAGAAGTAGTTGTTAGAGTTCTGACCTGAAACAGGACGGTTCTTTGCATAAGAGTTGATGTACTGTACCTTACCATCGAAGTTCCAGCGATCGCCAGGGCCGAAGGTTGAAGAGACACGAGTCATCACGTTGGTACGCTTGTACTCAGCACCAGGAATCTTTGAGAAGTCGTCGAGACGAGTGAATGAAGAGTAAACAGCTGTCTTGTTGTAAACCTGTGAGAAAGAAACGTTCTCAGTTGCGTTCACACCAGTGTTGAAGAAGTTCTTCACATTGTCATAGTACTGATAAGTGAAGTTGTTACCATCCTTGTCCTGATAAGTCTGACCTTCGATCTTTGGACCCCAGTTCTCACCGCTCTGAGCATCGAATGCACCACCTGAACCCTGACCGAATACATTCTGACGGTCTGGCTTCATGAATACATCCTCAATAGAAACTGATGAAGAAACAGTGATACCGAGACCCTGCTTCTTAGCACCCTTCTTGGTTGTGATAAGGATTACACCGTTACCAGCGCGTGAACCGTAGAGAGCGGCAGCCGAAGCACCCTTGAGGACTGACATAGACTCGATATCCTCGGCATTGATATCCGAAAGACCGTTACCCATATCGGTTGAAGGGTTCCAGAAGTCGTTGTTGTCAGCACCAGTGAAGTTCTCCAATGGAGTACCATCGACAACGATCAATGGCTGGTTGGTACCTGTCAATGAGCTTGAACCACGGAGAAGGATCTTTGAAGAACCAGCAGGACCGTTAGAAGAACGGATAATCTGCACACCCGAAACCTTACCAGAGAGGGCGTTTGCAAGGTTATTCTCGCGAGCAGCAAGGAGTTCGTCACCCTTTACTTCCTGCATAGCATAACCGAGGGCCTTCTTCTCACGCTTGATACCGAGCGCTGTAACTACAACCTCGTCGAGAGCCTGAGAGTCGTCCTTGAGAGTTACTGTAATGTTGCTCTGAGCGCCTACAGTCACAACCTGAGTCTCGAAACCGATGTAAGAGATTGTGATAGTAGCGTTAGCTGGTACGCTGAGAGTAAAATTACCATCAATGTCTGTAACAGTACCATTAGTTGTACCTGTCTGTGCAACTGTTGCACCGATTACAGGTTCACCTGTTGAGTCCACTACAGTACCAGTGACTTTCTTAGTCTGCTGTGCCTGTACATTTACATCAGGATCAGCAGCATAAGCTACAGTACCCAATGAAAGCATGCACAATGCAACCATACCCTTCAAACAATTGTTTGAGAGTACCTTGATTAACCAAGATTTGCTTTTCATATAAAAAAGTAAACGGTCTCCAATCTTGGGTAATCATATTTTATATATTTAATAGATTAATAACTTAAGTAGAATATAACGATTATTGCTATATACTAACTCAACTTTCGCAAGTTTTCAAACTTGCTCAATTTGAAGTGAACAGTGAACAGTGAAAAATCCTGATTTGTTTTTCTTTCAGACAGACTCTCTTATATGAGTGACTTTAATTTTTAACTTTTCACTTACAAGTGGAGCTTGCGAAACTTGTATATGCTAACTTCTGAGAGTCTAGTGAATTTCAGAGGTTGTTTAGCAAGTCAACGGTATTACGTTTTTTCTCGTCAACTATCTTCGCATAGATAGCGGTAGTTTTGATATTCGTGTGCCCGAGTAGTTTGCTTGTAGTGTAGATGTCGGCTCCCTTGGTCAGGAGCAATGTGGCGAATGTGTGTCTTGCCGAATGGAAGGTTATTGCCTTTGAAATGCCCGCCCTTTTCATGAGGTCCCTCAGTGCTGGGGCTATCTGGCATGGATATTTCTTTGGGAAAATTGTCGAGGTGTCGGCTATATCCGGGGCTCTGTCGGGAATGAACTGGTAGCATTGCTGCGACAGTGGGAGATAGAGCGGAGTCTGTGTCTTCTTCTGCAGCAGATAGAGTTGCTTGCCCCCGAGACCGTCATCACGCAGGTCGCACCAACGGATATTGAAGATG
>JAZQOD010000118.1:0-2081 GCA_045627685.1 Prevotella sp. | reverse complement strand
AACACCCTTGAGGTAGTCGATGAGTACAGTGAGATAGTCCTCGCTGATGTTGTTGCCTGCGAAGAGGATACGAGGCATGTCAGAAGGCTTGAGCCAACCGAATACGTTTGAAAGTGCGTCGATTACCATGCGAGCACCGAGGTATGAACCACCGATACCTGCTACTACCACAGCATCGCAGTTCTCCTGGAGAACCTTTGCTGTTGCGTTAAGTTCTGCGATGAACTCTGGTGTGATGCTTGATGGAAGATGCATCCAACCAAGGAAATCGTTACCTGCACATGTGCCATTCTCAAGAGCCTCCTGAGCGGCCTTAACCTTTGGCTCGAAAGCCTCTACGGCTCCTGCAGCAAGAAACTGCGAAGCCTTTGTAATGTCTAACTTCATATCTTTTATTTTTTATCTGAACTTCTTTGTTAATTCTTTGATAACATCACCCGGCACGGCATTCTCGTAGAGAACAGAATACACAGCCTTGATGATTGGGAACTCGAAAGTCTTATAGTCTTCAAGAATCTCGTGGATACACTTTGCTCCATAATATCCTTCTGCCACCATCTCCATCTCTGTCTGGGCTGCCTTGATGCTATAACCCTTGCCGAGCATTGTTCCGAACACACGGTTGCGTGAGAAATCGGAATAGCCAGTGACGAGAAGGTCGCCGAGATATACAGAATCGGTGATAGAACGATCCTGCGACGGATTGAGCAGATTGAGTGCATCAGCCATCTCGCTCGCAGCATTGACCATATAAACGGCATGGAAATTATCACCATAGCCGAGACCATGACAAAGACCAGCACCGATGGCATAGATGTTCTTCAGCACCGAAGCATATTCGATACCCTTGACATCGGCAGAGACACGAACCTGCATATAATCCGACTGGATTGTGTCGGCAAGATGCTGTGCACGATCTGTGTCGATACAACCAACGGTGAGATATGTGAGACGGTTCATTGCCACCTCTTCAGCATGCGAAGGACCAATGAGACACGCGATCTGCTCGCTAGGTACTCCATACTGATAATGGAAATAGTCAGATATGACAAGGTTTTCCTCTGGCACGATGCCCTTGGTCGCTGTCACGATAAACTTATCCTGAAGATTCTCTGTAACCTTCTCCATGTGCTTCTTGAAATATGGTGAAGGGGTACAGAATATCAGCGTGTCGTACTTACGGATGATCTCGTTGAGATCGGATGTGAAGAAAATCTTATCCACATCAAAATGCACACTGGTAAGATATGCGGCGTTGTGACCAGTACGCTTTATTTCTTCGATACGGTCCTCACGACGCATATACCAACCAATATCGCCGGTCTGCTCAAGGAGCACCTTTGCCAATGCTGTTGCCCACGAGCCACCACCGATGATGGCAATACGACCACACTCCGACTTATTCTTCCGAAACAGTCTTTGGAGTTGCTGCTTCGATCCATGCAGCAAATTCTTCAACTTTTGGATTATCATAGCCAAGTTTGTATTTCTTGTTCACACCACACACATCCTGCTGGAGTTTCTGTGCCTTTACCTCCTTGATATCAGAAACGAGATAGTAACCAGCCTTGTTGAACAATGGCACCCACTCCTCTGGCACACCGAGAGCCTTCCACTCTGATACAGGTGACTTTGGAGCCTTCTTCTCTGGTTTCATCTGTGGGAAGAGCATTACCTCACCGATAGCGAACTTACCAGTCATGAGCATTACGAGACGGTCGATACCGATACCGATACCGAATGTTGGAGGCATACCATACTGGAGAGCACGGAGGAAGTCCTGATCGATAATCATAGCCTCGTCGTCGCCCTTGTCAGCAAGGCGCATCTGCTCGATGAAACGCTCCTCTTGGTCGATTGGGTCGTTGAGCTCAGAATATGCGTTTGCCAACTCCTTACCGTTGACCATAAGTTCGAAACGCTCTGTGAGGCCTGGCTTTGAACGGTGCATCTTTGTCAGTGGTGACATCTCAACAGGGTAGTCGCAGATGAAGGTAGGCTGGATGAAGTCACCCTCACATGTTTCGCCGAATATCTCGTCGATGAGTTTACCCTTACCCATTGTCTCGTCAACCTCAATG
>JAZQOD010000117.1:0-3527 GCA_045627685.1 Prevotella sp. | reverse complement strand
CAGAGATGACAGAAAACAGCGACTATCCTGGTCTCTATTCATACAAATATCCAAAGGCAGGTCAGAAGAACTCCGTTGTGACAGCGTGGAGTTACGATATCAAGTCACATCGTGCACAGAAGATGCAGGTTCCGATGGATGCTGATGGTTATATGCCACGAATCTTCCCTACCGAGAATGCCGACAAGGTGCTCGTTGTAACCCTCAACCGCCATCAGGATGCCCTCCGTATCTATGCTGTCAACCCTTCATCGACTGTAGCCCAACTCATAGTCGAGGAACAGGTGAAGAAGTATGTCAAGGAGGATGCCCTCGATATGAAGATTATCAAGAACTCAATTCTCCTCTCGAGCGATCGCGATGGCTACAACCACCTTTACATATATAATATGAACGGCCAGCAGGTTCGCAAGGTCGGTGATGGCAACTATGAGGTGTCGGCAGTGTATGGCTATGATGAGATTACTGGCGATGTTTATTATCAGGCGGCAGCCCTCAACCCACACGACCGTCAGGTATATGTGGCTCACAAGAACGGCAAGACCGAGCGCCTCACTGAGAAGGAAGGCTGGAACAATGCCATCTTCTCGGGCGATTATAAGTATTTCATCAACACATGGAGTGATATGAACACCCCTTATGTTGTCACTGTTCGCGACAATCACGGAAAAGTGCTTTCTACAACTATCGACAACAAGGAATTGGCAGCCAAACTCCGCAGCAACGGTTTCTCACGCCGTGAGATGTTCTCGTTCACCACATCCGAAGGCGTTGCTCTCGATGGATGGATGCTCAAACCAGCCGATTTCTCTGCTTCGAAGAAATATCCAGTCATCATGCACCAGTATAGCGGTCCTGCATCGCAGCAGGTAGTCAACTCATGGTCGTGTGGCTCAATGGGACAGGCGTTCGACTATTACCTCGCTCAACTCGGTTATATCGTAGTATGTGTTGATGGTCGTGGAACAGGCGGTCGTGGCGCAGAGTTCGAGAAGTGCACCTACAAGCGTCTTGGTGACCTTGAGTCGAAGGATCAGGTGGAGACCGCCCTCTGGCTTGGTAAGCAGTCGTATGTCGATAAGGATAAGATTGCCATCTGGGGATGGAGTTATGGTGGTTTCAACACCCTGATGTCGATGAGTGAGGGTCGTCCTGTGTTCTGTTGTGGTGTGGCAGTAGCACCTCCAACAAACTGGAAGTTCTATGACACCATCTACACAGAGCGCTTCATGCAGACACCTCAGGAGAATCCTGACGGTTATGCCATCAACCCAATACAGCGTGCGGACAATCTCCATGGAGCATTGCTCATCTGCCATGGTTTGGCTGACGACAATGTGCACCCACAGAACACCTTCGAATATTCAGAAGCACTTGTGCAGGCCGATAAGGACTTCCGTGAGTTGATCTATACCAACCGTAATCACAGCATCTATGGCGGTAACACCCGCAATCACCTGATGAAGCAGATTGTGGATTGGTTTAATCAGCACCTCAAATAGGGGTCGAAACAACTAACATCTAACAACTAACAACTAACAATAAGAAAATTACGTGACCACACCCCGTATCTCTGGATTATGTTCATTTCACTCCCCTCTCCTCGTGGGAGATTGAATGAGGTGAGATAATATAATTCTATTTATATTTGCCTTACTATAGAGATGTTTTTTCAAATCATAAAATCAGCCGCGTAATTTCCTTATTGTTAGTTGTTAGATTTATGAAGTGCTGACTTTTGTGCTTGTAAACATTTTTCGCGCAACAATTCGTTTACCTGTATTTCCTGCTTGTCATTCCGCTGAAATGAAGTGCTCATTCCGCCGTTTTTACATCGTCATTTCAATGGAATGACCACATAAAACCGCCCTTTTCATAACAAGTCAAAACATACTTTGCAACTTCCTGATTATCAAGGCATTAGTCGCAGTATATTTAAGAGCGTTCTTTTGTATTATGCTTGTCCGTTGAGAAATAGTAGATTGTGATTGTAAAAAGATTTTAGTAAACAAAAAGCCCAGGGCGTGATGCTCTGGGCTTTATTTATAACGTTATTTATGTATTAATCGCACCAACAGACGATGCTTTCAAAGCACCTCTCCTATATGGGAGAGGTGGGGCTTTTAGAGATTCAAACCCTTCTTGATAGCCTCGATCTTGTCCATTGCTTCCTTGGTGCAACGGTCGTAGCAGTCTGCACAACCCATCTCACCCTTTACCTCAATGTAGAACTTGATCTTTGGCTCAGTGCCTGAAGGACGAACGCTCACCTTTGTACCGTCAGTGCAGAACCACTGGAGTACATTCGATGTGTCAGGCATATCCATCTTTGTGACAGTGCCGTCAGCATTCTTCTGCTCGAGGCTCTTGAAGTCCTTCCAAGTGCAGATAACGCTACCAGCCAACTCTGTTGGAGGGTTGTTGCGGAAGTTCTCCATCATGGCCTTGATCTCGTCAGCACCAGTCTTACCAGGACGAACAACATTCACTGTGAACTCCTTAGAGAAACCGAACTCGAGATAGATGTCCATCAATACATCGTAGAGAGTCTTACCCTGATCCTTTGCCCAAGCAGCAATCTCACAGATCAAGCAGATAGAAGCCGGAGAGTCCTTATCGCGCACCTTGTCGAATGGCAAGAATCCGAATGACTCCTCACCACCACCGATGTACTTCTGCTTACCCTCAGAGAGAGCAATCTCGCGAGCAATCCACTTGAAGCCTGTGTAAACGTCACGCAACTCGATGTTGTCCTTAGCAGCCATCTTAGCGATAATCTCAGTAGTAACGATAGTCTTTACGAGGAAGTCTGTAGGGTTCAATGTGCCGAGAGCCTTCTTGTTCTTGATGATATAGTAGCAGAACATCATTGCGGTCTGGTTACCGTTGATGATAATCCACTCACCCTTTGGATCGCGGCAAACGATAGCCAAACGGTCAGCATCAGGGTCAGAAGCGATAACGAGGTCAGCGTTGAGCTTTGTACCGAGCTTCATACCGAGAGTCATAGCCTCAGCATTCTCTGGGTTTGGAGAAACGACAGTAGGGAAGTTACCGTCAATTACCATCTGCTCAGGAACTACGTTGATGTTCTGGAATCCCCAAGAACGGAGACAGAGAGGAACGATAACGCGACCTGTTCCGTGCATAGCAGAATAAACGATGTTGAGATCCTTCTGGCGATTGATAACCTCCTGATCAACGAGAGCTTCGTGAACTGCCTGCATGTAGTCATAGTCCATTTCGCCACCGATGATCTTGATGAGATCTGGGTTTGGCTCAAACTTAACGTCATCGATAGTAACCTTGTTTACTTCGTCGATGATGCCAGTATCGTGTGGAGCAAGCACCTGAGCACCATCTGCCCAATATGCCTTGTAACCATTGTATTCACGTGGGTTGTGAGAAGCTGTCACGTTAACACCTGCCTGTGCGCCGAGCTGACGGATAGCGAAAGAGATTTCTGGAGTAGGGCGGAGGCTCTCGAAGAGATAAGCCTTGATGCCGTTTGCTGTGAAGATAGCAGC
>JAZQOD010000116.1:0-5422 GCA_045627685.1 Prevotella sp. | reverse complement strand
ACATCGCTGATGTTCTTCTCCTCAAAGCGCACATCCAGAATCTCGCTCTTGAAACGCTTTCCGTGACATGAGTCGCACACGAGTTCAAGGTCGGCCATGAACTGCATCTCTACGGTTATCATACCATTTCCCTTGCATTCCTCACAACGACCACCATCGGCGTTGAATGAGAAATACTGTGGTGTGAAGCCCATCTGCTTGGATAACTGCTGCTCGGCGAAGAGTGCACGGATGGCATCATAAGCCTTGACATAAGTAGCAGGATTTGAGCGAGAACTCTTTCCGATAGAATTCTGGTCAACAAACTCCACATGCTTGATGCTGTCTATGTCGCCAGCAAGACCTGCGAACTCTCCCGGAGCATCGCATACCTCACCGATATATCGTTTGAGGGCAGGGTAGAGAATGCCTTTCACTAACGATGACTTTCCACTACCGCTGACACCGGTGATGACATTGAACACATTAAGTGGTATCTTTGCATTCACACCCTTGAGGTTGTTCATGTGACACTGTTTTACCTCGATAAATCTGTTCCATGGTCGGCGTGACGATGGAACCTCGATGTTCTTGTTGTGGGTGAGATACTGGATGGTATGCGAGTCAGGGAATTGCTGCATCAGTTTGTCGGTCTTTCCTGTGAGTAGCGAACTCGGACCTTCGAACACCACATGACCACCCAGTCGTCCGGCATCAGGACCGATGTCGATGAGGTAGTCGGCAGCACGCAGCATCTCCTCGTCGTGTTCAACAACGATGACAGTATTACCCAGATCGCGTAGGTCTTTCAATACACCGATGAGTTGGTCGGTATCGCGTGAGTGCAGACCGATGCTTGGCTCATCAAGGATATACAGACTGCCTACGAGCGATGAACCCAGTGATGTGGTGAGGTTTATACGTTGGCTTTCACCACCCGAGAGGGTGTTCGATGGGCGGTTGAGTGTGAGATATCCCAAACCGACATTCAGCAGGAACTGCAAGCGGCTCTTTATTTCTGTGAGCAAGCGTTTTCCCACAGAAGCATCATGCTCTGAAAGTTGGATATTATCAAACCATTCCTTCAGGTCGGAGATAGGCATCTCTACCAATTCGGAGATGTTCTTGCCATAAACCTTCACCCATTGAGTTTCCTTTTTCAGGCGAGTTCCGTGACAGTCAGGACAGATTGTCTTTCCACGGAAACGGCTCAGCATCACGCGATACTGAATCTTGTACTGGTTGTCCTTCACCATCTGGAAGAAAGCGTCAATACAAACCTTCTCGTCGTCATTGCGATGCTTGTCGCAAGGAAGTCCGTGCCAAAGCCAGTCTTTCTGCTCTTTTGTCAATTCAAAATATGGGGTAAAGATAGGGAAGTTGTCCTTTGATGCTCGACGGCAGAACTCGTCCTTCCACATACCCATCTTCTCGCCGTGCCAGCACTGCACACATCCTTCATAAACAGAGAGGGCAGGGTTAGGAATCACCAGTTTCTCATCTATGCCGATAATGCTACCAAATCCTTCGCAGGTAGGGCAAGCACCGCTTGGCGAGTTGAACGAGAACATGTTATCTGATGGAATTTCAAACTCCATGCCGTCAGCCTCGAAGCGAGTAGAGAACTCTCGCGTCTCACCGCTATCCGTGAATAGCAGTGTGCAGAGTCCGTGACCTTCGAAGAATGCTGTTTCTGTGGTGTCGAGCAGACGGGAAATCGTCTCCTTGTCGTCAGAAACCGACAGACGGTCGATAACGATACTGATATCCTCCGGTTTTATCTCTTCCAGGTTGCCGTTCGACTCGATAAAGTCATCGATACGCACAAACTTGCCGTTATGGTATATACGCGCAAAACCCTGCTGGTTTTTTGCTTCCAACTGACGTTGCAATGTGCGGCCTTCACGCATGCATAATGGAGCGAGAACCACGAAGCGTTCACCCTCGTTATGGTCGAGCATACAAGCCACGATGTCCTCACCAGTATGACGCTTCACTTCCTCACCGCTGACAGGTGAGAATGTGTGGCCGATACGGGCAAAGAGCAGACGGAGATATTCGTAAGTCTCGGTCGATGTACCAACGGTAGAGCGTGGATTGCGCGATATCACACGCTGTTCGATGGCGATAGCAGGAGGAAGTCCTTTGATATAGTCGCATTCCGGTTTGCTCATTCTGCCGAGGAACTGTCGTGCATAACTTGACAACGACTCGACATAACGACGCTGACCTTCGGCATACAATGTGTCGAAGGCCAGAGATGATTTGCCGGAGCCACTGACTCCAGCAATCACGATGAGTTTATTTCTTGGGATTTTGAGGCTGACGTCCTTAAGGTTGTTCACCCTCGCACCTTTGATTTCAATATTTTGTCCCATTAAATGCTATTATCCATTCATTGACATGAGGAATTCGTCATTGTCGCGGGTGCCCTTCATACTGTCATGGATGGTGTTCATAGCCTCAAGTGCAGTCATGTCGGCAATATGCTTACGGAGAATCCACATACGGTTGAGGGTTATCTCATCCTGAAGCAGGTCATCGCGACGTGTACTTGACTGAACAAGGTTGACAGCAGGGAAGATACGCTTGTTGCTGAGGTTGCGATCAAGTTGGAGTTCCATGTTACCAGTACCCTTGAATTCCTCAAAGATCACCTCATCCATCTTAGAGCCAGTGTCGATGAGGGCCGTTGCAATGATGGTGAGCGAACCGCCACCTTCGATGTTTCGTGCTGCACCGAAGAATCGCTTTGGTTTCTGCAATGCGTTGGCATCAACACCACCGGTAAGAACCTTACCTGATGCTGGTGCAACGGTGTTGTAAGCACGAGCAAGACGGGTGATAGAATCAAGGAAAATCACAACATCGTGACCACACTCTACAAGTCGTTTTGCCTTTTCCAATACGATGCCGGCGATCTTCACATGACGCTCTGCTGGTTCGTCGAATGTAGAGGCGATAACCTCTGCATTTACTGTGCGAGCCATGTCTGTCACCTCCTCAGGGCGCTCGTCGATGAGGAGCATCATAAGGTAAGCCTCAGGGTGGTTGGCGGCAATAGCATTAGCGATATCCTTCATGAGGATAGTCTTACCTGTCTTAGGCTGAGCCACGATGAGTGCGCGCTGTCCCTTTCCTATAGGAGAGAAAAGGTCAACAATACGGGTGCTGAGGTTGGTTGTCTTTCTGTCGCCGCAGAGAGTGAACTTCTTGTCAGGGAAGAGTGGGGTGAGATGCTCGAAAGGAATACGGTCACGGATATCGTTCGGCTGACGACCGTTGATCATATCGATGCTTGTCAGTGGGAAGTATTTCTCGCCTTCCTTTGGAGGACGCACCTTACCCTGAACAACATCACCCGTTTTCAGTCCGTACTTCTTTATGATGTTCGATGCTACATACACATCATCAGGTGATGAAAGGTAATTGTAGTCACTTGAACGCAGGAATCCATATCCATCGGTGAGCATCTCCACAACGCCGTTGCAATCGATGAGGTCCTCGAAGTTATATACTGGTTTCTCAGGAACAGTTTCTTTGCGAGGTTTTTCATTGCGTGCAGGGTGTGTCTCCTGAACAGGAATGTTCATTGGATTGTCGAAGATGTCGTAGGTAGGCATCATCTCGCTGTCTTCGATAGGAACATCGATTACAGGGATAAAGTCAGTACCGTCGCCTGGGTCGCCTTCCCAATATTCGCTTACTGCCTGTTCTGCAGGAGCCTCTGGCTCTTGAGTATTCTGGCGGTTCATGGTCTTCTGGAGCATATCTGCAACATCCTCAGCCTGCTGCTCTACGTTTTCTGGTTCAGCCTGCAGTTCTGCTGGCTGAGGTTCTGTCTCAGTAACTGGTTCTGAGTCGGCTTCTTCCTGCTTTTTCTTCTCTATCATAGCGATAAGTTCCAACTCACGCTTAGACTTCCTTCCACGACGCTTTGGCATTGCGGCAAGTTCTTCTTCAGGCGACATTGCTGGTTCTTCAGACTTCTTGTCATCGGTCTTGTCGGTTTGCTCTACGTTGCTGACAGGTGCGTCAGGTATCTGTACAGCAGGTGTTTCTTCAACAACAGATTCTTCTATGTTTTCCACCACAGTTTCCTCTGCTGCAGAAGCCTCAGGCTGTTCTGCAGGAGTAAAGTTCTTATTAAACAAAGGCATTTCTTTAGCCTTTTTCTTTGCTGGTTTCTTACGGTCGAGATTCTCGCCATCAGCACCCTTCACGCTGTACACCTTGTCTGTGGCGTTGTCTTTAGCGATGCGGGTACGCTTACGCTTTGCAGGCATTGGAGTGTTCTGGCTTCCTAATTCTGCCTGCTTGTCAAGGATAGAGTACACAATGTCCTGGTTTGTGGAACTTTTCTTGTACTCTGCACCAAATTCGTTAGCGAGTTCTATAAGTTCTTCACGACTTTTAGACTCTAATTCGTCAATGCGATACATGTATAAAAAATAAAATTTTGATTTATAAAGAAAAGGCTTTCCAGAACGGAATAACCTTTGTGTCGCTTTCCATCAAAAAGCATTGCCCGTCATAGTGATTGGCGACGCTAATCTATGTTTGCAATGCAAAGTTACGAAAAAAACTGTTATTTATGGACCATGATATCGGATGAGAGCGTGTTTTTAATGTTTTTTAATGACTAATGTCAATCTGCTACACGCGCGTACATTAATAATATATAATCTATATGGCGAGTGTTTTGTAGGATATTCTGTGTAGAGTGGGGTCTATAGTGATAAAAAAAGACCAACCCTTTCGGATTGGTCTTTGTGTATATGTGGATATGATGATTACTCACCCTTCTCCATCTGAGCCTTGAGAGCTGCAAGAACGTCGAGGTCACCGAGTGATGTACCAGCAGCAACATTGTTGATCTGTGGCTGCTCCTCAGCCTGCTTCTTAGCAGGACGAGCCTTGCGAACTGGCTTCTCAGCCTCCTTCTCAGCCTCGAATGTACGGCTGTGTGAGAGGATGATACGCTTTGTCTCCTTAACGAACTCGATTACCTTGAACTGGAGTTCCTCACCTGGCTGAGCCTGTGTGCCGTCTTCCTTAACGAGGTGCTTTGGTGTAGCGAAGCCCTCACCACCCTCGTTGAGAGTGATTGTAGCGCCCTTGTCCATCATCTCGTTGATCTTACCGGTGTGAACAGAACCTGGTGTGTAGATTGTCTCGTAAGTATCCCAAGGGTTGTCCTCGAGCTGCTTGTGACCGAGAGAGAGACGACGGTTGTCCTTGTCGATGTCGAGAACAACAACCTCGATCTCAGCACCTACCTGTGTGAACTCTGATGGGTGCTTAACCTTCTTTGTCCAAGAGAGGTCTGAAATGTGGATAAGACCGTCAACACCTTCCTCGAGTTCTACGAAGATACCGAAGTTAGTGAAGTTGCGAACCTTAGCAGTGTGCTTGCTGCCAGTAGGGTACTTGTTCTCGATTG
>JAZQOD010000115.1:0-7504 GCA_045627685.1 Prevotella sp. | reverse complement strand
GATTGGTATCATCGAGAACCTCCTCGGCAAGGTTGACAAGCTCATCCTCTGCGGTGGTATGACATATACATTCTCTAAGGCACACGGTGGTGAGATCGGTGGTTCTATCGTTGAGATGGACAAGCTCGATGTAGCTCTCGGTGTTGGGGAGCTCGCAAAGAAGAACGGTGTAGAACTCGTTATGGCTCCAGACGCAGTTTGCTGCGACGGTCTTGACTTTGGTACAATGACTGTAAAGGAAGGTGCTAAGACTGAGGTTCATCCTTCAAACGCTATTCCTGCAGGTATGGAAGGTGTTGATGCAGGTCCTGAGGCACAGTCTAAGTTCGCTGCTGCTCTCGACGGTGCAAAGACAATCCTTTGTAACGGTCCTGCTGGTGTATTCGAGTGCGATGACTTCTGCGCTGGTTCACGCGCTATCGGCGAGGCTATCGCTAAGGCTACAGCAGAGGGTGGTTTCTCACTCATCGGTGGTGGTGGCTCTGCAGCATGCTGCACAAAGTTCGGCCTCACAGATAAGGTTTCTTACATCTCAACTGGTGGTGGTGCTCTTCTCGAGGCTATCGAGGGTAAGGTACTCCCAGGCGTAGCTGCTGTTCAGGGTTAATAATCAACCAACATAGCAAAAAGGGCTGGAGCAACATGCTCCGGCCCTGTTTCTTTTCATACTATGAGACAAGTATTCATTCTTCTTACTATAGCATTGTTTCTGTCCCCTACCCTCAGCCAGGCTCAAACCACATTTAATTATAACGACTGGCAGGCAAAGCAGAATTCAACACAGAAAGAAAAAACACAGAAGCCAACTTTCGACGACAACATTCTGAAATCTACATGCGTATTTGTCAATGGATTCCTTCAGGCAGGTTCGATGCACAGCCCGGGAGTGACTGTAGGTGGATATTTCCACAATGTTGCCATCGAGGCTTCGTATATCTATGGACTAACAGAAAGTTATCAGGTTGAGCGAATTTTCGGGGATGCTCATCACTCTTTCACATATAGACCGCAGTATTTCGGCGGAAAAGTAGGTTACGGTTTTGATTTCCTCGGTTGCCTGCGTGTAACGCCACAGGTGGGAGTTGGCATGCTTCGCATAGATGGTTTGCAAGCAAATGAAAACAGCACACGAAACAAAGAGAATGCGTGTGCCACAATAATCTCAGGCGGTGTGAAGATGTTTTTCGCCTTCCACAAGAATTTTGGCGTATTTGCTGCTCCTGAATATCAGTCGAAAATTGCCAATGGCGAGATATACGACCGCTTCACCGACAAAACAGGCGTTCATGTGTCGCCAAACAGCAGTACCAAGGAAATAGAAAACTGGACAAAAGGCTTCAGAATAAAAATAGGACTGGAAGTAGTTCTGTAATAACTTGAAGAAAAAACAAAGAGGAACCATCAATTGGTTCCTCTTTTGTTTTATTAGTTCTCATTCTCTTCACGCATATCGATGAACTGATTCTGTGAGTCGTAGAACTCATACTGCAGATAAGCCATCTTTTGCGAAGCAATGATTTGTACTCCAAATCCATATTTCATCTGCCACTTGCGCTTCAACGAGATGAAGCCTTGGTTGATGTAGGCAGCGACATATGGATGAACATGAAGTTGGAATTTCTTGACACCGATCTTATTGATCAATCGATCAATCTTTCCCTCGAGTTGTTCCGTGAAAAGTATACTTGGTTTGATCGTCCCCTTACCGAAGCAAGTTGGACATGTTTCTTCGACTGTGACATCCATTGCTGGACGGACACGCTGACGGGTTATCTGCATCAATCCAAACTTACTCAATGGCAAGATGTTGTGACGTGCGCGGTCGCTCTGCATGTTCTTGCACATGCGTTCGTAGAGAAGTTGTCGGTCTTCGGCAAGATGCATGTCTATAAAATCTACTACGATGATTCCTCCCATATCTCGCAGTCTCAACTGACGTGCTAATTCATCTGCTGCACCGAGGTTTACTTCAAGAGCATTCTGCTCCTGGCCGTTCTCTGCTTTCGTGCGATTTCCGCTGTTCACATCCACTACATGCAGGGCCTCTGTATGTTCAATAACAAGATAAGCCCCGTGTTTATAATTGACAGTCCTGCCGAAACTGGACTTAATCTGTCGGGTAATGTCGAAATTATCAAAGATTGGCACTTTGCCCTGATACAGTTTGACTATATTAGCCTTTTCAGGTGCGATGAGTGTCACATAAGCCTTTACTTCATTGAAAACATCTTCATCATTGACATAGATATTTTCAAAGGAAGGGTTGAATATGTCGCGTATCAGTGCAATTGCACGGCTCTCTTCTTCATATACAAGCAATGGGCGCTCTGTATTCTTCTGCAATTTGAGAAGTGCTTGTTCCCATCGCTGACTGAGAGTCTTCAACTCTGCATCGAGTTCAAATACGCGCTTTCCTTCGGCTACGGTTCTGACGATTACTCCGCAGTTTTTGGGTTTGATGCTGTGGACGAGCTGTTTCAGTCGGGCACGCTCTTCACTACTTTTAATCTTGCTTGATACCGAGACTTTATCGCCGAAAGGCACTAACACAAGGAATCGTCCTGCAAACGACAGTTCACTTGTCAAGCGTGGACCTTTAGTGTTAATCGGTTCCTTTACAATCTGCACTAGAACCTCCTGATCTTTGGCTAAAGTACCTTGTACACTGCCATCCTTCTTCAAATCAGGGAGTTTTGTTGCTTTTGTGAAAGGGAACAGTTTTTTGCGATCGCTCTGTACCAGCTTGAGATACTTTTCATAGGAGTTAAATTGACATCCGAGGTCAAGATAATGAAGAAAGGCGTCTCGCTCATGACCAACATCTACGAACGCTGCATTAAGGCCTGGCATCAACTTCCTGACCTTTGCAATGTAGATGTTTCCAACAGAATAGGAAGCACTGCGTGGCTCGTTCTGATATTCTACGAGGCGCTTATCTTCCAAGAGAGCAATTGAAATCTCTTTCTGTTGTACATCAATTACAATTTCGCTTGTCATCTTCTTTACTCCTGATTTTAAGATAAAGGGGCATGCCAAAGCATCTTGTGGATCTTTTGGCACACCCCTTCGCCAGAATAGACATCTGGTGAACAAGTATTAATTACTTGCTCTTATGTCTGTTCTTACGAAGTCTCTTCTTACGCTTATGAGTAGCCATCTTGTGGCCCTTCTTCTTCTTACCGTTTGGCATAACTTTAAAAATTTAAATTAATTATTTATGTTTATTGATTTTACTTCTCCATTGTCTTCTCTGACATTTCTGCGAGGAATTCCTTAGCAGGACTAAAGAATGGAACACAATGTGCAGGAATTACAACAGTAGTGTTATTCGAGATGTTGCGACCAGTCTTTGTAGCACGACGCTTTGGAGTGAAACTACCGAAACCACGGAGAAATACACCTTCACCATTGTCAATAAGACTTGTCTTCACTGTTTCCATAAAAGTCTCAAGAACAGCACTGACAGCCATCTTGTCAACACCGGTCTCTTCAGAGATTTTTGTTATGAGTTCTAACTTTGTCATGTCTTTTAATATTTATATTATGTATGTTAGAAATACTAACTGCACACACTTTTTTACGACCATAAGGCCGAAAAGTTTTGCAAAGATAACAAAATTTGGCGTAAAAAGAAAATTTAAAGATGTTTTTTTGTCTAATAATGCAAAAATAATATCTTAAAAGCACTAATTATCAACCTTTTACCTCCAAGAACGGCGTTCTATCATGAAATATCCTAGTCTGTGGCTTGCTTTCTTCTTGCCAAGAGAGCGAACTACATAAATGCCTTCCGGAAGTTTACGGACATCAACCATCTCGCTTACAAAAGCAGTGGCAACACTCTGTCCTTGCAGTGTTTCAATACTAATGATGTCGCGGCGATTAACCTCTGTCTTACCAAGATACAACACCTTGCCATCGCACTTGAAAAGATGCTTTTCATCGATGGTAAGGCTCTTTCCTGACTGACGTTGACGGACAGGTATGTTATGGTTCTGTTTCGCTTCACTCTCGTTGCCATATCTATCCATTGCCGTTACAGCGTAATACCTGCCATTAAGTGGTACTTGTATGGAGGTGCTACGAGTGCGCTGCATCATAAGATTACGTGGATCAGTGATATCAACCGGACACTCATAACTACTATATATATTATAAGTAAGGTATGATCCATTGCTCCTATCCTGTGCCCCACTCCATGATATGGTATTGTTAATTGAATCAGTACTCAATGTCGTAGGAGCCAACGGAGCGACACTGCTTGCCCATGTCATAGGAGGAATAAGGGATGGAATATTGTCGAACTCCTTTGCTGCGAAATCATAGATACCTTTGGTATTGTCGGTAAAGAACTTGCTTCGGAAATAGCAATGACCTAATCCCCACTGGCGCAGTACTTCCATTTCACGAGTGATATCTACAAGTTTCCAGTTTTTCTCCTTTGGCGACATAAAGTATATGCCCAAGCCTGGTATAACCATCTTACCGTAGGAGCGCTCTTTCCAATCAAGGGCAAAAGGGTAGAAATTGTTGTCCTTGAAATACATCATCGGATAAAGTTGATCCATCAATCCGTCGCGCAACCATCCCTGTGCGTCCTGACACACGCGACTGTATGCATTCCAACCACGGCTTGACATTCGAGGCAGATCGTCAGCCTTACCGATAGGTGAGCAACTCATCTTTACCCATGGCTTTAATGTCTTTACCTTAAGATTTATCTTACGAACGATGTCAGTAATATACTTTCGCCCTTGGCTCTTTGATACCTTAATCTTCCAGTCCTCTGGATAACGGATGTAATCAAGATGAATACCGTCGATATCATAATTGCGTGTTATCTCCTCGCAAATACTCGCGATATATGTACCTGTCTGTGGGTCTTCGGGATTCATGTATCCATCATCGCCAATCTTCTTGATGAGTTTCGGATACTTACTACGCAATGAGGAACAGCCTTTGCCATTCCATTTTCCAACAGGGATTGTCACAACCCATGCATGCAGTTCCATACCTCGCTTATGGCATTCATCGATTGCAAACTGCAATGCATCGTAGCCCGGAGAAACACCAGATTTGCCCGACAGGCAACCATCCCAAGGTTCGTATTTTGAAGGATAGATGGTTGTACCACGCACTCGAGTCTGTAACAAGATAGTGTTTATGCCAGCCTGTTGGAGTTTATCGAGAATACCGATAAGTTCTTTTTTCTGTTTGTTGATGGAAGTCTGGGTGTTATTGGCATACGAATGCGGCCAGTCGAGACCTCCTATCGTTGTAAGCCACATTGCCCTGACCTCATGCTTTGGAGGCATAGCCTCAGCAAAAGGTGCACTTGAGGCTGAAAAGGTTTGAGCGACTGATGTTGTATATACTATTATATATATTAATAATGTGAGAATCTTTTTCATTAATTGCTTATGTGTGGTTTGAAATATTATGTTGTTATTCAAATCTCCAAAGTTTAAGGACACGCCAAGCCATGTGGTAAACCATAAAATACGGTTGCCAGAACGATTCGTGAGGATATAGAGAGAACAAGCGGAATGCGCGTTTTGTTTTTCTCCAATAACGACCTCCATGACTTTCGTGAGCAACATCACCATTTCGCTCGTCGTAAGTGCCGAAATTTCCCGCAATCATTATCTCGTCAAGAAGATGTCTACCTCTATCATTGTCTGGTTGACATATCATCCATGATGAATCGGTGGTTTGTGGCGCGAACACCTGTTGCAGAACATACATCACTGCTGACGCGAACTTATCGACAGCGAGGCGTTTCAAGGTATTTCTTATTTCCTGATGGTCAGCCTGTGATGTATTCTTCAACACGAAGTAATAGTCGAGAAGCTGACGCAATCCTATGCCTTCCTCAAACAGATGCTTGTAGATATGCAGCAGTTGGAAAACGGCATTAAAGCGGTTTGACGGTATAGGGAAATCGCGGTTTCCCGTTATGATGAAATCTGAATGGGACTTAAACCATTTCTGCAATCTGTGATTGTGAATTGGTGAACAAAGGAATGACGGACGAATATGAACCTCAATGTCGGTATCCTTCCATACAGGAAAATCCATGTGGATATATCCCACTTTCTGTGCAGGTTGTACTTTCTGACAGAAACGAACAACAGTACGGATAGGACGGTTCGGATCAACTCCTTCATGCTTGGCAGTCTCAGGTTTCGGTATAACCCAAACATCGATATCCCCCGGAGCACGCTTGTTTTGCAGCCATTCAGGATAGTTAGCAAAGTTGCCTTGCCCTTTGAGTATACAGCAAAGGAACCCTTGATGAGAGAAGCGGTTAGCGACCTCTTTGCAGGCGGCAGAAAGTTGCTGGTTTCGAACTATATATTTCTGCGCGAGCATACCCCACTGCAACCTCATAGCACGAGGAGGCCATTGCTCTTTTGGAAGTCTGTCTATGGCACCAAACACAACGCCCATCAAAGCCTGCTTTGTAGAGAGGTCGAGCAGTTCTTCCCATTGCTCTGCACTAGGAACCAACGACAAACTGTCACGATTTCCTACTGCAACCTGCAATAGTTCAAAGAAAAGTCCCGTGTTATTCATAACATCTTCTCTTTGAGCACATTCCACAAAAACACTGTGTTACCTATGATATAACGGCGCCACATGCGTTTTGGTTCTTTTATAAGGCGGTATAGCCATTCCAAAGAATGATTCTGCCACCATAACGGAGCTCTTTGGTATGTGCCAGCAAAGAAATCGAACACCGCACCAACGGTTCCAACATGGCAATTGATATCCAACTCGCCCCAATGCTCGTAGGTCCATTTCTCCTGTTTCGGAGCAGTCATGCCAATCCACAGCAAATCCGGTTTAGCATCGTTGATGGCATTAATGATTGCATCATTATCAGCATCGCTGAACTGAGGTTTATATGGTGGTGAGTATGTCACGACCTCAAGATGAGGATACACCTGTGCAGCCTTCTTCCTGATCAACCCAAGCACTTTCTCGGAAGATCCCATGAACATCACTTTCTGTGAAGATATCGGAGCGACAGTAGCATCATTATCCAGCGCGATATTCTTGCCTATCTCCTCAAGTTTGTTCATCTCATACTCAAACAAGTCCCATCCGGCAATTCTCTCCTTCGGCTGAGATTTTGCCTTCAGCCAGCGACACGCCTTGACAATGCTCGCCCCATCCGGAATGAGATAATCGCCATTGAGCAATGCCTTTTGAAAGAGTTCGTCTTTCTGTGCCGTATTATAGGAATGAGCGTTGATTGTATTTATCAGCACCTTCCCGTCAGGAATTGCTGCCAATTCTTTACGAGAACATACCAAATTCAAATCTTTAATTCTAATCATGTCGTTATCAATAAACGAGAGAATCACTTCTGAACAATAGCCTTCACACCTTCTGCCGTTGGAGGAATGTTGAGAATTCTATCATTATTGTCATACTTTAAATACTCAGCAATGACACTGCGGCTGTACCCTCCTCCATCTTTCAATCCACCATTGTGAGA
>JAZQOD010000114.1:0-3354 GCA_045627685.1 Prevotella sp. | reverse complement strand
TGTTAAATCTTCATAATTCTTAAGATTTGAACGTCTTTTCTTAATATTCGTCACCCTTATATTGCAGTATTTAGGAGGGTTTACGTTTGTTGTTTATGGTTTATGGATAGTTTGAGCCCACAGCTTAAACTTCAAACCATTAACCAAAAGGGAGTCCATAAACCATATATCTTTAACTATAAACCTTCATAAAGGCGGAGCCCTTATCATTACTCTCATGCCTTTATTCCTCCTTTCCTTTACTTGTCAGGAGCTCCTTCATCGTGGTGTTCCAGAAACGGTCGAAGGCTTCGGGAGCACTGGTGCGAAGGACACACATGAGGGTTACGAACTTGGCTGGTGACAGAAAAGTCAACTGGCCTTTTTAAAAGGGGTAAAGCGAGCAGCGTTGAAACTGCTCGCTTGTCGTACATACTCGGACTTGAGACCGTTCTCGAGTATGAACTCTCCTACTGCTTTGCCGATGGCACTTACCGTCTCCGGCGCAAAGCTTCCTGCTACATTTTTCTTCATATTGCAGTTGTTAAGAGTGGATTTTTGTGAATTTTTGTTAATTCCACCACCACGCTATGGAGTGGTGGCGATGTTTTCTTGTGTCAGGGTTTTGGAGTACCTTTGTGCTGCCTATTAATGGTATAACGCATAATGGTGCACTTTATTGTATAATAATATCTTTTGCAACTATGAAACAACTGAAAAATGTCCTTCATTCCTTCTCGCGGCTGGTGCTGTGGGTGGTGGTGCTGCTGTTGGTGGCAGCGTGTAGATTCATTAGCGACATGCTCGCTATAGTGCGTATCATCGTCAATGCCCTCGATAGGGCTCCGCGGTATGCTGTGGTACATCTGATGAAACGGCTTGAGGTATGACTGGTGAAGAGTGTAATGAACTATGCCTACTCCTCGACGAACACAGGTGTATTGGAACCACCTTGGCAGACAACTGAAGATGTGGAAATCCTACCGCATCGCTGACGCTCATGCCCTGAAGCTACTGAAACTGTGGTTGGGATATGAGTTCCTCGACCTCATGGATGAGTTCGGGCGGATACCCGTGCCGTATTTCAATGAGGTGCGTCGCCGTCTGGGCTATAAGACTTTCATGCTGTTGCTCGATGACATCCGCCGTTCGCAGTCGTTCTACATCGTTGGAAACAGCGAGCAGGATATCACCGCAATATTCTCACCACTCTGGCATTGTTATGAGACGACAGACGGATTGTTGTTGATGGGCTCGGCGAAGATTGTAGAGTCGCAAAATGAGTCGCAAAATGACGGTTATTCTAAAAAAATATCTAACGATATTAATATTATATATAATCCTACCGGAGGTAACGCCATGGCGTTTTCTGATGAAACAAACCTTGCTGATGAGAGTAAGAACCTGAAAAGGGAAATCATTGTGCGTCGCCGGATAGTGAAGGATTATTTCACCTGGTTGCTGCGACAGAACGACAGCGAACACAGCATGATGGTGGACGATATTCTGTTCCGCATCCGCAATCCACGCAAGAAAACCGGCGAGAGCATACCCGAACTGTCACTCACGGAGCAGCAGGGTAGTGAGGTGTTTCAGATAATGGTCGACAAATACCTTGTGCCATATTTCCAGACTCGTGAGGAGTTCTTCAAGCCAGCGTTCATGCAGCACCCAGAAAAACGAGTCTTTTGGCTGTCGCGGCTTTTCAAGAGATTCGGCGGTGACTTCATCTACAAGGCTCGCAACCATTGGCGCCGTGTTCGTAAGGATCTCGAGGCTGAGGCCCTTGCCGTAGCCGACCAACAGCAGATGCAGTACCGGCCCCGTTCGCCTTATGAGTGGGAAGATCCGCAAGGCAACCGCTGGTTTCTTGCCCCCAACGGTTCTCGCTATAAGATTCCGCTAGAAGCCGCCCCTCGCCCCTCGGAAACAGCAACATACAATTACATCACCAATAAGTGGGTGTGATTTCAATATTTCAATACTTCAATATTTCAATACTTCAATATCTCTCGCAAGCGAGCTTTCACTTTTCACTCCTAACTCTTCGCTCGGCTCTGCCGCTTGCGTAGCGCAGAGGAGCAAGAACTTTTCACTTTTCACTTTTCACTTTTCACTTTTAACTTTACTCTAATCTCCCCTTTCCCATGTCAAGAGACGAATCCCTGCGCCGCTCCATCAGCGAAAAAGTCCTCAGTGACGAATGGATAAAACGCGGCAGTGTGAATAAACTCAGTAAAGAACGCGAAATAATGTACCGATGTCCGGAGTGCGATCATCGAGCCTTTGCCTTAAGCCCCAACTCTGGATGGTTCCACTGCTGGGCTTGCGGTATCTGGGGACAGACCCAGGAAGGTGCTGCCGAATCACGCAAACGGTGGGAAGAGGCGCATAACGCCTGTGCAGGTTCTCCGAAGAATGCAGCGCCAAAATATCAACCGTCAAATGGTAACTGTCCATCTCCTCCAACCGGGGAGGTAAGGGTCGGGGCTTCCATTATCGAAGACTATGTGCAGCTCGATGAAGGCGTCCTAGAAGACATCGAAGATATAAGCCTTGATACCACCGTCACTGGTGCTCAGCTCGCTGTGCGCAACTACCTGCAGTCGCAGCAGATACCTATCGACTGGGCCCGTAAGATGCGCTGGGGTGTGGCGCAATATGTCGTCAAACTGAAAGGCGAGGATGTTGGCAAGCAACGTCCATGCCTTGTCTATCGCAACTATGTGGAGGGCATCTGCTGTAATGCGAAGTTCCGTGCCGTGTCAACCAAGGTTGTCGTAAAGAACACCCGTCAGGGACAGATTCAGCGCACCGTCATTGAAAAGGGCTTTGCACAGGAATCATCCTTCACCCCTTGTGCGCCATATAACATCGACTGCATGAGGCGGGAACAGGACGAAAACGAATACGAAAACGAAAACAGGCGTCGGACTCTAATCATCACTGAGGGTGAGAAAGACTGTCTCACGCTGCGTATGCTGGGTTTCATGCATGTCATTGCAGCAGCCAACGGTGCTCAGACCGACCATGCCAAATCCTTCGAGGCATTCCGCGAATGGCTGTCGGATATCGACACTGTCATCATCTGTGGCGATATGGACAAGCCTGGTCGCTCTATGGTGGCGGCTCTTGTGGATTATTTCGATACTACTGTGGTGAAGGTATGCCACTGGGACCAGCGCTATTATGGCAAGGATATCAGCGATGTGCGACTGCGTTGCGGCGATGATGTGGCGCGTGATTTCGTTCTCACGGCACAGCCTGTCACCCGTGAGGATATCGAAGACTTCGCCTCCGACGATGCCCGCGAGGCCGCCTATCAATCGGCAATCGGCAACTACGATCATGGATATAGTGTGGGTATGGGAAGCA
>JAZQOD010000113.1:0-2772 GCA_045627685.1 Prevotella sp. | reverse complement strand
CTTGGTGTTTTTGGTAAGCAGGGTAGAGGTGTTTGTGATCATTTCGGTCTTACCGACGATGTTGACCTCATCATGGGTACCTTCTCAAAGTCGCTTGCAAGTATCGGAGGTTTCATCGCTGCAAATCAGGTTATCATTGATTCTCTCCGTCACACCGCACGTACTTATATCTTCTCAGCAAGTTGTACACCAGCAGCTACTGCTTGTGCTCGTGAGGCATTGCGCATTATCAAGTCTGAGCCAGAGCGTCTTGAGGCATTGTGGGATGTTACCAACTATGCTTTGAAGCGTTTCCGTGAGGAGGGCTTCGAGATTGGCGAGACAGAGAGTCCAATCATTCCTCTCTATGTTCGTGATCTTGAGAAGACATTCGTTGTTGTTGCTAAGGCTTTCGAGGCAGGTGTGTTCATCAATCCTGTTATCCCACCAGCATGTGCGCCAACAGACACTCTCGTGCGTTATGCCCTCATGGCAAACCATACTCATGAGCAGGTTGACCGTTCGGTAGTGATCCTGAAGAAGGTGTTCACCGACCTTGGCATCATCAAGTAAGAGTATATACCTTATTATATATAATAGAGTCGCAGTCATTCTGTGGCTCTATTTTTTTTGTTTCTTAAGGAATGATAGGATGTTTATAAACACAAAAAAAGCAGAGTATAAACTCTGCTTTTTGTCGAGGTGACAGGGCTCGAACCTGCGACAGCCTGGTCCCAAACCAGGAACGCTACCAACTGCGCTACACCTCGGTTACAACTCTTTTTGAAACTTGTTTAGAACTCATTTCCGAATTGCGAGTGCAAAGGTAGTGCTTTTTTTTGAACCCTCCAAACATTTCCGGCTTTTTTTTTCGAAAATAATGCATTTTTCTTCTTTCTCTTGATATAAAATAAGAGCACCGCCTCGTGGACAGTGCTCTTTCTATAGAAATCGCGGAAAAACGCTTTTTGTTATTTCTTCACGTCTTTCAACATTGATGGGTCGTACATATCACCCTCGATGTAAAGACGGATCATTTCTGGTTCACCGTTAGTGCGGATGGTGATTGTCTTTTTGAAATGACCAGGGAACTTGCCAGTTCCGTTGTATGTCACCTTGATCTCACCCTTCTCGCCTGGCAGGATAGGAGTTTTAGTGTAGGCTGGCACGGTGCAACCACAACTTGCTACTGCCTGATTGATTACCAAAGGAGCATTACCAGTGTTGGTGAATGAGAATACGCACTTCTGGATTGCGTCGGTCTCGGCAAAAGAACCGAAGTTGTGGACTGTCTTGTCGAACTTGATTGCTGCCTGCTTGTCCTGAGCCTGGAGCATCATCACGCTGCCGATGAGCAGCATTGCTATCATCAAAATCTTTTTCATATACTTATTGAATTGTCTTTTTAATGTTTTATCGTCTGCAAAATTACTACTTTTTCTGCTAACTACGATTATTTGACGATTAAAAATGCTAAAGGTTCAACATAAAATGCTTTTTTTTGCCACTTTATTACCTTATATATAATATATTATCACAATTTATTTGTAATTTTGCATTCAAATAGGATAAAAATAAAGACATACTATGTACAGAACAAGAACTTGTGGAGAACTTCGTCTCCAGAATGCAGGTGAGGTAGTAACCCTCGCTGGTTGGGTACAGCGTTCGCGTAAGATGGGAGCGCTTACTTTCGTTGACTTGCGCGACCGATACGGCATCACTCAGTTGGTGTTCAACGAGGAAGCAAATGCTGAGCTCTGTGAGCGTGCCAACAAATTAGGCCGTGAGTTTGTAATCCAGATCACTGGTAAGGTGGCTGAGCGTTACTCAAAGAACAACAATATCCCTACAGGTGAGATTGAGATTGAAGTAAGCGAACTTACTGTTCTCAATGAGAGTGTAACACCTCCTTTCACTATAGAGGATAATTCGGATGGTGGCGACGATATTCGTATGAAGTATCGTTACCTCGACCTTCGTCGTTCGGCAGTTCGCAAGAACCTCGAGTTGCGTCATCATTTCTGCATTGCAGTGCGCAACTACCTCTCAAACCTCGGTTTCCTTGAGGTTGAGACACCAATGCTCATCGGTTCTACCCCAGAAGGTGCTCGCGACTTTATCGTACCTTCTCGTATGAATCCAGGTCAGTTCTATGCCCTTCCACAGTCACCACAGACATTGAAGCAGCTTCTTATGGTAGCAGGTTTCGACCGTTACTTCCAGATTGTGAAGTGTTTCCGTGACGAAGACCTCCGTGCTGACCGTCAGCCAGAGTTCACACAGATCGACTGTGAGATGTCGTTCGTGACTCAGGAGGACATCATCACAACCTTCGAGGGTATGGCAAAGCACCTCTTCAAGGAGTTGCGTGGCGTAGAGGTTGAAGGTGACTTCCTCCGCTTGCCTTGGATTGAGTGTATGAAGCGTCTCGGTTCCGACAAGCCAGATATGCGTTTCGGTATGGAGTTTGTTGAACTCAAGACCACAGGCAAGGATGGCGACTTCAATATCTTCCCTGAAGGTTTCGCTGTATTCGATGGTGCTGCTTATGTTGGTGGTATCTGTGCAACAGGTTGTGCTTCTTACACACGCAAGGATATCGACAAGTTGACCGAATGGGTTAAGCGCCCACAGATTGGTGCTAAGGGTCTTGTATATGCTCGTGTTCAGGAAGACGGTAGCGTTAAGTCGAGCGTTGACAAATTCTATACTCAGGAGACACTCCAGCAGATTAAGGAGAAGATGCAGGCACAGCCAGGCGACCTGATCCTTATCCTTTCGGGCGATGAT
>JAZQOD010000112.1:0-5022 GCA_045627685.1 Prevotella sp. | reverse complement strand
TTCGGGCACCTCCCCCATGATGGGGAGGATTTCAAAATGTCTTGGAGGAAGAAGGAAAATGATAATTGAAAATTGACAATTGATAATTATGATGACAATAAAACATATTGCCCATAAACTCCCCCTTTGGGGGCTGGGGGGCTTAATCACTCTCTTTGCCAGTTGCATCGATGTGACTGAACCAACTGACCGCGTCACTGAAGAACAGATGATGCAGTCGGAATCGAGTGTGAAGGCATTGAATATCGGTATTGCTGCCAGTGTGATGAACTACGGTTCAACATATTCGCATGCAGCCTATCCAGCACTGATGATATGGCGTGATGTGCACTGTGCCGAACTGCCGGTGTACAGCACCAGTTACGATTATTTCGCCAACTCAACAGCATATATGGGCGAAGGTCAGTTGTACTACGACTGGTGGTATCAGTATTTCAACACCATACACAATGCCAACAATGTGATTCGCATCGTTGACGAAGAGACTGCCGGCGAGGAGACACTCCGCTATCTGGGTAATGCCCTGGGTTATCGCGCATGGTGCTACCTCGAGGCATCGCAGATGTGGGAATACAAGCGCACTGGTGTCGCTGTGCTCGACCAACAGGCTGACGCATCGGGAATATGGGGACTGACAGTGCCTATCGTGACCGAGAATACCACTATGGACGAGTCGCGCAACAATCCTCGTGCACCGTTCTATACAATGTACCGATTCATCAACAACGACCTGAAGCACGCCGAGAACCTCCTCAAAGGTTATGAGCGCTCACAGGTGAACGAGATGAACACCGCTGTCATCAGTGCTCTCTCAGCACGATTCTGGATGATGGTGGGTAGCCGTTTCGAGGAAAGTGCCGACGATTTGCAGGCACAGATGGCTCACGAGAACGACAACGACGGATTCGCACCACTCGGAGTGAGCAGTGCAAAGGATTGCTATCAGTTGGCAAAGGAATATGCTCAGCAGGCTATCCACAACAGTGGTGATCCGCTCACTCGCGAGGCGTGGATGAATGCCACAACAGGTTTCAACACTGCTAACGATGCGTGGATATTCGGCATCGAGATGGTGCCAGACGATAATACCGGTGCTTCATGGAAGAACTTCGTATCGTTCATGTGTCCAGACGTCTCATTCGGTGTGGCAAGTTCAACCTACGAGGCTATGCGCCTGTGCGACAAGGCATTGTACGGCAAGATTTCCGACTCTGACTGGCGTAAGATGACTTGGATTTCGCCAGACGATCAGGGTCAGGCACCTTCGGCAAGCAAATATGCCACCAACCTCTCGGCAAGCGACTTCGCATTGTTGCCAGGACTCTGCGGTTTGAAGTTCCACCCTGCCGGTGGCGAGATGACCGACTTCAAGTCGGGTGCAGCCATCGACTTGCCAATCATCCGTGTTGAAGAAATGTACTTTGTACTTGCAGAGGCAACAGCACGCACCACAAGTGTGAACGATGCCAACGAGGTGCTCGGCGACTTCATCAACACATATCGCTACAACGACGGTTCGTATCACTGTATGGCATCAAGCATCGACGAGTTTGTCGATGAGATGATGACACAGAAGCGTATCGAGTTCTGGGGCGAGGGTGTCGTGTTCTGGGACTATAAGCGTCTGCGCCTCCCTGTGACACGCAAATACGAGGGTTCAAACCATCCATCGTCTTACCAGTACAACTCACCTGCAGGTGTGGTGGCACGCTGGATGAACTATTATATCCCAAGCAACGAATATCAGTATAACAAGGCGTTGGCAGAGAAGAAGAATCCAGACCCTTCGCACACCAGTGAGATGGAGTATTAAGAAGACCCTCTCCGCCCTTCGGGCACCTCCCCCATGATGGGGAAGATTTCAAAATGCCTTGGAAATAAAGAATAAATTTTAGAATAAGAATTTTATGATGACAATAAAACATATTACCCGTAACCTCTCCCTTTGGGGGCTGGGGGGCTTTTTCCTTCTCCTAACTGCTTGTAGCGAAGAGGAGACCTTCCAACCGGGACCTGCAGTTTCGGATGCTTGTCAGGAGGTACGCTTCGACGAGAGCAACGAGACTATGTCGATGCTCATTGCAGCCGATGCACAGCGTAGTGTGACATACACTCTGTCGCGTAACAACACCAACGGTGCACTGACAGTACCGGTAAAGGTGGTCAGTGCTACACAGGGACTGGTGATACCAGAGACCGTGAACTTTGAGGACGGTTCGGAAACAGCAACATTCATTGTGCAGGCACCTCAGGAAGTGGAGGAGGGCACAGCCTACGACTTCGATGTGGAGTTGCAGGGCGAGTCGATAAACCCTTACACCGAGGGTGCTACACGCTATTCAGCCACCATCGCCTTCCCTCGCAAGCGCTGGGCAAGAATGTGGTTCACTGGTATGGTGGATGACATAGGCTACTTCCTTCAGGAGTTCTACGACCTGGGCAACGGATCGATGTGTGCCTCGAACTTCATGCAGAGTGGCACCGATGTGTGGGTGCGCTACGATGTTTCTGCCACCTCGGCAGTGGAGTGTGATGTCGCTACCTCACCAAGTTATGTGGAGGACGACAGCGACAACCCAGGCTGTTACTATGTATATTGCTGGGACGAGAACAAACAGGGCGATGAGAACGACGGTTACACACAGTTCTATCCTCACGGAGAGAATGCGAAGATAACCCTCAAACAGTTGGTGTTCTATGTGAGCAAGGACGGCTATCAGGCTTGTATCTACAACCCTGCCAGCCAGAGCGGATGGTTCCTGTTTGTTGATATCTGGTTCTCGAACAAAGCCACTGTATCGACATGGAAATACCTGAACTTCGTATTTACCGAGACACCTTACGAGGATGGCTACGACTATGAAGAGCCAGATCCATCGAACCTGCCAGTGGGCACTGTGCTCGACGGTACGGGTAAGTTCTATTTCAACGACTATAGTTTCAAGGCATTCTCGCAGACAGCCGTCGTAAAGGGCAAGAACTATGTGGAGTTCGACGATTTCCTCGGTTCGGGCAAGAAGGTGGCAATGCGATACACTGCCGACACCGGTCAGATGGAGGTAATCTCGGACTATGGCTATGTGGAGAATAATGTATGGTACTTCCGCGACAAGGACAGCGGTACATGGTACGACTGCTATCCTAATGGTTCAACGAAGAAAGCACTCTGGGTGACTATCGGTCTCGATGACAAGGAAGACTATATCGACTACACAAAGAACTCGATGAAATTCGGTCTTGCCGAAACATGGTACGGAGGCAAGAAAGGCCTCGAGGACTATTTGATTGTCACTTGGTAAAGCCTCACCCCCCTTACCCCCTCCCCCCCTCAGGGAGGGGGAGTGAAATGACTATTATTAATAATACATTTATAATTTTATTTTTATGAAGAAATTCTACTCACTTCTTGCAGGTGCTATGGTTAGCATGACTGCATTTGCACAGGTGAATGTCGATGACATCGCCGGCAAGTATCGCCTCGTGGGCGAAGAGCCAAGTTACTACATCGAAGATCACGGTTTCGATGTAAACTGTATCGTAAATGTTGACCGTACTGGCGACAAGTCGTTCACAATCGACAACTTCTTCTATGGAACTACCAACTATGATGGTGATGCTATTACTATCAATGGTACTTGGCAGGATGCTGGCGACTGGGCTTCGTATCCAACAGTACAGGACATCCAGTTCCAGTGGGACAACACCGACATGTATCTCTACAACCCAGTTGGTGAGGGCGACCACGCATGGCTGTTCTTCAGTGCTAACTCTTTCCGTCTGCTTCCAAAGTATGTTGACGACACAGTACAACTTTTCCTCTGGCCTAACAACAAGATTCTCCTGTCATACTACGATTCAGAAACTGGCAGCTACGACAATCCTGCTGTTGAATTCAAGAACCTTGGTCCTTGGAACGCAGAGACTAACCCAGAAGGCTCGCTCCATCTCGAGCGTCTCCCACTGTATCAGACAGTAAGCAAGCGTGGTCTCAACGGTGAATTCACATTGAAGGCTGTCGATGCTGAGGGCAATGAGGTATCATGCAAGGTAAACATCGAGCGTGATGGTACAGAGTACATCATGACCGGTCTCTTCGGTGACACAGAGCACCCTGTTACATTCACATGGGATGACACTGACGCAGGTATCCGTGCAGCATATATCGATGAGTACGACGCTGAGGGCAACTGCACATTCAACTTCTCAAGTTACGCTCCAAACATGAACCTCTATGCAAGTTTCACAGAGGAGGGCAACATCGCCTTCGACCAGGATCTCTATTTCTTCGATGGTGAGAACACTATGATTCTTGAGAATGCTGTTATCTGCCTCGTAGAAGAAATCGATGCATTGGAGACAACAGGTTATTTCGAGGATTACGACTACAACTCAATCGGCTATGATAGTTTCACTATCTACTACAACTGGACAAGCGAAAACACTGTAGAGTTCATCAACTTCCTTGGTACAGGCAGAACTCTCAACATCGATTTGTCAGCTGATCCAGACGAGTGGGGTTACATCTATCCTGTATTCTCTTCAGAGGGTGGTATCGACGACGGCAACTATTTCTACTTCGATGCTGATGACATTCCATTCAACGGCGAACTTATCAGTGCATTCTATGTACCATACTGCTACTTCGCTCCTGACTACGGCAACTACTTCTCTATCTGCTACTGGTCAGACACTCTCGAGCAGTGGGTTTACATCAATACATACATCCCTTACGGTCAGGCAGAAGGTGTAGCACCTGTCGTTGTTGGTAATGAGGCTCCACAGTACTTCGACCTCCAGGGCCGTCGCATGTCTCAGCCAAAGGGCATCACCATCGTTAAGCAGAACGGTCAGGTTCGCAAGCAGATTTTCTAAGCATATCTGTTTCTGATTCCAAATAAGGCTTGTACCTTATTTATCATACACACGCCCGGGGAGAAATCCTCGTGCGTTTTTGTTTTGCAAGGCTTCTCACATTGACAATACAACCACGAAGTGGAGATTATCAGGAAATCATTTTTCACC
>JAZQOD010000111.1:0-3587 GCA_045627685.1 Prevotella sp. | reverse complement strand
TTTTAATTTTCAATTAAACCGAGTGCAAAGGTACTAAAAATTTCACGAAAAAGCAAATAAAACGAAAACGAAGACGAAGACAAAGACGAAAACGAAGACGAAGACGAAAACGAAGACGAAAACGAAAACGAAGGCGAGGGGTTAGGGGCGTTAGAATGGATAACCTACCGCGAGGTGGAGGCTGTGGGCGTCGCTGAAACGACCGATATTGAAATATCCTGACTTACCGGTATCAAACGGCATGTGGAGTCCTAATCCCCAGTCGATGCGGATAACGAAGAAGTCGAGGTCGTAGCGGATGCCGATACCTGTGGCTAAAGCCATATCGTTGAGGAAATTCTTCGGTTTGAAAACAGAATCGTCGCCACGGATGCCATCATCCTTCATCGCCCACACATTACCTGCATCGAGGAACACTGCACCATAGAGATTGCCGAAAAGTCGCGGACGGTATTCGAGGTTTGCCACAAACTTGATATCGCCCGTCTGATCGAGATATGACAATCCTGCAACATCAGTGTGATAGCGTCCAGGGCCAATGCTACGCACGGTGAACGCACGGATGCTGTTGGCACCACCGACATAGAACTGTTCGGAATATGGAGCCGCCTCGGAGTTGCCGTAACTCCAGATGATCCCAGCATTGAGATGAGCCACAAGGTCGGTATGCTCCGACACATGCCATTTCTTTGAAAAATCTGTTTCGAGTTTCACATACTGTGCATACGGGTTCTTCAAAAGATGCTTACCCTTCTCGCTCCAACTCTTTCCGGCAATGGCATAACCCACAGAAAGGAGGTTTGCCGATTCGGAAACAGAGGTTTCCCAGGTGATGGGATTGCGATAACGCGCCGGAGAGGTGTATATGAAGGTATAGCGCATTTTCGGAATGAACTGATCCTGCATGGAAATATATAGATACGGATTCTCCTCAAGGATCTTCATAAACTCCTCAGAGGCACGGTTCATATAGTCGTATTCAAGGATGAGAGGCGAGAGGATATGCTTTCGCGTATCGTTTGGCTGGAAAGTGTAGGTGAGTTCGCCCGACATGATATGACGGTTGAAGAACGATCCGCGATTGATAACCTGGTTGGACGCCTTGACGAGTGTCTGCGGAGCATAGTTCCAGCGATGGCGTTGCCAGAAAGGCAGAAGCAGACGAGGCATCTCGAGTGTCAGGTCGGCACCATACTCGTAGGAGTTGATTCCCACCTTGCTGTTCGTATATGAACTACCCGTCTGCCACTCGTAGGAGCCATAGGCATTGAGCGACAGTTTCTCGCCACCACGGAAGGCATTGCGCTTGGCGAAACTGAGTTTTGCTCCCGGACCTATACGGCTCGAGGTCTTGCCGGTAAGGTTTCCCTCGATGGTGAGGTCGTAAGGTTTATCGAACACACAGTCGAGTTTCATATCGAGTATATTGCACTCAGCGGTGGTGTCGCGAGGAGTGAACGAGAAGTCGATAGATGAGAATGTATCGTTGGCAGTGAGTCGGCGCAATGATTCCTGGAAAGCGTCCTCACGGAACACACTTCGCGGACGGAGTTTCAGGTCCTTGAGAATCACTCGCGGACGGATTGGAGGTTTCTTGCCGTTGAAATGGAGCGTGAGAGTGCGGCGATGAGTAGTGTCGGGCGTCTCACGGTTGTTGAATTTGCGGAGATAGATATCAGTGTTGCCAATATACCACTGCTTATAAACATCTCGATCGAGCGAATCGGCCAACTGCAACTGCAACTGCACCTTACCCGGCACGGCAAGTGTGTCGGCGAGATATTTCGAATAACCCGACTGATAATAATAATAGCCATTGTTGCGGAACACACTCGCCAGGCGCTGACGCTCAAGATCGAGGGTGGAGATATTGAAGCCATCGTCCTTATGGAGCAGTGTCTCACCGAGGGTTGATGTGACGAGGGTGTCCATCGATTCCGGATAGTTGGCGTAGGAGATAGTGTCGAGGGTGAACAGATGATCCATATTCACGGTATAGGCAATCTTACCCTCCTTTGGATTCTTCATCGTTATCTCCTGATAATCGACAGTGCCACGGAAATAGCCATAAGAGGCTAATGTTGACTGCGCCACTGATGCTCGCAGCGCTGGATTGATATCGCTCATAAGCACCGGCGGAGTGCCGAACGACGAGCGCAACCACTTCGAAATGCCATCGGTGTCGCCCTCTGTGGCGTTCCATATCCACAAACCTATAGGGAACGGTGTGCGATAGAACGACGAACCGAAAAGGGCTCCATTAGGTGCTGCATCGAGGGCAGCGCCAATCTCCTCCTGGGTGTTGATGAAATGGGGGCATGGCTCATAGTTGCGATATTCGATTTTCTTCAATCCAGCATAGAGTTGTTCATCATCAGGCAGAGCACTTGTTGACGAGCACCCAACGAAGAGCACCGTCAGAAGTACTGCCAACGACAGCAATGCGAGAAGGGAGCGACATATAGTGAGCGTTCTATTCATTTTGATTCTCCTTTGCGTTAGTAAGGCTGTCGGATGACTGTGTCACGACAGCATTGCTTGATGTGCCCTTGAGGCGGAAGATATCGGCAAGACTTTGCAACTTACGCTTCCATGCGATACCGACACCATACTGACCTACATAACCTTCAAGATAATCGTACTTTGCACGATCGTAGAAGAGTTTGAGGTTGGTGTTGGCACTCTGGTCGAGGCGATATTCAAGCGACACATTATTGAAGAGGCTCTGGTTGATAGCATCGGTCGTTGACACCTTGCCACCGACAACAACACTGATACGGTTGTTCCAGAATCGCTTGGCAAACTTGAAGGCATAGTCGGTGTGGAGCACTCCGGCAGCATCGGTGGTGTTGTCGAGACCGATAGAGAGGTCGAGGGTGCGGAGTGCATTGCCGGTGATATTGTTTATCTCGCTCTGAAGGAACGAACTGAGGGCGTTGTTCATCGTGAACGATGAGGTATTGCCATCGGTGAGATACATTCCCGTGGTGAGCATCGTGACGGCGGCCTTGCCACGCTCCTCTACCGACATTGTCTGCAACTGACCGTTGACGGTCATATCCTCAGGAGCATTGATTATGAACTCGAGACCCATGTCGTTGAGGGTTTTCGTGATGACAACGCCACAGAGGAAAAGCACCGAGCGACTGGCACCATCGACCGACACAGCGGCGTGATTCTCCTCGACGGCAGTGATATTGAGCGTAGGGTTCATAACCTCACCCGTGAACTCCACATACGAACCGTTCTGAATGACGAAGGTCTTGAGCGGAATCACTGGCAGGGAATATTTCATCTCTCCCTCGCTGATGGTGTAGCGACCATTGAGACGCATCTCATCAGACTTATATATCAAGCGGAGGTTTCCACCACCGATAATATCAATATAGTTGGTCTTGTTGGCATTGAGAGCACAGAGGATGCGCGCTCCCTGATCAATGGCGATGGAAAGATCCATTGACAAGCCTTCGATGGTAGGGCGCTCAACGACATTCTCTACTTCATCATCGTGGAGGTCGGTGAATGTGACGAGTTCCGCCAGACGATTGTCGGTGGTGAGAGGGGTGTCGCGCATTATGTATGTCATA
>JAZQOD010000110.1:0-7499 GCA_045627685.1 Prevotella sp. | reverse complement strand
AGATTTTGAGGCAGGTGCGCTTCTCGGAGAGGTTCTCCGAACAGTAGGTATATGTGATGCGGATATAATAGCGGTTGTCGATATGCTTGAAATCCTTGTCCTGAGCCTTCATTCGACGGTAGATGCTGTAAGGGCGACGGTAATACACCTCGACCTTGGCACAGATGCCGTGGAAGTTGAGGAAATCGACGATGTTGTCGCAGAACACCTCCAATCGTGCCTCGTTGTCCTTCACATCCTGTTCGAGCGAATTCTCAAGATCGGCAAACTCACCCGGACAGCGGTATTTGAACGAGAGGTTCTCGAGGTCGGTTTTCACATTGAACAAGCCCAGACGGTTTGCCAACGGAGCATAGAAATAGTCGGTCTCGCCGGCAATCTTCATCTGCTTGTCAGGGCGCATCGACGAAAGGGTGCGCATGTTGTGCAGGCGGTCGGCAATCTTCACCATCAACGCACGGATGTCGTAGTGGAGCGAGTCGAGCAACTGCTTATAGTTGTCAACCTGCTTCGACATGTGATACTGGTCGCGTTTCTTCTTTGTCACCACATCAACGAGGAATGCCACATCATCGCCGAAGCGCTCACGGATGTCCTCAATGGTATAGTCGGTGTCTTCCACAACATCGTGGAGGAAAGCACAGATGACCGAGTTGACATCGAGTTTCAACTCCTCAGCGGCAATGCTCGCCACAGAAATAGGATGGATGACATAAGGAGCACCAGTCTTACGACGCTGGTTCTTATGCGCTTCCTTTGCAAAATCGCTGGCATCCTGAATACGGAGCAACTCCGACTGAGGGGTGCCACGCTGACGCATAACATCAATAACATGGGCAGAACGCTTGGCAATAAGTTCTGCATACTCTTCTTCTGTGCGCTGGATGATAGTGCCATCACTATACATCTTTACCTTATTATAATCTTCCATGCCAGGAAAAGTTAAGAGTTAAGAGTTAAAAGTTAAAAGTTATTCACTCTCGGTGTAACAACTAACAACTAACAATAAGGAAATTATTTATCTAATTCGAATATTTTCTCCATCAGATGCCATTTCTCCGTTGACTTAGCATTCGGATCACAGCCTTGACACTCAGCCACATAAGCCTCCCACTCCTTCTGCATGGGCAGTTCGGCTAATCGGGCATTGTCTTTCTCCCAGTCAAAATCATCGACAGTGTCACATATCATGAACAGGCGATAGCCTATAGCATATATCTGCATATCGAGAATTCCTACTGAGCGGATTCCTTCCTGAATGATAGGCCATACATTGGCGTGAGCCTCTTTATATTTTTGAATGAGTTCCGGATTATCCGGGATATCAAGTTGCTGACAATAGCGTTTCATTTACTTTCTCCTGATTTTTAAGTTGATTGCCTCCTCATGTTTCTTGGCGTATGCCTCGGCATCATCTACCACAAGGGCGAGATAACCACCACCGCCTGCTCCTGGCATCTTCCATGCCATGACACCTTCCTCGGCACTGTACTTGTCGATGAACGACTGCACACAACCCTGAACCATCGCTGGGAACATGGCTATCTGCGCATTGAACGAAGCCATATATGCTGCAGCAAACGCCTCGAGGTCCCTATTCATGATGGCATTCCAGCACTCGTCGGCAGCCTTTGCAAGAGCCTCGACCTTTGGTTTGGTGATGTCCTTGCCTGCAACAACCGAGCATCCAGGACGGCGTGGGTCCATAGGAATCATACAGAGATGACTCTCGAGCCATGTTATTATATCCTCGTCATTGCAGGTTTCAATCTTATCCGGCCAGAAGCGGTTGTCGTAGTGATGACGGCAGATTCCCGGCACGCAGATGCCAATGGAATCCTGTGCTCCACTGATGATTCCATCCGAACGCTCTGGGTCGTTCTCAAAGCAGAACACGAGTTTTGCCAATGTCTCAGGGTCCATATCAGGCAGGCGCATAGGCCATATCTTCTTTATCATATTGCGGGTTGAGGTTGACAATCCGCAACGCTCGCGAACTTCGAAGGTTGGCAGAAGCGAAATGGTGATAGCCCATCCCGGGGCAAAGCAACTGACGTATGGCTGGTCGATCCATGTGCCGGCAAGGTCGAGGCGCGTAGGAAGACCGATGCTCTTTGCAACCTTCTTGCCCTGTGCCAACGAGTCCTTGATGCTTGTCGATGAGCGTGCCTCCAGTCCTTCAGCAGGTGTGCGCTCCAAAACGATATATTCGATGCCTCGCTCCTCGCAGAACTTGCGTTTCTCCTCACTGCTGCCGTCGGCATTCACAACGAAACGGTCGGGATGCAATGCCTCAACGGTTGGAACAAAGTCCATAACGCCCGAACCGGCATTGATGAACGCATCCTTGACATAACGGATGCTCTTCACCATGAAGAGACGCTCCTGCTCAGGATAGAGGGTCTTGTGGTTCTTATATTTCAGGATGGTGGCATCAGAACCGATACCGACATAGAGGTCACCATATTGTGATGCCTGACGGAAGAACTCCACATGACCACTGTGGAGTAAATCATAGCAACCACTGACAAATACTTTTTTCATAAACTGATGTTAATAGCAACTTTTCTTAGGGTTCATGACACTGCCCGATACCCTTCAAGGTAATGGCTATGCCATTTCACCATACAAAATTAACATATATTTTCCAAAAAAGAAAACACAAAGCGAAATATTGCATATTTTTTTTGCTTGGACATGCTTTCATTAGGAAATTATTCCTTAATTTTGCAATAAGATTGAAAAAAAAGAAATGAACATAGCAGTAGCAGGAAATATTGGAAGCGGAAAGACGACACTGACAAATATGCTGGCACGTCATTACGGATGGGTGCCTCGCTATGAGCCAGTGATGGAGAATCCTTACCTCGAGGACTACTATCACGACATAAAGCGATGGGCATTCAACCTTGAAGTGTATTTCCTGAAAGAACGCTTCAAAGACGTGCTGGACATCGTGGCACATCCCGAACAAACAACAATTCAGGACCGCTCGATATTCGAGGGTGTGTATGTGTTCGTGGCAAACAACTACGCCCAGGGACAACTCTCCGACCGCGATTTCGAGGCTTATATGGAACTGTTTGAGCAGATGATGGACATTGTTCACTATCCCGACCTGATGATTTACCTCCGTGCTCCGTTGGAACACCTCGTGGCAAACATCCAGAAGCGTGGTCGCAACTATGAGCAGTCGATATCACTGGAATATCTGAAAGGATTGAACGAGCGTTACGAGGAGTTTATCTTCAAAAAATACAAGGGCAAGGTGATGGTGGTTGAGGTGAACGGAATGGACTTCCAGCACCGTCCGGAGGACTTCCGAAAGATTACCGACCGAATTGACGCCCACCTGTTCGGTCTTTTCGCGAATAGTTAATTGGTAAATTGAAAATCTGTAAATTGAAAATCCCAAGATGCATATAGCAATAGCAGGAAATATCGGTTCAGGCAAGACCACTCTCACAAAGATGCTTGCAAAACGCTACGGTTGGACACCGCGTTTCGAACCTGTTGACAATAATCCATATCTGGCTGACTTCTACAACGATATGAATCGTTGGTCGTTCAACCTGCAAGTGTACTTCCTCAACAAGCGTTTCCGCGAGGTGGTAGAGATTTCTAAAGCAAAGGAAACAATCATTCAGGATCGCACCATCTTCGAGGATGCACGCATCTTCGCACCAAACCTCCACAATCAGGGATATATGTCGGACCGCGATTTCGACAACTATTCCGACTTGTTCGACCTGATGATGTCGCTCGTCGGTCTGCCAGACCTGATGATATATATCCGTTCTACCATACCAAACCTCATTGCCCAGATTGGCAAGCGTGGTCGCCAGTATGAGCAGACTATGCGCATTGACTATCTGCAAGGCTTGAACGACCTCTATGAGGGTTGGATAAAGAACTACAAAGGCAATCTTATCATCGTGGATGGCGACACATGCAAGTTCGAGAGCAATCCCGCTGATTTCCAGAAGATTACCGACCAGATTGACGCAGAGCTCTTCGGTCTCTTCCCATTCGAAGAGCAGAAATAGCCCCCGTACCCTGATATAGCCACCGTTCCCAGAGCATTTCCTCAGGGTTCCAATAGTCACCGTTCCCTGAGCATTTCCTCAGGGTTCCAATAGCCGCCGTTCCCTGAGGTTTCGCCTCAGGGCCTTAGAAAGCAACACTCCAGAGCGGCATTGTTGCCTCCGACTGTGGAGCACAGCATTGGGTGTAAGGGCGCTCTATGAGATTGACACTCTCACCTTGAAGGTCGCACAGGCCATACCATGGTTCTGCACACACATAAGGGCAGAGCAAGTCCTGCATCTGCCAGAACAGCCATACCGGTGAATATGATTCCACACGACAGAGCATCTCGCCTTCAAGATTCAGAATGTCAGCACCATTGATCTGCTTATGGTCGAAGATAAGCGCTTCGTTGGCGAATGTTGCTACCGACACTGGTATCAGTCCTTCCTCATTACAGTTCACAGCATGGCGCTCTTTGCTCCAACAGCCTTGTTCGCCTGCTCTTACCACCGACAGACAATGTACATCGACAGGAGTGCCGTTGAACAGTGGCGAGATATAGCCAATCACTTCCCTACCCTCCTGGAAATCAGGCAGTGCTATTGCCGGATGACCACCAATCTGGTAAGGCATCACACAGTCCTCCTCGAGGTTTGCCACTGTATATACACATGTGAGTGAAGCACCACGGAGGATATATCTCAACTGCAAAGAGAAATGGAATGGATAGGCTTCGAGTGTCTCCTCGGTTTCACGCACCTCAAAGAGTATCATCACAGCTTCTTCGTCTTCCTCCTTGAAGGTTGTCTCTCCAAGGCAATCCCATTCCATAGACTTCACAAAACCATGCTTTGGCATCTGATATTTCGCTCCCTGCCATTCATATTGGCCATTCCAAAGACCACCACAAGCAGGAAAGAGTATCGGTGACGATCCATCCCAGTATTTCTCGTCACCTTCCCACCACATCTGTTTGTTGTCGCTTTTTCTAACAACGCTTTTCACCTCAGCACCAAGGCTTTCAATCTCCACCATCAGGTGTTCATTCTCAATAATGTGTCGCATATAGTCAGTTATTTTTATTTTCTCCCCAAAGGTAGCACTTTTTTTCGAATTGACAAAATAAAAAAGAGTGAAGCACCGATGGCTCCACTCTTTCTTTATTTATAGATAGGATTTCCGAACGAGGAATTAATACTCCTGCCAGCTCTTGATCTGGAGACTGTCAAGGTCGCGCTGACAGAATGCCTCGATGAATGCCGATGCAAGACGGGCATTGGTGATCAATGGAGTGTTGTGGTCGATAGCACCACGACGGATGTAGTAACCATTTGTCAACTCACGCTTTGAATGGTTCTTTGGAACATTCACGATGAGGTCGAACTTGTGGTCGTGGATCATATCCATTACATTCTCTACACCCTCTGCATTCTGCTCATCTGGCCAGCAAACTGGAGTGCAAGAAACGCCATTCTCGTTGAAGTACTTAGCAGTACCCTCAGAAGCATATACCTTATAACCTGCCTTTGCGAGTGCTATTGCTGAGTCGAGGAGCATTGCCTTCTCCTTGGCAGAACCAGAAGAGATCATGATACCCTTCTCCTTTGAAGGAATCTTATAGCCGGTAGCAATCATTGAGTTGAGGAGTGCCTCTTCGAAAGAATCACCGATACAGCCTACCTCACCAGTTGATGACATATCTACACCGAGCACTGGGTCAGCGTTCTGCAGACGAGAGAATGAGAACTGTGAAGCCTTAACACCGATATGGTCGATATCGAATGCCGACTTGTCTGGCTTCTGATATGGTGCATCAAGCATGATCTTTGTTGCAGTCTCGATGAGGTTGCGCTTCAATACCTTGCTGACAAATGGGAATGAACGTGAAGCACGGAGGTTGCACTCGATAACCTTCACTGTGCGACCCTTAGCGAGGAACTGGATATTGAATGGACCAGAGATATTGAGTTCCTTTGCAATAGCACGAGAGATCTTCTTGATCTGACGGGCTGTAGCGAATGAAATCTGCTGTGCAGGGAATGTCATTGTAGCATCACCTGAGTGAACACCAGCATACTCTACATGCTCAGAGATACCGTACTCAACGATTTCGCCGTTCTGTGCAACACCGTCGAACTCAATCTCGTTGGTCTCCTGCATGAACTGTGAGATAACAACAGGATACTCCTTAGAAACCTCAGAAGCAGCTGCGAGGAAACGCTTCAACTCATCATCGTCGTAGCAAACATTCATAGCAGCACCTGAGAGGACGTATGAAGGACGAACCAATACTGGATAACCTACCTCATCAATAAACTTCTGCACATCTTCCATAGATGTCAGTGCGCTCCACTTTGGCTGGTCGATGCCGAGAGAGTCGAGCATTGCAGAGAACTTACCACGGTTCTCAGCACGGTCGATAGATACAGGACTTGTTCCGAGGATTGGCACTGCCTGACGGTGGAGTTTCATTGCGAGGTTGTTTGGAATCTGACCACCTACAGAAACGATGACACCACGTGGCGACTCGAGGTCGATGACATCAAGAACACGCTCGAATGAGAGTTCATCGAAATAGAGACGGTCACACATATCGTAGTCAGTAGAAACTGTCTCTGGGTTGTAGTTGATCATGATTGACTTATAACCCAACTTACGAGCGGTGTTGATAGCATTTACTGAACACCAGTCGAACTCTACAGATGAACCGATGCGGTAAGCACCAGAACCAAGAACTACTACAGACTTCTCGTTCTGATAGAAATTGATATCGTGATCCTCTACTGCGTATGTCATATAGAGGTAGTTGGTCAAATCAGGATGCTCGCTTGCTACTGTAGGGATGCGCTTTACTGCTGGCAGGATGCCGAGCTTCTTACGATAAGCACGTACCTGGAGGTTCTCCTTCTCCATGTTGCCTTCGTGCTTGTGGAGTACGAAGCGTGCAATCTGGAAGTCAGAGAAACCGAGAATCTTTGCCTCGCGGAGTACCTCTGCAGAGAGTTCCTCAAGGCTGTTGTATGACTCGAGTTTGTGCTTGAAGTCAACAATGTTCTTCATGCGCTCGATGAACCAAGGGTCGATCTTGGTGAGTTCCTCGATACGCTCAACTGTATATCCCTCCTCGAGAGCCTGAGCAATTGCGAAGATACGAAGGTCGGTTGGATTTGCCAACTCCTCATCGAGATTCTCGAACTTTGTATGGTCGTTGCCAACGAAACCGTGCATGCCCTGACCAATCATACGCAAACCCTTCTGGAGCATTTCCTCGAACGAAGTCGGAGGCCAAGCGGTCTTAGGAAGACAAGCAACTATTGCATCTCCTTGGCTCACAGTACGACATGGCTACGATCCGACTTGATTTGCCAACTCCTCATCGAGATTCTCGAACTTTGTATGGTCGTTGCCAACGAAACCGTGCATGCCCTGACCAATCATACGCAAACCCTTCTGGAGCATTTCCTCGAACG
>JAZQOD010000109.1:0-13460 GCA_045627685.1 Prevotella sp. | reverse complement strand
CGCTCGCTTCACTCGCTAGGGAAGTTAAGGGACAATAGTTATTCTCGCGGTAAAGGTTCGTTATGTGGAGACATTCGTCCCTTAACTCCCCTTAACTTCCCAGCGAAGCGGTAAATTCTCTTAACTTCCGAAACTTCAGTAAATAAGATTTAATCTTTCTTTTCTTCTTTCTTTTCAGGCTCAGCCTCAATCTGCTTCTCAACTTCGTTGATACCGTCCTTGAAACTCTTCACACCCTTGCCGAGGCCCTTCATGAGTTCAGGAATCTTCTTGCCACCAAAGAGGAGCAATACTACTAATGCAATGATAACAATCTCGCCAGTGCCGAGGTTACCGATAAATAAAAGGTTTGACATCATAATTTAATTGTATTTTTAGTTAATTATTCTTCTTTCTTGTGGAGCAGTCCGTATCCGTCGGTCATCTTTGCACGGCGGTCGCGAATTGCTATCAGTTCATCGTTGGTGCCAATGGAAGGCAGATCGTTCTTCCGGCTGTCTTCGAGCATCTTCCATGCAAACTCCGATGCTATGACCGAATCGCGGAAAGAGGGGAGACGGCTGCTGTCGCCATGGCGTATAGCCCAAGCCGTCTGTTCGTAGAGCTGGTCGATATTCTTGTCGCCATAAGGTCGTTCGATGCTCTCTGTCACTGTGACGCCGTGCTTCTCGACAACGGCAGTCTTGAAATCGTGGTGCATCCTGACAAAACCCTTTGTTCCGATGAGTTCCATGTATGAGTTGTGAGTCTGTACGGCAGAGAGTTGGCCATAGACGAATCCCTGTGTGATATCGTACACGATGCCGTTCTCGAATGTGCCGTGACACTGCAACCACCATGGGTCTTTGTAGTCCCACATACGGACAGCCTGTGCGTGTCCGGTGCTGAACTCACTGCCGGCAAACCAGCGGGCGATGTTCACATAATGCATGCCACAGTCGTGGAATGCCGGTCCCTCGTATTCGTGGCCCTCGCCCGGAGCCAGTCCCGGAGTCATGTGGCATATACGGACTATGGCAAGGTCGCCAATCTCGCCCGACAGGACGAAGTTCTTCATCTCATGGGTGTACCAAGCATTACGAAGGTACATGTTGACGGTAGCGATTATCGGTGAGTTCTCCACCAGTTCCACCGCCTTCCACTCCTCTTCCAGAGAGTAAGCCACCGGTTTCTCTGCCACGATATGCTTCTTGGCGCGTATCGCTTTCTCTATCTGCGAAAGACGAGCATCAGCAAGAGTGCAGAGACTGACGGCATCAATCTCTGGGTCGTTGAAGATATCATCTTCGTTAGTGGTAAACAAAGCGTTTGGTGCTTTGGCTTTAGCCTCTTCTTCCTTTTCAGGAGAATGGTCGCAGATATATTTCACCTCCCAGTCGTTGCAGGCAAGGAGGGCTTTTAGATGCTTTTTGCCCATTCGGCCAAAACCAATAATACCAATTTTTAATTCGGCCATCAGCTTTAGGTTTTATAAAATTTTGGTTTGCTCTACAAAATTAATAAAAAATGAATGAAATACAATAGGTAATTTGTTTTTATTACATAAAAAACAAGCCATTTTATAGCAATATCGTAAATAAAAGTGTGAAAATCAACAAAAAGCCCAAGTGATGACTCACCTGGGCATAATATAAGAACCCTAGAGCCCCCCTCCATCTCCCCCCTCAGTGGGGGAGGGCTATTGAGATACTCTTTCTGACAGTGCGCTCTCCGTAAGAAAAGCTAATTTGCTAAACACTCCCCCAATGAGGGGGGAGATGGAGGGGGGCTCTGGGTGCTCCTTACTTCAGTACGAACTTTGATTTCAGTGTGAGGTTGTCGGAAGCGTTTCCAACAAGGGCGGTGAACTCACCTGGCTCAGCCTTGAAGGCATGAGCAGCCTCGTCAAAGAAACTCAGTGCGTTGACATCGATGGTGATATTCACATCCTTTGCCTCGCCTGGCTCGAGATAAACCTTCTCGAAGCCCTTCAGTTCCTTGTAAGGACGATCGACAGAAGCCTCGGCATCGTTGATGTAGAGCTGTACTACCTCAGCACCGGCACGGTCACCAGTGTTCTTCACATTGATGGTGAAGGTGAGAGTGCCATCCTGTGTCATCTGGTCAGCCGACTGACGGAGGTTGCTCAACTGGAATGTTGTGTAACTCAAACCATGACCGAAAGCGAATACAGGCTTCACCTTCTTCAGGTCGTTCCAACGGTAACCGACGTAGATGCCTTCCTTGTATTCCTCGTCGATGATATGCTCTACACCCTCCTCCTCTGGACGCCATGTGCCAGGGTAGGTGTTGAGAGCATGTGGTGCATAATCCTCGAGTTTATCGTTCCATGTCATTGGCAATTTACCCGATGGGTTGGCATCACCACAGAGAACAGAAGCGATAGCCTCGCCAGCCTCAGAACCATTAAACCAGCCCTGAACGATAGCAGGAACCTGCTTTACGAATGAGAGATGAGCAGCGTTACCCGAGATGTTGACATAAGCGAGATGTGGGTTGGCTTTGTAAAGAGCCTCCACAACCTGGTTCTGTCCGTATGGGAGATCGAAACTCTCACGGTCGGTACCCTCGGCATCCTGATGATCAGCCTTGTTGAGACCACCGATGAAGATCACTACATCAACACCCTTAGCAGCCTCGCAAGCGTCAGCGATGAGTTGCTCAGCAGTGCGCGACTCAGACAGATCCTGGCCAGTCTTCACACCATTGTACTCACCACCGATGTCACCAACGTAACCACGCTGATAAGACACCTCGACACCATCCTTTTCAAGACGAGCCTTGAGACCATCGAACGGAATGATTTCCTTCTGAACCTTCAGTGAAGACGAACCACCACCTACGGTCATCATCTTCATAGCGTTCTCACCCACGATGAGCACCTTCTTCACGCGCTTGGTGTCGATAGGGAGCACAGGACCTTCCTTCTTGCTCACCTTGCTGTTCTTCAAAAGTACGATACCCTCTTCAGCGATGCGCTTTGCAGCAGCATAATGCTCGTCGGAACAGAGGAAACCGAAACCTTTGTGCTTGTTCATTGTGGTGCGGTAGAAGGTGCGGAGCACACGGCGAACCTTATCATTGAGCTGTTCCTCAGAGTATTTGCCCTCGAGGATGCCCTTCATATAAGGGTCAGCCATGAAGTAGTTGTCGTAGGCGTTTGACTGGCCCCAGTCAAGACCGTTGGTCCATGAGCCGAACTCCATGTCCACTCCGTTGAGAACAGCCTCGTCGGTGTTGTGGACAGCACCCCAGTCAGAGACAACAACACCATCGAAGCCCCACTCACCCTTGAGGATGTCGCAGAGAAGAATCTTGTTGGTAGAGTTGTGCTGACCTTTATAGAGGTTATAGCCACCCATCACGCCCATTACCTTTGCATCCTGCACAGCAGCACGGAAGCCAGGGAGGTAGATCTCATAGAGAGCACGGTCGGAGATGACAGCATTTACATTGTTACGATAGATCTCGTCGTTGTTGAGGCAGAAATGCTTCACACACGCAGCAACACCCTTCGACTGCATACCAGTGATATATGGCACCACCATCTGACTGGTGAGATAAGGATCCTCGCCCATATACTCGAAGTTGCGGCCACCCAGTGGAGTGCGGTAGATATTGATACCAGGACCGAGAAGCATTGCCTTGCCACGATAGAGACCCTCCTCGCCGAGAGAGACTCCATAGAGATGAGACATGTCGCGGTTGAAGGTTGCTGCAAGACAGGTGAGTGCAGGGAAAGCCACACAAGAGTCGTTGGTCTGACCAGCCTGTTCCCATTCGTCCCAGAGAACATCAGGGCGCACACCCATAGGACCATCATCAGTCCAGAAGTCAGGGAATCCGAGGCGCTTGACACCAGCAGAAGAGAATTTCGACTGAGCATGGATAACATTGATCTTCTCGCGCAATGTCATACGCGAGAGGGCGTCTTCGATACGCTCCTCTACTGGTTTTGTATCATCGAGATACACCGGAGTCTGGGCAAACATCGAGCCCACACCGAGGAGTAGCAAAAGACTTGCTAAGATAGAAAGTTTTTTCATATTTTGATTGTTATTTTGGTTTTTGTCTGTATATCACCACCTTATTATATATAAGGGGGAAGGGGAGCAATATTTCAATACTTCAATATTTCAATAATTCAATACATCTTTCTCCGCTGCGCTATGTAATCGAACCAACGGGCCGCTTGCGTAATGCAAAGGAGCAAGAAAGCGGCAAAGCCGAGCGCAATACCTCAATATTTCAATGATTCGTTAATAGAGCAGTATCAAGCCGGCGAAGGCGGCGAGACCAATCATCAGTATCGGGTTCACCTTCACCCATTTCGTGCCGATGAAGGTTGCAACGAACAGTGCTACCGAGATATAGAACTGCCATGGGTTATAGCCTGGAGTCGAGAAATTCTCAGGAGTCATCAGGAGCAGTGTGGCAGCAGCAAGAAGACCTACTACGGCTGGTCGCAGACCGATGAACGCATGTTCCACCGCAGGATGATTCATGTATTTCAGGAACATCTTCGAGATGATGATCATCAGTATCAGTGAAGGCAGCACCAAAGCGAAAGTGGCTGTGACAGAACCCAGCACTGCCATCCATCCGCTGAATCCAGCATTGCTTACAGCAGTATAACCACAATAGGTAGCGGAGTTGATGCCCACAGGACCAGGTGTCATCTGCGAGATAGCCACGATATTAGTGAATTCCGCTGTGGAGAGCCACTGGTGGTTGACAACAACCTCAGTCTGTATCAAAGACAGCATGCCGTAGCCCCCTCCGAATCCGAAGAGTCCAATCTCAAAGAATGTGATAAACAAATACAGGTATATCATGATTCGTTATGAATTTAGCAGACGTCCGAAGAGATAACCTCCGAATGCTGCGGCAATGATGATTAATATAGGGTTGACACCAAGAGCCCAGATAAGCAGAGCCGAGATTATCGGAATCCAGCAGTTCATGAAGTTTATCTTTGCCGATTTGGCAAGGTTGAAAGTAGGAACGGCGATGAGTGCAACTACTGCAGGACGGATTCCACGGAAGCAGGCTGCCACCCATGGCACATCCTGATACTGGCGGAACACTGTTGCTAAGAGAAGGATGATGATGAACGATGGCAGTGCCGCTCCGAGAGCCGCCATGCATGCACCGAACTCCTTCCTCATCTTGTATCCTACGAATGTAGATATGTTTATGGCAAATACTCCAGGGCAGGTCTGGGCAATCGCGATAAGGTCGAGAAACTGTGCCCGCTCAATCCATTTCTTCTTGTCAACAACCTCCGACTCAATCATTGGAATCATGGCGTAGCCACCACCGAAGGTCACAATGCCGATTTTGAAGAATGTAGCAAACAATGCTGCAATAGAAGCACTGTTTGATACAGGGAGCGCAGTTGGCTCTTCTGCTTTTTGCTCAGGTACAATAGTTTCTGGCACAGCAATTTCAGCCGCAACCGTCGCTGGTTCCGGAGAAATGTCATGTGGAGCATCCTGAACAACCTCTTGAATCGGTTCGGGAGTAGGAACCGGTTCTGGTTCAGGAGTTGGTTCTGGAGTAGGAGTCGCTGCAACCTGAGGCTTTTCGACCTCAGGTTGCTGACTGAACATATCTAATTCTTTGCTTTCCATTTAGTTCTTTTCTGAGAATTCAGGCTCATCGCGGAGCATATTCTTCTCTACCCAGAGGCGGGCATTGACGAATGCCTCAAGCCAAGGAGTGCACTCATCGGTCATGACACGGTCCTGTGGATAGAAACCGCACTGCCATGGGAAGATGGTACGTTCTGGGTGTGGCATGATAGCGAGATGACGACCGTCCTTGCTTGCGATAGCAGCAACATCGTATGACGAACCGTTAGGGTTGCCTGGATAGCCACTGTAGTTGAACTTAGCAACGACATTGTACTCGCTCTCGTCCAGTGGGAGGTTGAACTTACCCTCACCGTGAGCCACCCATGTACCGATCTTGAATCCGCTGAGCGAACCGAACATCACTGAGTTGTTCTCAGGGATGGCAAGCGAAACGAATGTGCTCTCGAACTTATGTGAGTCGTTGTGGAGCATCTGAGCATAGTCGCGTGCATCGGTAGTTGAAGAGGTGTTGTTGAGGAGACCGAGTTCTACCATCAACTGACAACCGTTGCAGACACCGAGAGAGAGGGTATCCTTACGAGCATAGAAGTTGTCGAGGGCAGCCTTTGCCTTAGGGTTGAAGAGGAATGCACCAGCCCATCCCTTAGCCGAGCCGAGTACATCGGAGTTAGAGAAACCACCACAGAAGGCGATGACATTAACATCCTCAAGAGTCTCACGACCAGTGATAAGGTCGGTCATGGTGACATCCTTTACATCGAAACCAGCGAGCCAGAATGAGTAAGCCATCTCACGCTCAGAGTTGGTACCCTTCTCGCGAATCACTGCAGCACGGATGCCACTTGCCTCACGACGTGCAGGGTTGAGGTTGTACTGTGACAGACGACCGGTGAAACTGTTACCGAAGATGAGTTCCACAGGCTGCTTGCCCATATTGTCGCGACGCTCCTCAGCCTTTCCGTTGAAGGTCTGACGACGGTCGAGCAGGTAAGAAGTCTCGAACCAAGCCTCACGCATCTCGTCGATATTGATATCTACTGTACGGCTGCCCATCTTCACTGTGAGAGTGCGCTGTACCTGTGGTACACCAATCTTCACATAGCCCACACCAGCATCCTCGAGAATCTTCTTCACGCGAGGAGCATTAGCGTCAGAAACCTGGATGACAACACCTGGGTTCTCTGCGAAGAGAGCCTTTACGATGTCTGTATTCTGGAACTTGTCGAGCGATACATTGATACCGCCAGTAGTGTTGGCGAAGCACATCTCCAGCAATGTTGTTGCGAGACCACCGGCAGAGATGTCATGACCGGCGAGGATAAGACCCTCGTCAACCAACTGCTGGATAGCGAGGAACGCATCGCGGAAATACTCCGGATTCTTCACTGTAGGAACGTCGCTGCCCACCTTGCCCAGTGACTGAGCGAATGCCGAACCACCAAGTTGGAGTTCGTCGAATGAGAAGTCGATATGATAGAAACGGCTTGCCGAAATCTTCTTCATCACTGGTGAGACAATCTTACGGATGTTGCTCACCTCACCACCTGCAGAAACGATGACAGTACCAGGAGAAACAATCTTCTCGCCGTTAGGATATTTCTGTGTCATCGAGAGCGAGTCCTTACCAGTAGGAACATTGATCTGCAGAGCGCAGCAGAAGTCAGAAAGAGCCTGTACAGCAGTATAGAGACGAGCATCCTCACCCTCCTGAGCGCGGCATGGCCACATCCAGTTGGCAGAGAGCGATACAGAGTCGAGACCTTCAGCCATAGGAGCCCATACGAGGTTTGTCAGTGACTCAGCAACAGCGAGTACTGAACCCGCAGCAGGGTCAGCCAATGCAGCCTGTGGAGCATGGCCGATAGCAGTAGCGATACCCTTGGTACCAGTGTAGTCGAGAGCAACAGCACCACAGTCGGAGAGTGGCAACTGCAACTCACCCTGACACTGCTGACGAGCAACACGACCAGACACACAGCGGTCAACCTTGTTGGTCAACCAGTCCTTACAAGCCACAGCCTCGAGTTTGAGCAATTCTTTCAGATACTCGTCAACCTTCGACTCAGAATATGTCACTACATCGTACTTTCTTTCAACGGTCTTGTCAACCATCACTGTCTTTGGCGAAGAACCGAACATCTGCTCTGCGGCGAGGTCGAATGGACGAACGCCGTCAGCCTGCTCGAATGCGAAACGAGCATCACCGGTAGTCTCACCAACAGTGTACATTGGAGCACGCTCACGGTCGGCAATCTTCTGCACATGCTCGATAGACTTCTCATCAATAAGGAGTCCCATACGCTCCTGACTCTCGTTGGCGATGATCTCCTTTGCCGACAAAGTCTTGTCGCCGATAGGGAGTTTATCCATGTGGATAAGACCACCACACTCCTCGACCAACTCCGACAGACAGTTCACATGACCAGCCGAACCGTGGTCGTGGATAGAAACGATAGGATTCTCATCCTCTTCGCACAATGCGCGAACAACATTATATGCACGCTTCTGCATCTCTGGGTTGGCACGCTGAACAGCATTCAACTCGATGCCCGATGAATAGCGGCCAGTCTCAACTGATGATACCGAACCACCACCCAAGCCGATGCGGTAGTTCTCACCACCCATCACAACAACCTTGTTGCCTGGCTGTGGCTCGCCCTTCAGACAGTCGCGCTTGGTGCCGTAACCAACACCACCTGCCAACATGATAACCTTATCGTAGGCGTACTTCTCTTCTTTCTCCTGATGCTCGAAAGTGAGCACAGAACCGCAGATAAGTGGCTGGCCGAACTTGTTACCGAAGTCGCTGGCACCATTGGAAGCCTTGATAAGAATCTGCTCTGGAGTCTGATACAACCACTCTCTTACAGGAAGAATCTTCTCCCAAGGTTGCATATCCTGCTCGTTGCTCCACTGTGGAGTATTAGGAACAGCATTACCGTTAGCGTTATCGTTACCGTTCTTGCGAGGGTATGAGGTCATATACACAGCAGTTCCTGCGAGTGGCCATGAACCAACACCGCCACCCATACGGTCGCGGATCTCACCACCGGTACCTGTCGAAGCACCATTGAATGGCTCTACTGTTGTTGGGAAGTTATGAGTCTCGGCTTTGAGCGAGATGACACTCTGAACCTCCTTCACCTTGAAGAAGTCAGGCTTAGAATGGTCAGCAGGAGCAAACTGCTCGATGACAGGACCTTCAGAGAATGCCACATTATCCTTATATGCAGAGAGAATCTTGTTCGGATTCTCCTTGGTAGTCTTCTTGATCATTGCGAACAGCGAACTCTCCTTCTCTACGCCGTCGATGATGAATGTACCGCCGAAAATCTTATGACGGCAGTGCTCAGAGTTGATCTGTGCGAAACCGAACACCTCAGAGTCGGTGAGTGGACGGCCGAGTTGACCTTCTACCTTGTGGAGGTACTCAATCTCCTCTACAGAGAGAGCCAGACCTTCCTGCTCGTTGTACTCCTCAAGGTTCTCAATGTGCTTGATAGCCTCTGGTTCGATGTTCACAGTGAACACCTCCTGGTTCAGTCCGTTGTACATACGCTGCAGCATAGGATCGTGCTCAGCGTCCATCGAAGCCACAGGATAGTACTCCTCGATACGCTGAATGCCACAGACGCTCATATTCTGTGTTATCTCCACCGCATTGGTACTCCAAGGAGTGATCATCTCGCGACGTGGACCAACGAAGCAACCTTCGAGAGTGTCGCCCTCCACAGGGGTAGCATTGCCGTAGAGCCAGCATAGTTTCTGAACTTCATCGCCTGTCAACTGATGGTCAGCCTGAGTAGCGATAATACTGTTGTTTGGTGTCTTAAAAAAAGCAATCATTATTTAACTATAGTTTATATTGTACTGCAAAAATACAAAAAAAACGAGATACTGCCAAATAAATAATTAATTATTTATCATTGTCCCGATGAATTGTGATGCTTGCAATTAGGCGGTTGGCTCGCTTGTGAGTGTGAAAAATCCGCTTTTACGTTGTTGTGTATGTACGAAAATAGGGACAAAATCCGCCCGGAATCAGGCCGTTTTTTCTTTCTTTTGTCCTAATCGCTCTTTTTGATGGATTTTTGCTTTTTGATGAAATTCTACGTAAAAACAGAACAATTTCCTTCCTCTTGGCATGGAAATTGTAGATTTGATAAGCAAAATACACCAAAAATACAATTCCTTGACAAGAATGTACAATTGTTTTTTCTCTATTATGAGTAACTTTGCAACACAGTTCCGAGAGACGAATTGAGACAGATTGAAATAATGAGTTTGTTTTTCTTTGTTTCACATCAGCGGGTTGTCTGTAACTTGAAACATCAGGAAACGGCATACCGAGGGTTGATGAAAGGAATTGAAAGAAAAAGGTTGAAATTCCCGAAAGAGGGAATGGTAGTGAAAATGTATAGTGATTAGAATATTAGTTGATTTGAAAATGTAGTAAGATATTCTTAAGGTAGTGAAAGAAATATCGTAATGTCGTGTGATACGACAAGGAAGTCTTCCCCCCAATGAAGACAATTATTTTAGTCTCGCCCACCCGTTTTACATACAGAGGTATGATAAACGGGTGGTTTTATTTTGCCCGTTCGTCAGGACACAAAACCTATGTGGAAATGGCCGACGAAGGCTTACTTGAAGCGGCAAAATGCAGAAACTTATCAGTAATACGCAGATTTTTATTGGTTTTGGGTGATAAGTTACAAAAAAAATAGTAATTTCGCATTGTAAAATGAATTATCAACTAATAAAATACAAAATAAGGTGAAAGCGTTAATCGTTGTTGACATGCAGAAAGACTTCATTGATGGAAGTCTTGGCACAAGTGAAGCCGTGACAATCGTGCCAAATGTTGTGAAGAAGATTGAGGAGTGGGATGGATGTATCATCGCTACACGCGATACTCATCCTTTGGATTACCTCAATACTCAGGAGGGTAGGTTTCTTCCTGTTGAACATTGTATCAAAGATACAGAAGGCTGGCAGATAAACCACGATGTACAGGTGGCACTCGATAAGAAAGGTGATAATGTACAGGTTGTTGACAAACCAACCTTCGGTAGTGTGGCTCTGGCTGAAATGCTCCTTCATAGTGATGTGAGTGAGATTGAACTCATCGGTCTATGCACAGATATCTGTGTTGTGTCGAATGCACTGCTGTTGAAGGCTAATATGCCAGAAATGCCGATTTCTGTTGATGCTTCTTGCTGTGCAGGTGTTACTCCGGAAAAGCATGAGGCTTCGCTTGAGACAATGAGATCATGCCAGATCATGGTGAAATAAAAGTTATAGAACCTACCGCAAACAAGATGAAACCTATTATCAATCATTTCACTGACAACGACCTTTATACCTTCTCTTGTCAGTATTATATTCTCCAGCAGTATCCTCGTGCAGAGGTGGAGTACACTTTCATTGACCGTAATAAGACCTGTTATCCACAAGGTTTTGCCTCATTGCTCCAAGAGCAGGTTGACCACATGGCTGATGTCGTCATCACCGATGAGGAGGTGGAGTTTATGGCAAGCCGTTGTGTGTGGCTCCCATTGTGGTATTTCACTTTCCTGAAAGGTTATCGTTTCAATCCAGCCGAGGTTGCAATATCACAGGATGAGGACGGTCATCTTGAGATAAAGATTCAAGGCAAATGGTTCTCTACCATCATGTGGGAGATGCCACTTCTCTCGTGCATTTCGGAGATTATCCACACCCTGAACGGTGATATGGAGAAGTATGATGTTGAGGCTGAACGTCAGAAGGCAGCCGACAAGGCACGCCGTATATTCGAAAACGGTCTTGTGCTGGGTGATATGGGTACTCGCCGACGTTTCTCTTATGCTCACCAAGAGATGGTGCTAAAGACCATGACAGAGGTGTATCGCTCACAGGAATGGCCTGGAACATTCACCGGTACAAGTAATGTGTATCTCGCTATGGAACTGGGCCTCAAACCACTTGGCACACTCTCGCACCAAATCATCTCTTTCGAGGAGAATGTAAGTGGTGTGTTTGAATGTAACTATATGGTAATGAAGAAGTTCTCGGATGTTTACGATGGCAACAACGGTATCTACCTCTACGACTGTTTCGGCGATGATATCTTCTTCAAAAACATGTCGAAGCGTATGGCGATGATGTACTCAGGACTGCGTGTTGACAGTGGTATTGAGGAAGAACAGACAGAGAAAGTCATCGAGAAATACAAGCAACTTGGCATCAACCCGGCAACAAAACAGGTGGTTTATTCAAATGGACTTGATGTTGACCGTTGTATCGAGATTCATAACTTCTGTAATGGACGAGTTCTCGATTCTTACGGTGTTGGTACGCATCTCATGTGCGATATCAACAATGCCAAACCATCGAATATCGTCATAAAACTCACAAAGTGTCGTATCACAGAAATGCGTGAGTGGCATGACTGCATCAAACTCTCTTGCGACAAGGGCAAGACCTTGGGCAATGAGAAGAAATGCCAGTATATACTGTCACTGATTAGCGGAGAGTAGGAAAGCGACGGTAGAGCGAACCTCACCCTCGGCACCATTTTTCGTTACAACAGATACTATCCGTTGGCCCTCGGCATACTGATGGGTCAACGGATTTATTATATGCCTACGGTCAGGGGAGTCATTGCCTGAGGTGGTAAGACACTCATCGTGGAGCACAAACTGTTCTCCTTGTTTGTTTCCCACTCGCCAGCCACCATTGTCACCATGCTGATTGCCGAGAGCGAGTACCGAACTGTTGCCGCAGTTTATGAGGGCATTGTTTATTCCGTGTTTTTCAAGTATTGGTATGATGGCATCAAGGGCATAGCCTTTCAGAAATCCGGAAAGGTTGACCTTGCCTTCTACTGCCACATCGAAAATGCCACCGGTTGTCTCTTTCCATTGGTCGCACTGGTCGAGAATGGTGGATAGTTCCTCGCTCAACTGTTTCTTGGACAGGATTCCAGCATTGAAGCGTGCCAGTTCACTGCTTGGATCAAAACAGTTGCCGAGGCTTTCTATCTGTGCTATTCTGTCGTGAATATTCCCAATGACAGACAGCAGTTCATCCTTGCCTTTCTTGCCAATTATAATAATGTCCACGCGTGTGTGCATGGCTGAAAACCAAGAGTAGAGCATGTTCTGCTCTACTCCGGGTCTGTATATATGTGCAAAAGTGGACAAATTAACTTATTGCTGGATGATTAAGGCAACTCTTTGATTTTTACATTCTTGAACCAAACCTCATCACCGTGGTCTTGGAGGAGGATGTTACCCTCGGTACGGTTACCGAAATCAGGCCAGTTCTTATACTTTGAATAGTCCACGAAGGCATCCCACATCTGTGTGCCGCGCTCGTATTCAAGCAGTTTCACACCGTTGAGCCAGTGCTCTACGTGCTTGTCCTGAACCACCACAACAGCAGTGTTCCAAGCAGTGATGTCGAAAGGCTTGTCTGTTGGAGCAGGAATGAGGTCGTAGAGTGAACCGAGGGTACGGTTGCCGTTAACACCGAGTTTTGCATCAGGATGGCGGAGGTCGTCGAGAATCTGGAACTCGCAACCGATAGCCGAACCTTCACCCTTGTTCATGTCAGGGTCAACGAAATACTTGATACCAGAGTTTGCACCCTCGGTAATCTTGAAGTCAACCTTCAGGATGAAGTTCTTGTAGGTGCGTGTTGTAACGATGTCACCACCGTTGGCACTCTCTGCTCCGTTGGAGGCATGCACCTTCAGGATACCGTCCTCGATAGTCCAGCCATTCTCAGGGAATGTGGCAATCTTTGCGCCACGCCAACCGTTAGTAGTCTTACCATCCCAGAGGAGTTTCCAACCTTCACGCTGCTCCTGCTCAGAGA
>JAZQOD010000108.1:0-1545 GCA_045627685.1 Prevotella sp. | reverse complement strand
CCTGTTCCCTCCCATATATGGGAGGGCTTATGGTTTTACCACACCTTCGTCTCAGTGCAGTTGATCTTTGCCGCCTGATTGCCGCAGGTAAGCACGAACTCACCCTCTTCAACTGTCCAGCGACCGTCCTGACCAACGAATGCCAGTTCTGATGCCTTCACATTGAAAGTCACTGTCTTTGTCTCACCTGGCTGCAGTTCTATCTTCTTGAATGCACGCAGACGACGGCAGTCTGGCACTACCGATGCCATCAAGTCGCTCGAGTAGAGCAGTACTGCTTCCTTACCAGCACGCTCGCCGGTGTTCTTCACATCAACAGTCACAGTTAGCTCATCCTCCGGTCCAAACGAAACGACGCCACCGTTCCCTTTGTTTATACAAAGGTTACTGTATTCATAGGTAGTATAACTCAAACCAAATCCGAATGGCCACTGCTGAACCACCTTCGCATCATAGTCGTATGCACCAGCCATAGTGCCCACCTCTTCGCTCACCTTGTAGTCGTAGTTGATGAGCGAGTTTATCTCCTTTGGATATGTGTAAGGCATCTTTGCCGAGAAGTTAGCATCACCTGCAAGGAGGTTTGCCAATGCGTCAGCACCATAACTACTTGGAAGGAATATATCCACAACTGCCTTTGCCAGTGGTTCGATATCGGCAATGAGGCGTGGGCGACCTTCGTTCAGCACCATCACGATAGGCTTACCAGTCTCTGCCAGTGCCTTCACGAGGTTACGCTGGTTTTCTGAGAGTGTGAGGTCGGTAAGGTTTCCAGGAGTCTCTGTATATGAGTTCTCACCGATACAAGCCACGATGATATCCACATCCTTTGCTGCTGCCACAGCCTTGTCGATCTCTGGCTCCAACTCATCCCAGTACTTACCGTTCTCATTGTATTTCACACCCTGCTCGAGGATCACATTCTCCTTGCCATACTTATTGCAGAGGGCCTCGTAGATGGTGTTGTATTTCTCTGCCAGATCCTCGGCATTGCTTCCCTGCCATGTGTACGACCATCCTCCGTTGAGGCAACGCATCTGGTTGGCGTTAGGACCGGTGAGGAGGATCTTCTTACCCTTTGCTATTGGCAGTGTGTTGTCCTGGTTCTTCAGCAGCACCTCTGCTTCCTCGGCTGCTGCCAGTGCCTTCTGTGCGAATTCATCACAACCGAACAATGGATAGTCCTTGGCAAGTGTGTTTGGATGCTCGAACAGTCCGAGACGATACTTCACACGAAGGATTCTACGCACTGCATCATCGATACGCTCCATGCTCACCTTACCCTCGTTCACGAGTTCCTTCAGCAGAATACAGAAATCAACGCTATATGGGTCCATCGACATGTCGATACCTGCATTGATGGCAATACGGATAGCGTCTTTCTTGTCTTTTGCAACATGCTCACGCGAGAAGAGGTTGTTGATGTCAGCCCAGTCGGTAACAATCATACCATCCCACTGCAGGTCTTCCTTCAACCACTTTGTCAGATATTCATAACTTGCGTGTACAGGCACACCGTTGATAGATGCCGAGTTCACCATGATG
>JAZQOD010000107.1:0-5365 GCA_045627685.1 Prevotella sp. | reverse complement strand
TCGCGAGGAACCATAACACAGCCACGACCAACGCAAGCCAGAAGGCTACCTCCTTTGCACTTTTGGCTTCCATCAGGTTCTTCATTGCAACTTCCTTATGCCTGTTGTAATCATACATGGCAGTCATCTGGGCAATTACTTGTGCATTGTTACCATAGAAACTTGAATCATTAGCTATTGCGTAGAGTCTTGCATACTTAGCAATAGAGTCGGTATTGCCAGTTTTTTCAAATAAAGATAATAGTCCGGAATAGGCATATTCTTTCTGATCTGTAAGCAAAAGCCGGAAATTATAGTCTGCTAAATCGATCTGATCATGATGAAGGGCAAGACATCCTTTATGATAGGCAAAAACTATCTTTCCTTTTTCCTGTTTTGGACTTTTTGATTTCTCTTCTAAATACAAGTCAACTTCCTTGATGTATTCTTCAGCCTCTTCATATTGTCCTCTTTTTATTAGGATATCTATTGCAGGACTGAGCATCATAGCCGCCATCTGATTAAGCCCAAGAGCCTTATATCTTCTATGGGCATTTTTCGAAACCGACAAGACACTATCAGGCATATTCATAAAATAAAAAGCCCTTTGTCTTAGTTCGTAGGCAGTAATTTCGGAAACAGTATCATTATCTAAAGCGGCAATATTTTCACACATTTCCAATGCTTTAAGTTCTTCTTCTGGTAAGTATTGGTTGTGATATAGATTTGCCATCTGTCCGTATATAGCATATAATGTGTACAGATCGCAATCCTTCTTTGTTGTGTCAGCCTTTTTTACAGCGTCCTGAAAGCATTGCAGTTCCATAGGCACATCCTTTAGGTCGCGGTAGGTGCAGCCGAGGAGATAGTGGGCACGCATTTGTTCGTTGGCAGAACCGTGACGGTCGTAGTAGTCGGCAACAATCCTCATCACAGAGTCAGTGGTGAAATCCACATACGCCTTGTTCTGGGCATCAGCACGCATGAGTTCATAGTACATCCTGTTGGATTTCTTCTGCATAATAGCCTCTTCCTCCATGCCGAGCAGCAACTCGTACACAGAGTCGGGCTTGTCTTTGAGCACAGAGTCGAGAGCAGAGAGTCGCTTCTCGAAACTGCCCCCTCCACAGGCAGAAAGAGCAAGAACGATGATGCAGAAAAGGATATTTGTAGATGTACGCATAGGTGTTGGGGTTGTTTTTATGAATTTTATGCAAAAGTAGTCTTTAATAATCAAACTACCAAACATTTCCCCGGGAAATAATACACAACGAATACACAATTTCGGACTTAACGCGTTGATAATCAGTGGTAAACAAGATTAAAATTTCTTTGTTTTTGCGTTGCCTGAGTGAAGATGAAAAATGTTTTCCGGATAATCTCCACTTTGGAGCCCCCCTCCGTCTCCCCCATAATGGGGAGGGTTAGGGAGATACTCTTTCTGACAGTGCGCCCTCTGATGAGTCAGCCAAGATTATCAGTAAATTAAAATGGCCGCAGGCAGACAACACTCGTGCAAATGAGAACAATGTCTGAGTTTACTCAAGCATTGTCGAGAGCAGCCGAGTGAAAAGATACGAAGTAGATTAAAATATTTAAAAATCTGTTCACGCGTCGAAAAATTAATTCTATGCGTCAGCGACTCTATCTACGAGTATGGCATGGCTTAATGCTATTTCAAAAACATCATGGGAGAATCATCTGTTACTTGTACGGGAATAAAACAAGTTCTTCGAAAAGTCATAAGTCAAGGAAACAGTGTCGAAATTTTTTAAGTGATGTATGTCTGTGATTTTGTCAGATTCTATGATCTTAAGTGTCACAGTTATGGTGTTACCATTCAGCGAAGCCTCTGGATAACCTACAAAGTAATCGGCCTTATCCTTGAACCATCTTGGATTTGCTCCAGATGGTATTGTTGGGTATACATTCTCGGAATTCAAATTTGGCCAATACTCTGCTATTCTGTATATAGATATATTTTCCTTTTTAGATTTTTCTTGTATAAATGACACAGCCTTCTGGAAGCATTCTTCTGCCAAATCATCAAATGTTCCTTTCTTTCTAAATTCAAGATTTGGTCTCCAATTCTTTACAAACATCCATTTGTTGTTTGATGCATCCAAAACGAACAAAGCAATATCTGATATTCCGTAATAATATCCTTTCTCGTTAGCGGATAAAAGGCCTGTATGTATGATAATTGAGTCTCGAAATAATGAAATAGTTGGAGAACCTATAATTGTATTTCCAGTTCTATGATTAGGTTTCCAATTTTTTACATATATACAAGAATCTGTAATAATCAAATTTCTTTTCTTGATTTTTCTATCTTTGTTCTTTAATCTTCTTTCTATTTTATAGGAGTCGTTATTGTACAAAGAGAAATTCCTTGAAAAGATATAATTTTTATTGCTCTCATATGCATTGTATGCGGAGTCAAGTAAAGAACGGATATCTTGCCCCTGAGCGTAGAGACCGAGACATACCATTAGGCTAAAAAGCAAAATCAAACTTTTTTTCATCTTTGTCCAACTATTAGTAAATATAAATTTCTATAGGTAAGGTTGTTTGGGGAAAACGAGACAGGTCCCATGTCTCGCGGCCCGCCTAATTGAACCTGTTGCCAAAGTTTCTTTACAGAGAATTTGCTGTCGCTCAACAAAGGATATTCAAGTAAACTTGATATTCTCTGTGTTCGCTTGGGCAAAATTACGTCATTTCTTTGAAATCACCAAACATTTCCCCGAGAAATAATACACAACGAATACACAATTTCGGACTTAATACGCTGATAATCAGTGATAAACAAAATTGAAATTTCTTTGTTTTTGCGTTGCCTGAGTAAAGAAAAAAAATGAGGGCGGGGGAGGGGTTTCTAATTTTCCCAGAAAAAAAAGAATTTTGCGTTTCACCTGTCACCTATCACAAAACGGGTGTAACGCTCTGTAAATCAGTGTGTTAGGGGTGTGACAGGTTGTTTCTCACCTGTCACCACCTGTCACACACCCATCACACAGTGCCTGTTTCTGCTAGATTTCCACTACTGGATAGACAGATCCCTTGCGAGTGTGGGTCTTCACAAAATCGGCTGCCTTCATCGCCTTGCCAATCTTCACCGTGGAAATCTGAGGCATAGCCACGGCTGGGAAAAGGGAATGCAGATGCTGCTGAATCTCGAGTACACCCACCTGCTTCGCCTCCTCATCGTCCTTGGCATGACGATAGCAGAGGGACAGCATCTGGTTGAGGTCGAGTTCACGCTGGAAAGGCGTGTTCAGGGCCTGAATCTGGCTGGTCTCATCATCATTGAACCAATAGCGCATCTTTCCGACCTTCAGTTCATGGAGAATCTGGGCATAGAGCTGCTCATACTCGATGGCAGTCTCAACATCGATGATTCGGCCGTTTGGCACTCGGATGCAGATGAAGCGTCGAGAACCAGTAGGGTCGGTGAGTGGCATCTCGCAGTTGGTCGTTGCAAAGAATGATGCATAGCGACGCTTGCACTCGATGGTACGACCATAGATGTTGCGTGCATTCACCTCCACCTTCGACAGCGAAGCCTTTATCTCAGCCATCTGCTTGGCGCTGTACTTGTCCATCTCGTCGAGGTTGATGATGAGACAGTTGGTGAGCGCCATGTCCTTGTCGAACTTGTTGGCAAGGTTGAAATGGTCGAGATAGTACTGACGCAGGTGTGGTGGCAGAAACTGCAGCACGAACGTTGACTTTCGTGCACCCTGAGCACCGATGAGCACAGGCACGCACTCATTTCCGTGTTCAGAATCCATGCCGAGCCAGTGAGCCACTACCGAGCGGTGATAGATGCTCATGAAGTAGATCTGGTCGGCAGTGATTCCTGGAATGCGCTTCCAGAAATCCACCACTCGGTCGTTGCCATCCCACTCTGGCAGGTTCGTGAGCCAGTCGTTGATAGGATCAAACAACTGTGGCTCGTCAGACACGACATAGAGACGAATCTCTGGCTTGATGTCGATGTCATCGCCCAGTTCACGCACACTCTTGAGCAAGATGCTCTTAACAGCTTCCTTGGTGAGTACAATCCAGTTTTCCTCACCAATCTTGCGGTACTCCGTACAGCCACGGAGTACATTTCGACGAAACTCATAATGAGCCTCGAGGAATTCATCGGCCAAGGTCTTCGCCTCAACCTCTGTTGCAACCATTGAAAGGTTGCCCTGAGAACCAGAGTTCTCGTTTACGGAGTTCATGTTCTTTTCTAGCTCCATAGTAATCCTTTCTTTTTTGCGCAGCAACCAAACAGACACTATTCGTGCCTGAATCATAACTGCAGGTTAAACAAAAATTGTGGAGTTTCCGGACTTGCACCGATTATTCGCTTCCTTAGGCGATTTGGGCTGCCACAGTATGAAATTATTAAAGCGGTACACGTGTACCTATTATATATTATGCAACTTTTGCGAAAAATTCATGTAGACGGAGCTACAAAAATCGCGAAATTGCATAGGATTAAAAATCCAAATGCAAAGATACAACATTTTTCGTCGATTTCCAAATTTTTCGGCAACTTTTTTTGATTTTTATGATTTTTTCTTGTAATTATATACTTTTGGACGCAATTTTGGGCTCACCCGTAAAATCCAGTGTGATTATTTATTATTTAATGAAAAATGTACAGCCAAAAGCGTTGCTTTTTCGTTATTCTGCTTATGCTTGCCTTTATAAGAACAAGTTCTTAACAGTCAATGCTAATCATTCTAACAGTAACTATCGTTACTTGGCTGCACTGGAAAATATGGCCCAATGGCCAAAAAATTCGCAATATGCGAAAAAATATAATAAGACCCCCTCCGTCTCCCCCGTAATGGGGAGGGCTACGAATATACTCTTTCTGACAGTGCGTCCTCCGATAATCAAAGCTATCCTCATGGCTCCCTCCCATTACGGGGAGGGCTGGGGAGGGGCTCATACCATTTTTCGCCATTGGGCGATTTTTAGGCAATGCCTATTTTCCAATATGGCCAGTGAGGAATTTTGATTCCTCGCAGGTAGATGCAGCAAGGCTACCGGGAGTTCACTCACGAGGAGACTTGTGCAGATACCGATAGGTCGTTAGACCTGGGCATATATTTTCTTTGAATAATTATCGAAACACAGGGTTTTCGTAGTGATCCGCAATTTCATAAAAGAAATCAAAATACTGTGGCTCCGAGCCATTAAGACTATTTAAGCACCTCTCCTTTGGGGAGGATGGGAGGGGCTTTGTGACGGGTGTGTGACAGGTGGTGACAGGTGAGAACCAACCTGTCACATACTTAAAGCGCGGATTATCAGTAAGTTACAAGCAATTTGTGACAGGTGACGGGTGAAACGCAAAATTCTTTTTTTTGAACACGCGCTC
>JAZQOD010000106.1:0-38131 GCA_045627685.1 Prevotella sp. | reverse complement strand
AACCGTACAGGTCGAATAATTTCAGCTGTTAGCTATCGCTATCGCTCCCCCTTTGGGGGATGGGGGGCTTTTATTTTATATCATCCACCACCTTTCCGATGCGGTTCCAGCGGATGCCCTTGAAGCCGTGACGGTCTGGGTCGCTCGACCACCATACGAAGAGTGGCTTACCAACGATGTGATCCTCTGGCACGAAGCCCCAGTAACGAGAGTCGAGAGAGTTGTGACGGTTGTCGCCCATCATCCAGTAGTAGTCGAGTTTGAAGGTGTACGACTTCGCCAACTGACCGTTGATATATATCTGTCCGTTCTTCACCTCGAGGTCGTTGCCCTCATAGATGCGTATTGGACGCTCATAGACAGCGATATTGTCCATTGTCAGGTCGATGCTCTCGCCCTTCTTTGGAATCCATACAGGACCGTAGTTGTCGCGTGTCCAGCCTGTGACAGCGTTGAGAGGGTAGATGTCGCCCACGGTAGCCTGGGTGTTGAGGGTGATGCTCTTCACGAGTTCCTTATGTGAAAGGAGTTCCTTCACGGCGCGCTTGGTGAGAGGGATATATCCGTCGCGGTTCATGCTCGCAAGGTCTTCCTGACTGATGCAGAGGTCTTTGAGCATGTCGTCGTAGCGGTCCATGAGGTCGTACGAACTGACACCGTCCTGCAGTACCACTCTGTATGTGTACTGCACATCCTCCGGTTCTTTGTTTGCCTTACCGTCGAGATAGATGATATGGTCTTTGATCTGGAGAGTCTGTCCCGGCAGACCGACACAGCGCTTCACATAGTTCTCACGGCGGTCGGTAGGGCGTGCGGTGATGTCACCGAAGGTGTTCGGATTGTTCTTCAAATAGCGACTGCCCAGGGCGAAGATGTTCTTGAAATGGTCGTACTGCTCCTGACGGTTCAGGTTGTAGATGTTGAACGAGTCGGCCTTCTGCTGGTCCCATATCTGCGAACCGATGCTGTATGCCAACTGATAATAGTCCTGCTGCTGATACATTGGTTCGTAGCAGATGGTATCGCCGGCAGGGTAGTTGAACACCACGATATCATTGAGTTGCACATCGCCGAGACCTTTCACACGACGGTAGTCCCAGTGAGGCCACTCGATATAACTCTTGCAACCGATGATTGGCAGAGTGTGCTGTGTGAGAGGCATTGTGAGAGGAGTCTGTGGGATGCGCGGACCATAGCTCACCTTGCTCACGCAGAGGTAGTCGCCGGTGAGGAGGCTCTTCTCCAATGAACTTGATGGGATGACGAAGTTCTGGAACAAGAACTGGTTGATGAAATACACTGCGACGAGGGCGAATACGAGGGCATCGACCCACGACATGATGAAGCGTACAGGACCTTCAGCGTCTTTCCACCACTGCCAGCGTATCTTCTTTGTGATATAGATGTCGTAGATGAATGGGATTACTACGAGTCCCAGCCAACTCTTCACCCAGTAGAGGAACAGCAGGTACAACACAAGTACAATGATGAACTTTGTCCATTGTACCTTCATATTCAGTTTTTCTTTCTTCTTGTCGATCATTGTTTCTGTTTTTAAAATTTGAACATGTCATCGATGGTGAGCAATCCCTCGTGCTCTGCGGTGAACTCGGCAGCGAGGACAGCACCGAGGGCGAAGCCACGGCGAGAGTGAGCATCGTGGGTGATGATGATACGATCCTCCAATGGCGAGTCGTAGGTGATGGTGTGGATTCCCGGAACTTCACCGCGACGGATGTCGTCGATACGGAGCACGCCGAGTGATGTCTCGTGCAAGCCCCAGCGCTCCTTACGGTCGAGATTGCCGATGATGTCCTCAGCCAGTGTTATCGCTGTGCCCGATGGTGCATCGAGTTTATGCACATGGTGAGTCTCCTCCATTGTAACGTCATACTGTGGGAAACCGTTCATGAGTTTTGCCAAGTATTTGTTGACAGCCTTGAACACAGCCATGCCTACCGAGAAGTTGGAAGCCCAGAAGAGCGTCTTTCCCTCTTCGGTGCAAGCCTTCTTCACATCGTCGCCATGCTCCTTGAGCCATCCTGTAGAACCGCTGACAACCTTCACGCCTGCCTTCCAAGCCTTGAGATAGTTGCCGTAAGCCACATGTGGGGCGGTGAACTCGATAGCCACGTCAGCCGAAGCGAAAGCCTCGCTCTCGAAATCCTCCTGATTGTCAATATCAATGATGCTGACAATCTCGTGTCCGCGGCTCAGGGCAATCTCTTCAATCATGCGGCCCATCTTGCCGTAACCAATCAATGCAATTTTCATATATTGTGTATTTTGTTATATTCGCAGTACAAAATTACTACAAACGAGTGGAAAATCAAAGAAATTTAACCATATTTGTTAGTTTTCATACTCTCTCCTCATCTTTTTTTTGTAGTTTTGCAAATTGTTAAGAAACAATTGCACCTATTGATGGAGAAACTCTTTCATTACACATGGAAGCATCGCCTGTTTCCGCTCCGTTCGCTTGTCACCACCGATGGCAGAACTGTCGAGGTGTTGGATGTAGGTCTGCACAACCACGATGCAGGTCCCGACTTCTTCAATGCCAAAGTCAAAATCGACGGTACTCTGTGGGTGGGCAATGTGGAACTGCATCTGAAGTCGAGCCACTGGAATCTGCACGGCCATGACCGTGACGAGGCTTACGACAACACCATACTCCATGTGGTGTGCGAGGCCGATATGGATGTGTTCAACAGCAAAGGTCAGCGACTGGTGCAGATGGTGGTGCCTATCCCCGACAATCTGCGCGACAACTACGACCGACTGCTCCGCGACGACCGCTATCCACGCTGCCACGACATACTGGGCCAGTTGCCATCGCTCACCATCCACTCGTGGCTGTCGGCACTGCAGACGGAACGCCTGGAGCGCAAGACCGAGGATATCATGGCGCGCGTCAACGCCCTCTGCGGCGGTTGGGAGGAAGCAACGTTCCAGACACTGGCACGCTACTATGGGTTCGGTGTTAACAACGATGTCTTCGAACAATGGGCAAAGGCACTGCCTATGAGAGCTATCGACCATCACCGCGACGACCTGTTCCAGATAGAAGCCATCTTCTTCGGACAGGCAGGATTGCTGGACATTGCCACAGCACCGCTGAGCCATCGTGAAGAGATGGACGGCGACCTGTATTTCCACCGTCTGCACCGTGAGTATAAATACCTGGCGCATAAGTTCACGCTCACTCCTATCGACGGTAAGCAGTGGAAGTTCCTGAGGATGCGCCCACAGAATTTCCCATACATACGACTGTCGCAGTTGGCCACCCTCCATTACAACCGTACGGCAGGACTGAGTCTGCTGTTGGAGTGCAACACGATAGAAGATGTGGAGAAAGCACTCGCCACGCAGGTGAGCGAATACTGGCAGACACATTATGTGTTTGGAGTGGAAAGCGAGAAGAACGACAAGAAGATGTCGCGCGCATCGATAGAGAACCTCGTCATCAATGTAGTGGCTCCGCTGATGTTTGCCTATGGCAGATACCGACACAAAGAGCAACTGGTGAACAAAGCCATCGATCTGTTGGAACAGATAAAAGCCGAGGACAACAACATTGTACGCCTATGGCGTGAGTGTGGAGTAGAGGTGAAGACCGCCGGTGATTCGCAGGCTCTCATACAGTTGAAGAAGGAATACTGCGACAAGCACGAGTGCCTGAGATGCAGGATGGGATATCATTTCATAAAGTCGAATCCGGGGTTTCTGAGAGAGGAGCCCCTCCCCAGCCCTCCCCCTAATGGGAGGGAGTGAGCGATGGCGAAGGCTAAAATTTTTCACTTTTCACTTTTCACTTTTCACTTAGACTATGGTATTTGAAATCGAAATGGAAGTGCGCGATTATGAGTGCGATATCCAGGGCATTGTGAACAATGCTAACTATCTGCACTATATGGAGCACACCCGACATAAGTTTATACAGAGTATCGGACTGTCGTTTGCCGATCTGCACGAGCAGGGCATCGATGTCGTTGTGGCACGAATGAACCAGCAGTACAAGACTCCTCTCCGACCAGAGGATGTCTTCCTCTCGCGCGTATATATGAGTAAGGAGGGACTGCGGTATATCTTCCATCAGGATATCGTGCGTAAGAGCGACAACAAACTCTGCCTGCGTGCCACCGTCGAGGCGGTATGCGTCATCAACGGTCGTCTGAGCGACTCAGAAGTATTACAACAGGCCTTCGCCGACTATTTAAAGGTGGGATCTATAAATTCCCACGATTAATAATATAAAATATATGGGTAGTTGATCTTTTTTATCTTTTTGTTTCTTTGTGGCCCATTTTGTAAGCTACTTCAGTTGTAATGCTCGCATTACGCCTTCATCCGCTTTCAAACTGTTCTCACAAATAATTCAAAAATATTAAAAAGCCAATTTATAGAGCCCACCTTAAAGAATAATGAACAAAGAAGCCATCTACGCTATTGCCCTCACCCGGTTGAGTTGTATGAGTTTAACCGTGCTGCACGAACTCTACGACCGTTTTGGTACTGCAACTGCCATCGTGGAACATCGTAATGATATCCGCGAGGTGATACCCGAGGCACCATACGCAGTGGTGGAGGCGTTCCGCAATATGGACGATGCTCTGATGCGTGCAGAGGCTGAATATCGCTGGGATGTGGACAATAAGATACAGGTGCTGCACCTCAACGACGAGCGTTATCCACAGCGTCTGCTTGACTGTCCTGATGCACCGACGGTGCTGTTCTATCGCGGCTCGGCCGACCTCAACGCGTCGAAGGTCGTCGCCATCATCGGCACGCGCCATGCCACCCTCTACGGACAAGACATAATCCGCAAGTTTGTGAGCGATCTGCGTCAGTATTGCCCCGATGTGCTCATCGTCAGTGGATTGGCTTATGGTGTAGATATCTGTGCCCATCGCGAGGCACTGGCGAATGGATTCCCAACGGTGGGAGTCCTTGCCCATGGTCTCGACCAGATATATCCTAACGCCCATCGTGACACAGCCGTCAAGATGCTCTCCAATGGAGGACTGCTCACCGAATATATCAGTTTGACACCGGGAGCCAAAGGCAACTTCGTGCAGCGCAACCGTATTGTGGCGGGCGTGTCGGATGCTTGTATTCTGGTGGAGAGTGCGTATAAAGGCGGTGGACTGATAACAATGCGAATAGCGCAAGACTATTCCCGTGACTGTTTCGCATTCCCTGGACCAGTCAACGCCGAATACAGCAAAGGTTGCAACAATCTCATTCGTGATAATAAAGCATCGCTCATCACCTCGGCAGAGGATTTCGTGAATGCAATGGGGTGGTATGATGAACGGCAACTCGCCCAAGCCCGTGAGGAAGGCATCGAGCGCCAGATGTTCCCTGACCTGTCGGAAAACGAGCTGAGGGTGGTGGATGCTCTTCAGCAAAACAACGATCAGCAGATCAATGTGCTGACGGTGAGGACAGGCTTGCCAATCAATATCCTCTCATCGACACTCTTCCAACTCGAGATGAAAGGTCTGTTGAAGACCCTCGCCGGAGGAGTATATCATTTGTTTTAGAAGCCCCCCTCCATCTCCCCCATCATTCTTTCTCCGCTATCGCTATGAAAGCGGCAAAGCCGAGCGGGGGGAGTGTATTATATTATGAACATATCAACTTTTCCAAATCGTCCGCTGTTCCTTGCACCAATGGAAGATGTCACCGACATTGGTTTCCGTATGCTCTGCAAGCGATTCGGCGCAGCAATGGTTTATACCGAGTTTGTCAGTGCTGAAGCCCTGATACGCTCCGTCAATGCCACAGTGAAAAAACTCACCATAGCCGAAGAGGAACGCCCTGTGGGTATTCAGATCTATGGCCGTGATGTAGAAGCAATGGTGGAAGCGGCAAAAATCGTGGAGAACGAAGCCCATCCTGATGTCATCGACCTCAACTTCGGCTGTCCTGTGAAGAAAGTGGCAGGCAAGGGTGCCGGAGCCGGAATGCTCCGTAATGTACCGTTGTTGCTCGACATAACAGACAAGGTGGTGAAGGCTGTCAACACCCCAGTCACGGTGAAGACACGCCTCGGATGGGATGTGCCAACGATGATGGATGCCTCGCTGACAATTCCCGGAGCCGACCACCGTCCCTTTATTGTGGAACTGGCGGAGCGCCTCCAGGACAGAGGTATCAGTGCACTTACCATCCATGGTCGTACACGCAGTCAGATGTACACCGGTGATGCCGACTGGACACTCATCGGTGAGGTGAAGAACAACCCGAAGATGCATATCCCTATCATCGGCAATGGTGACATAAAGACCCTTGAAGATGCCGACAACGCTTTCGACAAATACGGTGTCGATGCAGTGATGATTGGTCGTGCCACCTTCGGTCAACCGTGGATATTCTCAAAGACTCCACTCACCCTCGACGAGAAGATTGATGTGCTCGAAGAGCAACTTCGCATCAATGTGGAGCGTATCGACGAATATCGTGGTATCATCCCCACCCGTCGTCATCCCGCCTCTTCGCCAGTGTTCAAAGGCATTCCTGACTTCCGCCAGACACGCATCGCCATGCTCCGCGCTGATAAGTACGACGACCTGATGGCAATACTGGAAGAGTGCAGGGAGAGGGTGAGAGGAAGTGAAGAGTGAAGAGTTAAAAGTTAAGAGTTAAAAGTTAAAAGTTAAGAGTTATATAATCATCAGGCAATAATATGAAGAAGATAGCTATTCTCTCGTTGATGATGCTTTTTGTTGCTGTGTCGGTAACGGCAAAGACAAAAGGCGTGAAGGAATTCCATGCTTACTACACTCAGCATCTCGATCCGGATCCTCGTAATGCGGGCAACTGGAAGATTGGTGAGGTGGAAGAGTTGAAGGAGCCTTATGTCATTCTGTATTCGAAGAACTATATCCGTGTGGGTGGTACGTCATATTTCATTGACAAAGCCACAGTGCAGAATATGGACTATACACCGGAGGAGAATCCGGGGTATGGCAAGTCGATAGCCTTTGCAGCCGCGAGTATCATTGGTGAGGAGATATTCGTAACCATAGAATACGGCAATCGCGAGAACCCTAACCTATGGGGATTCTCTATTTTCGACCGTGCCAACCAAGGGCATTTCTATTTAGGAGAGTTGCAGCCGTAAGCCCCCCAGCCCCCGAAGGGGGAGGGCTAACCTATTATCCACTTGCTACCCGGGATGAGCGAGATGAGTTTTGCTGTTATCACGCAACAGGTGTACGAACAGATTGCTATCACAGGGATGGCGATACATACAGGGATGATTGGTTCTGCAGGATTGCCATTGACGATGTATGCAGCGATTGGCTGAAGGAAGAACATGTGCATGAGATACATTCCAAACGACAGTTTCGATATCTGTGTGATGATGCGTGGTGCCTTCTCCTGACGGATGCAGGTGAAGAGCAGGAATGCACCGAAGGTTGCTACGATGAGGTTTGGCATACAGAACTCCCAGCCCCACTCAAGCATTGGAGTGTCGATAGGCTGCATAGGGATGCCTCGCAACCAGAACGACCATGCTGTGAATGCAGCACCTGCCGCAAAGCATGAACCACCGATGATGAGGCGCTTCTTCACGTCCCAGTCGAGGTGTACGCGGATATAATGAGCCAGAACGAGATAGCCGAGATAACCCGAGCAGTAGTAGAATGCGTGGAAGTTTGGATTCCAGAAGCACTGGCCGAACACCTCTGGGAACACATATCGCTGCAACCAAGGCATTGTGGAAGAGAGCGCAAAGAACGCGATGAAGATACGCTCATCCTTAGCCGATGCACGCTCGAGCCATGGTGACACCACTGGGATGATGATATAAAGTGATATCAGTGGGTACATGAACCACAGATGACCAGCCATCGAAGGGAAGTTGAATGGGATGAGTTTCAGGTCGGCCATGCTCTGTTCCCACGACATGCCACCCCAAGCCAGTGGGAGGAAGGTGTAGAGAAGCAGGAAGCAGATGAATGGAGGGAGGATACGCTTGAAGCGACGGATATAGAACTCGCTCATGGTGACGCCCTGCTTCACTGGTACGAGCAGGAATGCCGATACTACCATGAAAAGAGGTACACATGTGCGTGCGACACCACCGTCGTAGAACGATACCCAGAAGCGGTTTGCCTCACTGAGGAGCATCGACTTGTCACCAGCCAAGCCCGATGGGTCGGCACCATAGAAATTCTCACTTGCGTGAACCAGCATCACAAGGAAGCACGCGATAACACGGATGTAGTCAACAAAGACTATTCGTTCATTTTGTCTCATGTTTGTATTTTATTTTTTTTAATTGCCATTGAAAAGTTTCATCAGCGCTGCCTTTCCCATTGCTTCATACGCACTCTCGCTTGGGTGGAGGTGGTCGCCTGAGTCGAAGCCGTCGGCGAACATCGCGATATGCTCTGGATGACGGACGGCAGCGTCGAAGTCGATGCACCCATCGAAGATTGGTGATGTGCGCAACCACTCGTTGAACTCACGACGCATCATCTCGCGGTCTTCGTTATATGTGCGCCAGCCGTAGATAGGCAGCAGAGTGCCACTCCACACACGCAGTCCGAGTTTGCGGGCATGGTTCACATACAGTTCCTCAACACCTCGTTCCATTTCCTCGATGGTAGGCATATCGCTCCAAGGACGGAACGGGTTGACATCGCGTCCCACAGGATGGATGATATCGTTGATGCCATGCTGGATGATGACATCGGTGGCACCGCTCACATTCATCTCGATAGGGAAGCGCGTCTCGCCCTTCAAGCCGTAAGCCTGATAGGTGATGCAGTCATACTGGCGGAGAATACGGGTGCCGCTCACTGCACGACGGATGACAGCCACATCACGTCTGCCAGCCTCCCATAACTGCATTGCGAGATAGTCGGGCCAACTCTGTGCGGTGATGGAATCGCCGAAACATACTATGGCGCGGTTCTGTTCCTCGGTGAGGATATCTATGGTGTTGAGGAAGAAGAACCAGTTGGTGTTACGAGTCAGATCGAGTGGCAGTTCCTGTTTTGTGGCATGATCGCCATAGGAATATTTGCCCTTCGACAAAGGACCAGTGATGAGTGTTCCTGCATTCATCTGGGTATAGTCAGCGAAATACATGCTCACCTCTACCGTCTCGCCGGCAGTGACGCTGAAAGCGATGGCATCGCTCTCGACCTCTGTGCCCGGCGCAATCGTCACGCTCTCGTTGTTGCAGAAGGTTATCGCCACCGGCTCATAGTGCTCCTGGCTCTTTGCCACAAAGGCACGGGTGATGGTCACCGGTTCTGTGCCCGTGAGATTGGAGAAGCGGAATCGCAGAGCACTACCGTTGAACACAATGCGTACAGGATAGCGCAGAGTGATATCCTTGGCAAAGGTAGCCTCCTTACGATCGGTTATGGATGTGGCATTACCCCAGCAAGCCACCCATTTTGTATATTTGTTGTTCATAATTCTAATTGTAAAAGGAACTGTTTCCTGTCGATACCACCGGCATAGCCAGTGATGCTGCCGTCAGAACCCATCACACGATGGCAAGGTACGATGATGCCTATTGGGTTGTGGCCCACAGCACCACCCACAGCCTGTGCCGACATCGACGGTCTGCCCATGCGGCGAGCCACCTCGCGTGCTATCTCTCCATAAGTGGTGGTCATGCCGTAAGGGATGCCGAGCATTATCTCGCCCACCATCTGGCGGAATGGCGAACCGGAGAGTCGCAGTGGGGGAGTGAAGTCAGGCTCCCTACCCGAGAAATAGATATCAAACCAGCGTCGTGTCTCGATGAAGATGGGCATACTATCGTCTTCCTTGAAGTCACGGCCGAGGGTAGCCCTGTCGTGTTTCTGCTGGTCGAACCAAACGCCGATAAGTGCTTCACCATCACTCGCCATAGTGATGGTACCTATTGGTGCTTCATATCGGCTTATAAACTGCATTCCTTGGTAGCCTCTTCGAGTTGGTTCATACTGACAAGATATGAATGCAAGCCCAATGCTTTGCCTGCCTCGATATTCTCGCGTGAGTCGTCAAAATAAGCGGTTTCATCGGGATTGATGCCCGCCTCGGCGAACACCTTCTGGTAAATACGAGGGTCGGGTTTGGCGAGGTTCATCTCGTAGGAAAGGAACAGATGGTCAAAGCAATCCTCAGGTTTGTAGCCGTGTTTCTCGAATTGCTTTATGGTGTGCTGCCATGCGTCCTCATAGATATTGCTCAACAGGAACACACGGTATTTCTTTTTCAGTTCGAGGAGCATCTCAATACGCTCCAGGGGTACATCATCGAGTACAGCATCCATTGCCCAGAGAATCTCCTCATCGGTGACATCCTCACGGCAGAACGGACGGGCAGCCTCTATGAATGTCTCTTTTGTGCAGAGTCCGTTGAGATAAGGCAACAATGCCGCAACAATGCCCGGATGTTTCACACAACCAGCAAAGTCGGGAAGCCCGACACTAAGCAGAGCCTTCGTGTCGCGCTCAAGGTTGAGGTTAAGGATAACCCCCGCAAGGTCGAAGATTATATTTTTCATAAAAAAAACGAATACGAAAGCGAATACGAATTTTTCACTTTTCACTTTTCACTTTTCACTTTATAACAAAGTTATAAACTCGTCCACATCCTTTTCGTCGGTTGCCCAACTGGTGACAAAGCGAACTGTTGTCTCCTTCTCGCCACGAGGTCCCCAGAGTTCAAACGAGGCATGCTGCATGAGACGGTCCATCACATCGTTAGGCAGAACGACAAACTGCTGATTCGTTGGTGAGTCGATAGCCATCTTATAACCCTTTGCAATGAACGCTTTACGAAGGCGCTGAGCCAGTTCCACAGCATGACGGGCAATGCGCACGTAGAGATTGTCGGTGAAGAGAGTACCGAACTGCACACCCTGCAGACGACCTTTTGCCATGAGGGCACCATGCTGTTTCACCAATGGGAAGAAATGTGGCAATCGCTTTGGATCACGAGCCACCACAGCCTCGCCGAAGAGGCATCCCACCTTCGTGCCACCGATGTAGAACACATCAGCCAGACGGGCAATGTCGGCAAGAGTATAGTCAGCCTCGTCGCAGGCAAGAGCATATCCCAGTCGGGCACCATCAATATAAAGAGGTATATTGTGGTTATGGCAGATATTGCTCAGTGTCTCCAATTCAGAGAGCGAGTAGATAGTGCCATATTCCGTCGGTTGGGTGATATACAGCATTCCCGGAGCCACCATGTGCTCATAGGTCTCATCGCGGTAGAAATCGGTTATGTAACGCTCTACCTCCTCAGGGTCCACCTTTCCGGCATGGCTCGGAAGAGTCAGTACCTTATGGCCGCTATGCTCAATGGCACCACTCTCGTGGACATTGATATGGGCTGTCTCGGCAGCGAGCACTCCCTCATGACGATGTAGGAGAGCATCGATGACGGTAGCATTGGTCTGGGTGCCACCAATAAGAAACTGCACCAGTGCTTCTGGTGCCTTGCAAGCCTCGCGGATCTTCTGCTTGGCCTCGGTAGTGTACTCGTCGGAACCATAACCAACGGTATGTTCGAGGTTGGTTTCCAACAGTCGGCGCATCACTTCTGGGTGAGCGCCCTCCATGTAGTCAGTGTCGAATTTTATCATTGTTTGTGAATTTTACCGCAAAGATAATCAAAATCTTGCTAATTAGAGATTTTATTTGTACTTTTGTGCATTATGATTACAAAAGCATTGCTTATAGCAACCCGAGCACATGAAGGACAGACCGATAGAGACGGCGAGGCGTATATCCTTCATCCGCTGGCAGTGGGCCTCATGGGGCGCACTGACGAAGAGCGTGTAGTAGGTTTTCTCCACGATGTTCTGGAGGATACTCCAGTTACTGTTGAAGACCTTCTCAATGAGGGCATTCACGAAAGTTGTGTCAACGCATTGAAATTGCTTTGCCACACAAAGGACACACCTTATGAGGAATATCTGCAGAATATCATCGACTCAAAGAACCCGGTGGCACTGCGTGTGAAATACCACGATCTATTGCATAACTACGAACGAGGAAAGAAATATCCTGACCTTCAGGCAAAGCACGGCAAGGCACTGCAACTCATCAAACCTGCAGTTGAGGCTGTGGAGACAGTGAGCCGTTTCGACTACGACGAAGCCGAGGCAAAAGGTCATGAGGTGGCAATCTTCGCCGCCGGCTGTTTCTGGGGTGTGCAGCATTATTTCCAAAAAAGGAAGGGAGTGGTGAAATCGATAGTGGGATATACCGGAAATACCGATGAAACCGCGGAAAATCCTACCTACGAACTGGTGAGAACCCACAAGACAAACCATCTGGAGGCAGTCCTTGTGGAGTTTGAGCCTGAGCAGATTTCGTATGAAGAATTGTGCAAACTGTTCTTCGAGATTCACGACCCGGGGCAGACCGATGGTCAGGGTCCCGACAAAGGACAGCAGTATCGCAGTGGGGTGTTCTATACCAATGATGAACAGTTGCTGATAACAAATAAACTTGTGGATTATCTGCGTAATCATGGGCACGAGGTGAATACGATAATAAAGCCTTGTGGACCGTTCTTCATTGCCGAGGGATATCATCAGGACTATTACGAGAATACCGGTGGCAGTCCGTATTGTCATGTCAGAGTAAAGAAATTTTAGGCAAATAATTTATAGTTTTTATAAATTAACTGCTTATCATAGGAGATTATCGCGATTATTTTGTAATTTTGCAGAAAAGAAATAAATCGACAATAAATAATGAAGAAGATTCTAACTTTAAGTTTGCTGTTTGTCATCTCACTGATGGCAAGCGCACAGATGGTTGATCCAGTGAAGTTCACCAGCACTCTCAAGACCGGTAACACTGCCGAGGGTGAGATTGTTTTCACAGGTAAGATTGACAAGGGTTGGCATGTTTATTCCACCAACCTCGGAAGTGATGGCCCTATTGAGGCCACTTTCAATGTGGTGAAGCTCGATGGTGTGGAACTTGTCGGCGGTTTGAAACCACGTGGCAATGAAATCTCTCAGTTTGACGAGATGTTCGGAATGAAACTCCGTTACTTTGAGAATAATGTGACCTTCGTGCAAAAGGTGAAGTTCACCAAGCCAGACTATAGCATCGACTGCTATCTGAACTATGGTGCCTGCAATGACCAGATGTGTATGCCTCCTACCGATGTAAACTTCAAGAAGTCGGGCAAGAGTCCTGCCGTAGCTGGTGCTGACGAGAAGGCAAAGAAAAACGAAAACGAAGACGAAAACGAAAACAAGGGCAGTGAGAAGGAGGAGGTTGCTGCCGATACAGCAGCCGTTGCTCCTGTTGTTGCTGACTCAACTGTTGTTGATGCTAACTCTGATCTTTGGGCACCTGTTGTTGACAAGATGAAGGAAGCAAATGCTGGCGACGATCTTGCCAGCCATGGTCTTCTTTATATCTTCCTTATGGGACTCATTGGTGGTCTGCTGGCTCTCGTGATGCCTTGTATCTGGCCTATCATCCCAATGACAGTAAGTTTCTTCCTGAAGCGTGCAAAGGATGATAAGCAGAAGGGTATCAAGGACGCTGTGACATACGGTATCTCTATCGTGGTGATATACCTGACGCTCGGTATCCTCGTAACAGCCATTGCCGGACCAAGCAAGTTGAATGAACTCTCAACAAATGCATATTTCAACATCTTCCTCTTCGGATTGCTCGTTGTGTTCGCACTCTCGTTCTTCGGATGGTTTGAGATAAAGTTGCCAGACAGTTGGGCAAACAAGGTTGACACCAAGGCTTCGTCAACAACCGGTCTGTTGTCAATCTTCCTCATGGCGTTCACCCTCGTTCTGGTTTCATTCTCATGTACAGCACCAATCATCGGCTTGCTGCTCGTTGAGACTGTAACATCAGGCAACTGGGTAAGTCCTACTGTTGGAATGCTCGGCTTTGCCCTTGCTTTGGCAGTGCCGTTCACACTGTTCGCTCTGTTCCCATCATGGTTGAAGAGCGCACCACGTTCCGGCTCATGGATGACAACAATCAAGGTAGTGCTCGGCTTCGTTGAGTTGGCATTCGCTTTGAAGTTCTTCTCTGTTGCCGACCTCGCTTACGGATGGCATCTCCTCGACCGCGAGGTGTTCCTCTCATTGTGGATTGCGATATTCTTGTTCCTTGGTCTCTACCTCATCGGTGTACTGAAGTTCCAGGAAGATGAGGTTGGTGGCGACATCAACAAGCCAATGCCTGTTATATGCATCATGGGTGGTCTTGTTTCTATCGCCTTCGCCATCTATATGGTTCCTGGTCTCTGGGGCGCTCCATGTAAGGCAGTGTCGGCATTCGCTCCTCCAATCAACACTCAGGACTTCAACCTCAACACAAAGGTTGTAGAAGCAAAATACACCAACTACGACGAGGGTATGGCAGCAGCAAAGGCAGCAGGCAAACCAGTATTCGTTGACTTCACCGGTTTCGGTTGTGTGAACTGCCGTAAGATGGAGGCTGCCGTTTGGACCGACCCAACTGTTGCAGACAAGCTCACCAAGGACTATGTACTCATCTCGCTCTTCGTTGACGACAAGACACCTCTCGCAGAACCAATGGAGGTGGAGTTCAACGGTCAGAAGCGTACCCTCCGCACCATCGGCGACAAGTGGAGCTTCCTCCAGGCAAGCAAGTTCGGTGCTAACGCACAGCCATACTATGTATGTCTCGACAACGAAGGAAATCCTCTCGGTGGTAGTTTCTCTTACAAGGAAGATATCCCAGGATTCAAGGAGTTCCTCGACAACTGTTTAAAGAACTACAAGAAGTAATAAAAAAGGAGAGCCCTCCCCCTGTGTGTGGGGAGGGCACTTTTGGAAACATTATCTATGTTGGATAAGGCAATACGCGAGCAGATTATTGCTCTCATCAATAAAGAAGTGGTGCCGGCTGTAGGTTGCACCGAACCAATGGCTGTGGCTCTTTGTACAGCAAAGGCTACGGAAGTGTTGGGCGGCCGTCCGGAGAAGATACAGGCACTGCTCAGTGCAAACATACTTAAAAACGCAATGGGTGTAGGCATTCCAGGAACAGGAATGATTGGATTGCCAATAGCCATCGGCTTGGGTGCCCTCATCGGAAAGTCGGAATATGAACTGGAGGTGATAAAGGACCTCACCCCGGAGTCGCTTGAGGAGGGAAAGACTTTCATCAAGAATACTCCAATCGAGATAAAACTCAAGGACAACAATACTGAAAAACTCTATATCGAGGTTACTTGCTCAAAGGGCGAACATTCGGCAAAGGCTATCATTGCCGGAGGTCACACCCGTTTCATCTTTGTCCAGAAAGACAGCGAGATTCTCCTCAATGAAGATTTCCAGTCGGCAAAGGAACAGGCTGATTCATGCACCCTGAACCTCCGTATGGTGTATGATTTCGCCACCACAACACCTGTTGACGAGATCAGTTTCATCCTCAAAACCCGCGAGTATAACTTCCGTGCTGCAGAAGAGAGCATAAAAGGCAACTACGGTCATTGCTTGGGTAAGACCATCGACCGTCCATTGGCTCATGGCATCTTCGGCAACTCTATCTTCTCACATATCATCTCGAAGACAGCCTCTGCTTGCGACGCCCGTATGGGAGGTGCGATGATACAAGTGATGAGCAATTCCGGCTCGGGCAATCAGGGCATCTGTGCCACAAACCCAGTGGCTGTCTATGCCCAGGAAAACGAGAATACCGAGGAAGAGACAATCCGCGCCCTTACATTGAGCCATCTCACAGCAATATATATCAAGCAGAGTCTCGGTCGTCTGTCGGCTCTATGCGGATGTGTTGTGGCAAGCATCGGTTCTTCGTGTGGTATCACCTATCTTATGGGAGGTGACTATGAGCGCATCTGTTTCTCCGTAAAGAATATGATTGCCAACCTCACCGGTATGATCTGCGACGGAGCAAAACCATCATGCTCACTGAAGATCACTTCAGGCGTCAGCACAGCCCTTCTGTCGGCACTCCTTTCTATGGAAGGTCGTCATGTAACCTCTGCTGAGGGCATCATCGACGATGATGTAGATAAGTCGATCCATAACCTCACTTCTATCGGTGCCGATGCAATGATGGAGACCGACGCAATGGTGCTCGACATCATGACCTGCAAATAATTCCCTATTACATAGCATAATAAAAGGCTGAGCATCAATGCCCAGCCTTTTGTTTTTATTTTGCAGTTTAATAACCAAACTTTTCGCCAAGGATTACTCTACTGAATAGACACCGACTTCGCTGATGGCGGCTTCTGGAGTTTTCTTTGTTATGTTCAGGCGTACTGCTTCGGCTCTGTCGGCTGGGAAGCGTACCACATCAACACGGTTGAAAGCCTTGCCGGTTGCAAGTGGATGCCACTCACCATCGGCGAGATATTCGAGGTTGTATTCCTGAACGCCACCAGCCTTGTATTCGGTGATGGTAATCATATTGATGGCCTTCGGACCACCCAGCGATACTTCCCAGTGGGCCTGGTCAAGGAGTGGCGAAGGTGTCCAGCAGGTTGAGAAATTATCATCGTTGGCGAAGTCCATGATGTCCATGTCATAACTCCATGACGACTCGGCAGGCATGTGCTTTGCTATATTGTGCTGTGTGATTGGAGCCACGGCTTCTGGCACATCAGCCACACGACCGTCGTTCTGCCACATCTTACCGATTTTCTTCAAAGCCTCTACAGCATTGTCGTCCATCAGTCCGTCGCGGTTTGGTGCCACATTGAGGATGAAATTGCAGTAGGCTTTGTTGTAAGGCACGATATTCTCATTAACCAGCCATTTCACATCCTTCAGTTTGTCGGTAGGCATTGACTCCTTCCAGAACCATGTACGCTGGATAGAGAGGCAAGCCAGAGCCGGTAGTTGGTTCTCGCTGGTGGAAATCTTCTGACCCGCACCCTGCTCGTAGGACTTGATATCGGTGTAGAACAACGCCTCGCGAGGGTATTTCGCAGCGTTGAGGTCCATAACGAGACAGTTTGGTTGCAGCGACTTGATATACTCGTATATCTCCTGGAATGGCACTTCATCGTAACTGATACGCGACCATGGAGCATCCCATCCGTCGATGATGAGGGCAGTAATCTCGCCGTAGTTTGTGAGCAGTTCGCGGAGTTGTGCCTTGAGCATGTTCACCTTGTCGCGAGTGATATGTCCTGGGCGCAGACGATGGTGGGTGTCAAGGATGGAGTAGTAGAGCATCACCTTCAGACCAGCCTTGCGGAAAGCATCGACATATTCACGCACCACATCCTTATGGACTGGTGAGTTCATGGAGTTGTAGTTGGTGGTCTTGGTGTCCCAGATGCAGAATCCCGAGTGGTGCTTGGTGGTAAGACATCCGTATGACATATTAGCCGCCTTTGCAGCATCAGCCCACTGACTGCAGTTGAGTTTCACCGGGTTGAAAGCCGATACAGGCATATCAGGGTCGGGCCAGTCCTCAGGAGCGAAGGTAGGCATGTTGAAATGGATGAACATGCCGAAACGCAGATCTACGAAGTCTTGCTGCAACTGGTGGAGGCTCTTCTGGCCGAATGACACTGCGGCAAAGGTAATGCCGATAAGGATAAGCGATATTCTCTTCATACTATTTCAGAATTTTCTTTCCGTTGATGATATTGATGCCCTTTTCAGGCTTTGACAGTTTCTGACCGAGAGTGTTGTAAACACCTTCGGCAGGGATATTCTTCGTGTCGGCCTCTACATTCTCAATAGAAGTCAGTTCGCCCGACATGAACTTATCCACCAGTACCTTCATCCAATATCCAGCCACTACAGGGCGTGCCATGTAGCCACGACGCTCGCCGGTGTTGGCATCATGATAGTCGGAAAGAGGTACGCGTGTAGGGGTCTCGTTGACATAGCGGTACATTGGATCTACATAGGTCTCGAACTCCTCAGGAGAGCGCGACATCGCACCAACCCAGAAATGCCAGTCGTTCTTGTTGTACTCTCCGCGAGAGTCGAGAGGCAGACCGTAGGTGAGCATCTTTGTCTGATAGAAGTCCATATCCTTGTCGCGGGCATCAGCGAAGATGTCCCATCCCCACATCATATCCCATACCATATTGTATTTCTCCGACCAACTGCTGTTTGCACCGCCGAAAGCCAATCTGCTGTGGTAAGGCTTAGTCTTTGTAACGGCATTCGTCTTCCAGAAATTCTCCAATGGCAGCACCTTTTCCTTGTACGCCTCAGCCTGTTCCTCATAGCCGAGCATCTTGCAGATCTCGATATATGAATAGATACCGAGGATAGACTTCAGTGCGAGGTTGATGTTATGCTCCGAAGGACCCATGAAGTCGTCGGTACAGAGTTGGTTGGTAGGGTTCTTGCCATTGTCAACGAGATAGTCGGTCCATGTGGTGAGCAGATCCCAGTATTTCTGGGTGTACTCGCTGTTGCCGGTAATCTTCTGAAGCATCGCAGCAAGTATCACCATGTCGGCACTCTCCTCCAGTGGCATATCGCCACCATAGGTCTGGCCCGTAGCCATAGGATAAGGACCGAGGTCGTGGGCAGCGAAGCCCTTGGTCCATTTGCCTCGGTAGGCATATTCAAACTGTGGTGTTACGAGAGCACGGCACAGTTCGGCGTTATAGACAAGGAACAGAGGCGAACAAGGGTAGGTGATATCGACGGTATTGATGAATCCGCCCGAGTTGTTCTCGCGCGACATCCAAAGCAGATAACCGTCATCAGTCTGCACCAGTTTGTGGGCAGCCATTGTCTCGCGGTAAACACCAGAGAGGATTTCCGCATACTTATAGCCACCTGCTTCAAAACCATCGTTGTATATGCGTTCGTCGAGATCGCGGCAAGCCTGCATCGTCTCCTCGTATTCCTGATAGTATGTCTTCATGCGTGAGGAGAACGAGGTGCGAGAGTGTTGTGTTGTCCAGTATGCCTTCAGACGTTCGCCGAGGAAGTTGATGCTATACACATCGTCGTAGGCAATAAGTGTATATGAACTCACAGGAGTAGCACCGACGGTGCCTATCTTGTGAATATAACTCATGGCAGGATAGATGCCGCCATCCTTTGAAACAGTACTCTTCGTTGGTTCGATGTCGCCTGAATTCTGGAATGTGGCGAGGATTGTGGCATGATCGCCGAGGGTGATATCCTTGGTGTCGTTCACCTCGCTGTACATATAGAGATAGCCCCAGTTTATCTGTCCGTCGCCGGTAGTGTGGAGCACATCCTGCGCAGTCGTTCCGCCCTTGGTATATACATAACCGCCCGACTTGGTGCGACTTGAGGTGGTAGCCTGACTTGAAGAAGACACGCCGAGTTGTGCCGAACTCTCAAGGTAGAACTGCACATCGTGCTCCTGACCGTCGTTGCTCGCTACCTGATAAGAGATAAATGTGCCAGGGAACGATTCAATCTCGAGGTTGTCGATGAGTTGTGGCGAGGTGAACACCACACTGAGATCGACAGGACCGCAAGTGAAGTCATAATATGTGCTTGTGGCAAGCACCTGAACCTTTTTCTGCACAGGTGTCTGCATATTGTTCTTGAACAATCCGAAATCGATGTAAGCACCACCACGGGTGTTGTGGCAATGTACTGCGAAGACGTTTGTGCCTTGCTGGAGCAATGAGGCAGGCACAGATATTGTGCGACCGTCGGTGTTCCATTCGTTACCGTGCTGGGCAATCATCTCACCGTTGAGATACAACTCACACACATCGTCGTGCTTGTATGTAACGAAGTATTCGCCATCGGCATCCACCTCGTCGAGGGTAAACGAACGGCGGATATACACATCGGTGTTGTCACCCGACCATGCAGTGCCGATATTGCCATAAGCACCATCACCACCGCCGAAGGCTCCCTTGCCACTTCTCCACGAAGAGTCGTTGAAGTCGATGGCAGTCCAGCCAGTAGCCGGTTCCTGGTTCATGAGATACTTTGAATCCCATTTCTCTTCGGTAGCCATAGGAAGTACCGTAGTGAGTGCCTGTCCCATGAAGCGATAGCACTCTCCGTCAACACGCAATACACCGATAAGTGGTTTCGGAGCACCCGAGAAATATGTGGTTCCGGCATCATACAGATTGTCAACCGAACTCCATACACAGAAATATGGGTCATTGGCGATGAGCGGTACTGAAGGCAGTCTTAGTCCAGACGGCTTCACTGGGGTGAAGAACTCACTTGTCTGTGCAAAAGCAACGGCTGACAAGCAAAGCAATACAGCGGTAAATAGTTTCTTCATATTGGTTTTGGTTTTTATTTTAGTCAGGATGGAAAACACATCGATTTTTCACTATTCCATTTACTCCCCTCTCCTCGTGGGAGAGGGGCTGGGGGTGAGGCCTTTTACTTTCTACCGAAGTCCGCGGGGATTTCGCCCCATTCCTCTGTAGGCCACTTGATGATAGGATTCTGATAGGTGTTGTTCTTCAGCCAGTTCTCAGCACGCTCTATCAGTTGGTACAGTTCCTCGGTGCGCTCGTTGCGTTCGAGTTTTGTCTTGCATTTCTTTGCCCTTACCCATAACTGTGCATTGCGGCTGTCGCTATAGACGGGCATTGTCGGTTGGTTGTTCTGTTTCAGGAACGCAAGTCCGTGGACCAATGCAAGGAACTCGCCGATGTTGTTAGTGCCGAACACCGGTCCGTAGTGGAATATCTCCTTTCCTGTTCGGAGATACACCCCTCTGTATTCCATCGCCCCCGGGTTACCGCTACAAGCAGCATCCACGGCGATAGATTCGTTGATGGCGGGAGCAGGCCTCTCCCCCCTGCCCCCTCCCCCCTCAGGGAGGGGGAGTGAAGTGTCTATACCTTCTATAGGGGTAGTAGGATGGGTGGCATAATAAGCATCAAAACCCATGCTGAAAGCCTCTTCAGCTTCAGCCTGGGTCTTGAATGATTTGTATTTTGCGCCTACCTGACCGTGCACCTGAGCCTTGCATTCCTCCCATGTGGTAAAAATGCCTTTCTCCTTGCCTTGCCAGACGACATAATATTTCTGTTTAGCCATTTTACATTCTTTCTGGCACCTCGATGCCAAGGAGAGCCATACCGTTCTTGATGGTCTTTGCTACATTGCGAGCAAGAACCAGACGGAAGTTCTTCTCCTCCTCAGTGTCAGCACCAAGGATAGAGTAGTCGTGATAGAACTGGTTGAAGGCCTTTGTCAGTTCGTAGCAGTAGTTGGCAATGCCCGAAGGAGAGTAGTCCTTGCCTGCCTGCTCAACGGCTGCACCATACTCGCTGGTCTTCTGGATGAGTTCAACCTCCTTCTCAGCAGGAACATAACTTTTAACTTTTAACTCTTCACTTTTAACCCCCTGTGCCTCTGCCTTGCGGAGAATAGAACGGATACGAGCGTAGGTGTACTGGATGAAAGGACCGGTGTTACCGTTGAAGTCGATAGACTCCTCTGGGTTGAAGAGCATATTCTTGCGAGCATCAACCTTGAGGATGAAATACTTCAAAGCACCGAGACCAACCACGCGGGCAATCTCCTGCTTCTCCTCTTCGGTCATATCATTGAACTTGCCCAGTTCGTCGCTTGTCTTGCGAGCATCCTGAATCATTGCTGCCATCAGGTCGTCAGCATCGACAACAGTACCCTCACGACTCTTCATCTTTCCGTTAGGAAGTTCTACCATACCATAAGAGAAGTGTGTCAGATCCTTACCCCACTTGAAGCCGAGTTTGTCGAGGAGGATTGACAATACCTGGAAGTGGTAGTTCTGCTCGTTGCCCACAACATATATCATCTTGTCGATAGGGAAGTCCTGGAAACGGAGTTTCGCAGTACCGATGTCCTGTGTCATATAAACCGAGGTACCGTCAGAACGGAGGAGGAGTTTCTCGTCAAGGCCCTCAGCTGTGAGGTCAGCCCATACCGAGTTGTCATCGCGGCGATAGAAGAAGCCCTTTGCAAGACCTTCCTCTACTTTCTCCTTACCCTCGAGATATGTCTCCGACTCATAGTAAATCTTGTCGAAGCCTACACCCATCATCTTGTATGTATCGTCGAAACCAGCATATACCCATTCGTTCATCTTACGCCAGAGAGCACGTACTTCCTCGTCGCCCTTCTCCCATTTCACGAGCATATCGTGAGCCTCCTTGATGAGTGGAGCCTCCTGCTTTGCAGTGTCTTCGTCCATGCCCTGAGCCATGAGTTCCTTCACTTCCTCGCGATAGTGCTTGTCGAAAGCAACATAGTAGTCGCCGATGAGGTGGTCGCCCTTCTTGCCTGAGGTCTCAGGTGTCTCGCCATTGCCCCACTTCAACCAAGCGAGCATTGACTTACAGATGTGGATACCACGGTCGTTTACGATATTGGTCTTCACCACCTTGTTGCCGTTAGCCTCCATGATCTGTGCGAGAGCCCAACCGAGGAGGTTGTTGCGCACATGACCGAGGTGGAGTGGTTTGTTGGTGTTAGGCGATGAGTACTCAATCATCACGAGTGGACTCTCGTCGGTAGCCTTCTTCTCGCCGTAGTGCTCATCAGCGTTGATGTCGTTGAGGAGACCAACCCACGCCTCTGGAGCGATGACGAGGTTGAGGAATCCCTTCACTACATTATAGCCACTGATGGCTGGACAGTTCTTTACGAGATACTCGCCGAGGTCTGCACCAGTGTCCTCTGGCTTCTTGTGTGAAGTCTTGAGGAGTGGGAAGGTGACGAGAGTGAGGTTACCCTCGAAATCAGGGCGTGTCTTCTGTAACTGAATCATCTGGGCAGGAACCTCCTGACCGTAGAGTTCTTTCACTGCAGCAAGTGCGCTGCTCAATATCTGTTCTTCGATTTTCATAATCTTTTTCCGTATGGCGTTGCCTTTTATTATTAATAATGTACGCACGCAGTACGCGTATGCGCATATTCCGGTACAAAATTACAACAAAAAAATGGTATTAGCAAAAATACTGCGCAAAAGTATATAAAAAAGAGGTGGACTCCGAAGAATCCACCTCAATAATTATCTCAAGTAGTTGTCTTTCCCAACTCCCTTCCCTTTAGGGGAGGGCAGGGGAGAGGCTTTTACTTATTCACGAACTTCTTACCGTTCTTGATTACGATACCCTTAGCAGAAGCCTTTGTACGAACACCACCGATTGTGTAAACAGCAGTGTTGTCATCAGCGTTAACGCCGTTGATACCGCTTGGAACGTCGATCTTGTATGTCAGTGTGAATGCCTCTGTCATAGAAGGTGACATACCAACATAGAACAAGTTCTCAGGGAGTTCAACAGTGTATGTGCCAGGCTCTGTGAGAGTCTCAGACAATACGAGGTCGTAGCTGTTGATTGGAGCCCACCAGTCTTCAGCATCGAATACTGGCTGCCAGCACTCAGCTGCGTCGAGAGTCAATACAACCTCACCGTCCTTCTTGATGATAACATCGTCATCCCAGTTCATCACTGCAAGACCGTCCTCGCAAGAGAAGTTGATCTTGTCGAGCTGATCAACAGTTGTGCCGTCAGCAGGAGTGATTACCAATGGAGCAGGCTCACCGAAGTGGTAAGCGAATGAGTATGTACCCTCATCACCGTAAGGATCGTTGCCAGCGAGTGGGTTACCCTTCATATCGGTAGCAGCAACCTGGAGAACGAGGTCCTTACCGTAAGCGAGGAGCTCCTCGAATGTGGTGATTGCACCACCGAAGTACTCTTCCCAAGCAGCAGTGTTCTCGTGATCGATAGCGAAGAACCAAGTAGCCTGGTCCTCAGTCCAGATCTTTGTAGGAACACCTGATACCATAAGAACGCCGATACCTGAGTGGTCAGGATCAACATTTACAGGACCGTCGAATGTTACTGTCCATACCTGGTTTGCATCAGTGATGATAGCACCGTCCTCTGGGTCAACACTTACGAAGTTAGGAGTTGGGATAACTTCCTCCTCGTATGTGAATGTACCGTTGTTGAGGTCGAGAGTTACCAACCACTCACCAGCAGGAACGCGCCATGCCTTGTCGTGACCAAGAACGATTGCCTCGTCGCAAGGAACGCCAGCCTCTGGACGTACACCCTCGTTGTTAGGACCCATACGACCAGTGTTCCAATCGTCAGAAGTACGCTCAGCGAAGAGTGAGAAGCGTGAGTCGCCATCCTCAGCAACAGCTACAACACCCTGGAATACACCTGGCTCAACCTCGTTGAGAGTATACTTGGTGTTGGTGTTCTGCCAGTTAGCGTCAACCAATGTACCAACAGCGTAAACGTAAGAAGGAGCAACCTCTACGTTCTCAGTTGTGATAGTACCGTTGTTGAAGTCAACCTTAACCTTAACATCACCCTTGCGGAGATATACGCGGCCAGAGTTGCTTGCAATCATCTTGTATGTAGAGTTCACGAATGGATGTGTGAACTGGAGACCGATGTAGTTATCATCGTCACCGTTGTCAGCAACAGTTGCGAAGCGGATAGCATCGAAGATTGTGTTATCGCGTGTAACTGTTACAACACCCTCGTAAACACCGTCCTCAACCTTCTCGAGCTTCTGGCAAACGTCTGAAGAGCGTGACCAACCTGTAGTGTTCTCACCTACAACGTAGATAGCGTCCTTCTCAGCCATAGCCTCGAGAGTGTAGTCGGTAAATGTCACCTTGTTGCCTGCCATAGAGCAGTAAACATCAACCTGAACATAAGCAGTCTGGTTCTGGAATACATAGCAGTTGTCACCGTAGTTACCGAAGTCCTCTACAGTCTGACCTGGCTGAACGTATGTCTTAGCCTGTGGGCCCCAGCAAGCGTCACCACCGCCACCTTCTACTGCTGTGAAGTTGAAGATAGCACCGTCGTTAACGTTTGTGCCAGTGTAGCCCTTCCATACGAAGTGCTTGTTGAGAGGTTCGCTATCCTCTGCCTCAGCCATTGCATCGCCATCCCAGTGACCGTCGTGACGGATGTAGAGGTTTGCAGGGATATTTGGCTCACCGTAGTATGTCAATGTGAAGTTGTCAACAACAACCCAGTCGAATTCGCGAGCACCCTCGTCCATACGGTAAACACCGAGTTCGAGTACGCCGTCCTCACCTACGAGAACACCGATCTCGTTCTTGTACTGACCATACTGGAAGAACTTAGCAGCGTCGCGGCATCCGTCAGGAATGATGTTCTCAGTCTCGATACGACCGTAACCAGCGCCAAGACCCTTGCAGTCGAGGATTGACTTGAGAGCAACATTGTTGTCCTCAGTACCAGCGTAGAGATATGCGAGCTGAGCAGCATTGCCATCACGAGCAGCGCTCTCCCAGTTGCCATCACGATAGTAACCTGAACAGCCTACTACATAGTAACCAGGCTTCAAGTCGTTGATAGTCTGCTTGAGGTAGATCTTGCCATCCTCGCCATTGCGAGAGTTCCAAGCCTCGAATACATAGTCACCGTTAGCGTCATTACCCTTCCAGTTCCATACCGAACCTGCGTTGCGCTCCCAAGGAGTGTTGCGCCAAGCGTCGTTGTTAGCGTCCTGGAGGTTAATATCGTTCTTCTCATTGCCCTCGAAGTCGTTCTGTGAGAAGTCGTTCTGCTTGATCTTGTATGTTACGTTAGCAGGAGCCTTAGTTGTAGCAGCCTCATAGAGAGCCTCGAGCTGTGCAGGAGTGATAAGCTTCCATGAGTTGTAACCCTTGTCGTTAGCAGGGCAGTCTGTATCAACCTGGTAGCGAGCGTCCTCACGAACACCGAGGAAACGGTTGCCGTCATTCTCGCGACCTGACTGGATGATGCTGTAAGTACCATCGCCGTTAGCCTCGAATGTCCAAGCCCAACCCTCGTTGTGTGTGAAGTCATCACCGTAACCACAGTCAACATAACCGTTGTGGCCGAGACCGTCGTTACCACCGTTCTTGTCACCGCGACGACCGTTAGGGAGGTTAGTGCGGATAGAGAAGCGGTTATCACCTGATGTGTTAGCATAGAGCATCATTGGCCAGCTGCCGATTGGAGATGTTACAGAAACATGTGTACCCCAGTCGTTGTTACCAGCGAGGAACTGACCTGTTGCTACATTATAGATATAAACCTCAAGCTCGTCAGCAGGCTCTGCAGAAGCAGCTGTGTACTCATAGCGTGGAGCGAGAGCCTTCTTCAACTCGAAGCGGATAAGGTCGAGAGCACGACCAGCATCCTGACGGCATACTGTAGCGCTCTTAGCATAAGCGAGAACCTCAGGGTCAACACCCTCTACTGTCTCAGCCTGTGCTACAGCAACAGTGAGTGCGCGGCGGTTACCATCGTTCTCGAACCAGTCGCGTGGCTGACCACCCTTGTAGAGACCACCGTCAGCATAACGGCCACCCCAGTTCTGGTGAACATGGTAAGCGAATACGTTTACTGAACCGTCAGTCTTGAGGAGAGCGATCTGCTCATCAGTGAGCTTCACAACCTCGTTCTCTTCCCAACCGTTAACGCCTGGCTCGAAACCTGTACGAGCCCAGATGAGTGTACCGTTGAGGTAGTACTCACATGGAGCATCATCGTGAGGAGCTGGCATGTAAACAGCCTCAGGGAGTGCAGTGCCCTCTGCTACAGTGAAGTAGCGGCGAACATATACATCACCCATATCGCCTGACCAACCGTTAGGGAGGATGTTGTTGTTATATGTCCAAGCGTCAACATCATCGTTGGTCATAGTATATTCAGCAGCATACCATGCGTTGCCGTCCTTGTCGTTTGAAGGAACACCGAATACATGGTTGAAGTACTGATCGCTGTAACCCATGTGAGAGTTAGCCTCCCATGTGTAAGCAGGCTTGTAGTCATCACCGCTGTGCTTGATAGAACCGAGGATGATGTCGTTCTGACCATCCCAGTACTCCTTGTTCTCAACAGGAACAGTTGCTGGAGTAACCTCAACAGCCACTGTGAGCACCCAGTTGTCAGCCTTGCAAGTGATAGTACATGTACCAGCAGCAACACCAGTCACAACACCGTCAGCAACGGTAGCAACCTCAGCGTTGTCAGTTGACCACTCATAAGAATCAGCACCAGTAGCAGTGATAGTAACATTGTCACCCTCCTTCATGAGGATAGATGACTTGTCGAGCTCAACATACTGCTGACCCTCGAGCTTACCATAGCGGTACTCGTTCATGTTGTTCTCAGCAGGAGTGAAGAACTTACCAGAAACCTCGTCCAAAAGACCGAGAGCACCGTCAGCGTGACGGATAACTGGCTTCAATGTGTAAGTAGTCTCACCATCCTCGATGCTTGCGTAGTAGATACGGCCCTGGAATGAAGCATCCCACTCAGGGTTAGCAAAGAAAGCAAGAGTACGGTCGGTAGGGTTCATCTCGGTGTTACCAGTCTCCTTGGTCCACCAATCCTCGTCACCTTCCTTCTTCAACTTGAGGTAAGCAGTGTTAGCCTCAATGTCGTAGTACTTGTTCATCTCGAAATCAGCGAAGCCGTCGCCCGCACCAGTTGTGCCACCGGTGAAGAAACCGAAGTGAGCGTTATCGCCGTTCTTGTAGAGAGAGATTCCAGAGCCAGCGTGTACGTTGCGGGCACTGAAGAGAGCAGCCCAACCGTTGTTCTGTGTACCCATAGCACCCAACTTGATAGTTGTGTTTACGTTAGGTACATAGTCGGTCTTGATGCAGTTTTCGCGGCGATCTACCACCTTCTCGAGGTACTCAAGATAAGAGTATTCGCTCATCTCCTCACCGTAGCTGATAGTAAGCTTGTCGAAGCATAGCTGACCAGCCTTTGTAGGAGAAGATCCGAAGTCTGCCTTGTCACCTACAGTGAAAGTAACCTCTGTTGCATTACCAGTCCAGGTAACAGTTTCGTCACCTGAAGCCTGCTCTGCAATCTCACCTTTGTTCACAGTGATAGGAGCAAGTTGCTTCTTTCCCTGTGTTGACACGTTGAACACCACCTTCGTCATCTTTGCAGAAGCCGAGATAGTCAATGTTCCCTTTGCATAGACACGAACATCCTTGCCGTTTGAGTTGTAAACAGGCTGAGAAGAGCCGTTGTTCTTCAACGCAACGAAAGAGAAAGGATCGTGCGACCATGCGAGTTGGCCGTCAACAGCCTCGCCAATGTTATCATCAGCACAGACAATAGTCATTTCATTCTGTGCGAACGAAGTCATTGCGAAAGCCATGAGGCTAACAAACAAGAATAACAATCGTTTCATGTTGAAATTGAATTAGTTAATAATAAAAGTGAATAAAAAATATTTCTTTATCTCTTGGAGAAGACTACATTGTTGTCCCCGAATTCCCCGAGGTTTTTAGTTCTTTTTGCACATTATTCAATATGCACGCGTGTATGCACACATATAACGCAAATGCAAAAGTACATATTTAGACTGAAATAAGCAAATTTTTAGCCAAGAAAAATTATTCTGTATAGAAAAAGGCTTGCAAACACAAAATTCATATCTGACTGCCACGCTTGTCGCAAATCGCAAATTACACCCTTCACAGCCACAACGAGGTAAAAAGATTAAACAGATTGTGCAAACAGTTTTCCATGCATAAAATACAGGAGGAATTATGTAAATATAATTCAGTAGGTGCTATTCTGGTGGGTTTTGGACATACGGGAGAAATGGCTTTTGTAAGTCATTGATAATCAGGTGGTTGCAGAAAGCGCCGTTTTGACCTTATAAAAGCACCGTTTTGAGGACCTCATTCCGCCGTTTTCATGTCATCAAAACGCCGTTTTCATCTCCTCATTCCACCGTTTTCATAACGAGAAAATTTCGTGTAAAAGAAATTCGCACATCCAGGCTGTATTTTCTACCGCTCATGCTTATGACCATAGGGAGCCCTGGAAATTGGGTCGGATGAGGGTAGTGCAAATTAAAAATAGTTATTTTTATTTTGTTATTCCGATTTTTTCCGTATCTTTGCAAAATAAATAAACAACTGTATAATGTCAGACGAGATTAAGGAAATAGAAGAACAGCAGGTGGTGGACTATCAGGATGCCAATATCCGTACTCTGTCGGATGTGGAACATATCCGTATGCGACCAGGTATGTACATCGGTAGATTGGGTGACGGTTCGCTGCCTGAAGATGGTATCTACGTGCTCTTGAAGGAGGTAATCGACAACTCCATCGACGAGTTCCGTATGAATGCCGGCAAGCGTATAGAGATAGATGTGGATGATAACCTCCGTGTCACTGTCCGCGACTATGGTCGTGGTATCCCGCAGGGAAAACTGGTGGAGGCTGTGAGCAAACTGAACACGGGCGGTAAGTACGACTCAAAGGCTTTCAAGAAGTCGGTGGGTATGAACGGCGTGGGTATCAAGGCCGTGAACTTCCTCAGTTCACACTTCGAGGTGCGCTCATACCGTGACGGTCAGGTGCGAAAGGCACAGTTCGAGAAGGGACTCCTGAAGAGCGATGTGACCGAGGCTACACAGGACGAGAACGGTACATATATCATGTTCGAGCCTGACAATACGCTGTTTCTGAACTACTCTTTCCAGAATGATATCGTGGAGACAATGCTCCGCAACTATACCTATCTGAACTCTGGTCTGACGATAATGTACAACGGGCGTCGCATCCTTTCGCGCAACGGTCTTGAGGACTTGCTGAAGGACACGATGACGGTGGACAGCCTCTATCCTATTGTCCACATGAAGGGCGAGGATATCGAGATTGCCTTTACGCACACCAACCAGCACGGCGAGTCGTATGACTCGTTTGTGAACGGTCAGCATACCACCCAGGGCGGTACCCACCAGAGTGCTTTCAAGGAGCATATCGCGCGTACCATCAAGGATTTCTTCGGCAAATATGAGTTTGGCGATATCCGCAATGGTATCGTGGCTGCCATAGCCCTCAATGTGGAGGAACCAATCTTCGAGTCGCAGACGAAGATCAAGTTGGGTTCGCTCAATATGGCTCCTAACGGCGACAGCATCAATAAATATGTAGGCGACTTTATCAAGAAGGAAGTCGATAACTATCTGCACATCCATTCCGATGTGGCAGAGGAGATTGAGCGTAAGGTAAAGGCCTCGGAATCAGAGCGTAAGGCGATGGCTGGCGTGGCGAAGATTGCCCGCGAGAGAGCGAAGAAAGCCAATCTGCACAACCGTAAACTACGCGACTGCCGTATCCATTTCTCTGATGTGAAGGATCCTCGCAAGGAGGAGTCGTGCATTTTTATTACTGAGGGAGACTCGGCTTCGGGTTCAATCACCAAGAGTCGCGATGTGAATACTCAGGCGGTGTTCTCGCTTCGCGGAAAACCATTGAACTGTTTCGGACTGACCAAGAAGGTGGTTTATGAGAACGAGGAGTTCAATCTGCTCCAGGCTGCGCTCGACATTGAGGACGGTCTCGACACACTGCGCTACAACAAAGTGATTGTGGCAACCGATGCCGATGTGGATGGAATGCATATCCGACTGCTCACCATCACTTTCTTCCTGCAGTTCTTCCCTGAACTGATAAAGAAGGGTCATGTGTATGTGCTCCAGACTCCGCTGTTCCGTGTGCGCAACAAACGAACAAAGATAAAGGACAAAAAGGTTGTGAAAGCCGAGGATGAAAAACTGGCGTCAAGAGGTGAGAAGCCAAAGGACTTCATCACCCGTTACTGCTATTCCGAAGAAGAGCGACTGGAAGCGATACAAGCCCTCGGTCCTGAGCCGGAGATTACCCGATTCAAGGGACTCGGAGAGATATCGCCAGAGGAGTTCGCGGGATTCATCGGTCCTGACATCCGTCTCGAGCAGGTGACACTCCATAAGACCGACCAGGTGGCGAAACTTCTGGAATACTATATGGGCAAGAACACCATGGAGCGCCAGAACTTTATTATCGATAATCTGGTGATTGAAGAAGACATTCCGGAAAGCGAATAGCGATAGCGCTGTCCCGTTCCCTGCCATTTTTGGCTGGGCAAATTGAAGGCGATAGCGAAAACAAAAAACGATAACTAATGAAAAAGATATTATTCTCAATACTTGGCTTGGCGGTGAGTTTCAGTGTGGCAGCGCAGAGGATGTTTACCAACGATGTTGACCCACAGCAGAAACTGCACTATGCCTCGATGGCCATTTCAAATCTGTATGTTGATACTGTCGATGAAAGCAAACTCGTCGAGGATGCCATCCGTGGCATGCTGAAAGAACTCGACCCACATTCTTCGTACACCACCGCCAAGGAGACAAAGGCGATGACCGAACCGTTGCAGGGCTCGTTCGAGGGAATCGGTGTGCAGTTCAACATGGCAAAAGATACTCTCCTTGTGATACAGACCGTTTCCAACGGACCGTCAGAGAAGGTGGGAATCCTTGCCGGCGACCGAATCGTTTGTGTTGACGACACGACGATAGCCGGTGTGAAGATGTCGCGTGAGGAAATCATGCGCCGTCTGCGTGGAAAGAAAGGAACAAAGGTGAACCTCAAGGTGTTGCGCCGTGGCATCAGCGATATGCTCACCTTCACCGTCACCCGCGATAAGATTCCTGTTCATACCATCGATGCTGTCTATATGATACGCCCAGAGGTGGGATATATCCGTATCAGCAGTTTCGGTGCAACAACCTACGATGAGTTCATGCAGGCGGTAGAGACATTGAAGGCGCAGGGCATGAAGGATGTCATTGTTGACCTTCAGGAAAACGGCGGAGGTTATCTCCAGTCGGCAGTACAGATTGCCAACGAGTTCCTGCAGAAAGAAGACCTCATTGTATATACCGAAGGTCGCACCACCCGTCGTCAGGAGTTCAAGGCTGACGGTCGCGGCAAACTGCTCGAAGGTCGAGTGATGGTGCTCGTCAACGAGTACAGCGCCTCGGCTTCGGAGATTCTCTCGGGTGCTATCCAGGATCAGGACCGCGGACAGATTGTTGGTCGCCGCTCGTTTGGTAAGGGCCTCGTTCAGCGTCCTATCGAATTCCCTGACGGCAGTATGATACGCCTCACCGTGGCTCATTACTACACCCCATCAGGTCGTTGCATCCAGAAACCATACGAGAAGGGCGACAAGGAGGATTACGAGATGGACATCGAGAAGCGCTTCAAGCATGGAGAGTTGTATTGCCGTGACAGCATCCACTTCGCCGACTCGCTGAAGTTCCACACCCTCCGTCGCAAGGCTGTTGTTTATGGCGGTGGCGGTATCATGCCTGACTTCTTCGTGCCGCTCGACACAACCCAGTACACAATGTACCACCGACAGATTTCCGCCAAGGGTGTCATTATCAATACCTCTTTGAAATATGTGGATCAGAACCGCAAGAAACTGAAGAAGGAATACAAGACCTTCGAGGAATTCCGCGATAATTTCGAGTTGCCGGAGGAAGTGCTTCAGGAGGTGTTCGACGAGGCAGAGAAGGCTAAGGTGAAACTCAAGGACGAGGAAGAACGCCAGCGCTCAATACCAATGCTCAAGATTCAACTCAAGGCGCTTATAGCCCGTGATATCTGGGATATGTCGCAGTATTACCAGATAATAAACGAGGAGAACCATATTGTCCGCAAGGCTGTTGAACTGCTGGGAAAATAAGAAACCGAACGATTATGCAGAACGAAGAATTTCTTGTTCATAAACTCAAGCATCGCGACATAAAACCCACTGCGGGGCGATTGCTCATCCTCAATTCCATGATGCGAGGCAATGAGGCTGTGTCGCTGCCCGATCTGGAGCGGTATCTGCCGACTATCGACAAGTCAACCATCTCGCGTACATTGTCACTGTTTCTCCTTCACGGACTGATACATGCCATTGACGATGGTTCGGGAGCAATGAAATATGCCGTCTGCGATGATTCGTGCGAATGTGTGCCCGAGGATGAGCATACCCATTTCTATTGCACTGAATGCCATCGCACTTTCTGCCTGAAGCATATCGCCGTACCAACAGTGGAACTGCCAGACGGCTTCCGACTGAATAATATCAACTATGTAATAAAAGGACTCTGTCCTGAATGTAACGAAAAGAATGCAAGAAGAATTTGACATACACCAGAACAGTTATCCTGCTGAAAAGGATTTCGAGAACGCCCTCCGTCCGTTGAGTTTCGATGACTTCAGTGGACAGGGCAAGGTGGTGGATAACCTCCGCGTGTTCGTTGAGGCAGCCAAATACCGTGGCGAACCTCTTGACCACACATTGCTCCATGGCCCTCCAGGTCTTGGTAAGACAACACTGTCGAACATCATTGCCAACGAGTTGGGCGTGGGATTCAAGATCACTTCGGGTCCTGTGCTCGACAAGCCAGGCGACCTTGCGGGAATCCTCACATCGCTCGAGACAAACGATGTGCTTTTCATCGATGAGATTCACCGACTGAACCCAATCGTTGAGGAGTATCTCTATTCAGCAATGGAGGACTATCGTATTGATATAATGATAGACAAAGGTCCGTCGGCACGCTCAATACAGATTGACCTCAATCCGTTCACCCTCGTAGGAGCCACAACCCGTAGTGGTATGCTCACCGCTCCGCTCCGTGCCCGCTTTGGTATCAACCTTCATCTGGAATACTACGATCCTGACACATTGAAGCGAATCATCAAGCGTTCGGCAGCCATCATGCAAGTACCTATTGATGATGATGCAGCAGGTGAGATAAGCCGTCGTTCACGCGGCACGCCTCGTATCGCCAACGCCTTGCTCCGTCGTGTGCGTGACTTCGCCCAGGTGAAGGGAACCGGTCGTATTGACATGCCTATCGCACAGATGGCCCTCACCGCACTGAACATCGACCGCTATGGTCTTGACGAGATAGACAACAAGATTCTCCTTACCATCATCGACAAGTTCCGTGGTGGTCCGGTGGGCATCAGCACCATTGCGACAGCCATCGGTGAGGACGGCGGTACAGTGGAGGAAGTATATGAGCCGTTCCTTATCATGGAGGGTTTCATCAAGCGTACACCTCGTGGTCGTATGGCAACAGAGTTGGCATATCGCCATTTCGGCAGAAACATCATCGGCAGTGCTGCCGGCGAACCGGATTTGTTCGGGTAGTATATGAGAAAGGTTATTTATGTTGGTTCATTCGATCCGTTCCACGAGGGGCATGCAAGCATCGTTCGCAGGGCGCTCGCTCTCTTCGATGAGGTGGTTGTAGGTATTGGCGTGAATCCCGACAAGCAGTATATGTTTTCTGTCGAGGAGCGCATAGAACGTATCAAGGCGGCTTTCCCGGATATCACCGTTGAGGCATACGATGACCTCACAATCGATTTTGCAAAGAGGCATGATGCAGGATATATAGTGAAAGGTGTGCGTAATGCCACTGATTTCGTGTATGAGCAGCAACAGGCGGAATGGAACAAACTGCATGGAGGCATTGAGACAGTGCTGTTTCTTGCCGAACCCGGATTGGAGGAACTATCAAGTACTATCGTCAGAAAAGAATTATCTTCATTATGATAACATACAATTCAGAGAATATCAAGATGCCAGGCATCAAGCGTCGTGAGGTGACAAAATGGATAAGAGCCGTTGCTGCCACCTATGGGCGTAAGGTAGGAGAGGTGGGGTACCTCTTCTGTGATGATGAGAAGATTCTTGAGGTCAATAACGAGTATCTTGGGCATAACTACTACACCGATATTATAACCTTCGATTACGACGAGGATGATATCATCAATGGTGATCTCGTGATTTCGCTCGACACTGTCCGTACAAATGCCGAGAAGTTCGGTAAGACTTACGAGGAGGAACTCCATCGTGTCATTATCCACGGCATCCTCCACCTCTGTGGCATCAACGATAAAGGTCCTGGTGAGCGCGAGATAATGGAGGCAGAAGAGAACAAAGCCCTTGCTCTGCTTACCGATTATGCCACGATGTAGCGGGGCGTTAAGTGAAAAGTAATGAGTGAAAAGTGAAGAATCGGAGTCATTCCTGATGCGAGTTGTAATCATTGGTGCCGGTGCTGCCGGATGTTTCTGTGCTGTCAATCTGAAACGCAGATGTCCTGATGCCGAGGTTATCGTGCTTGAAAGCAAGACAAAGGCTCTTGCGAAAGTGGCGATAACCGGTGGTGGCCGTTGTAACCTCACTAACTCGTTTCTCAATATCCGTAGTCCAAAACAAGCCTATCCTCGTGGAGAGAAATTCATGAAGCGAGGACTGAAAGTGTTCTCCAATGAGGACACTATGGAATGGTTTGAACGTGAAGGCGTGCGACTCCTCACACAAGAGGACGAGTGCGTTTTCCCAGTCTCACAAGACGCGATGGAGATTGTGAACACCCTTCTCCGACTGATGCAGCGCCTAGGAGTGCGACTCATACTGAACACCAAAGTGACTGGCGTCACGGTGAATGGCGATAATGATTTCACAATCGCTACGGATTCCCCATCCGGCCCTTCCTCTTTTGCTGCCACTCATGTTGTGGTAACCACTGGTGGTGCGAAGCAACCATTGCCGTTTGCTATCACCGGTGCAGAACTCGAAACCCTCCTACCAGTGCCTTCTCTGTTCACATTCAATATTGCCGATACTGATCTCCATGCTCTCATGGGTACTGTCGTGGAACCAGTGACAGCGCGCCTCTCAGGCACAAAACTGCAAGCCGAGGGAGCACTGCTCATTACCCATTGGGGGTTATCGGGTCCAGCCATACTGAAACTCTCGTCGTACGCAGCCCGTCATCTGGCAGAACATGACTACAAGGCGGAACTCTCCGTAAACTGGTTTGGTGAGCAGAAGGAGAGCGAGGTCTTTTCCATCCTGACGGAAATCCAGAATGGCAATCCACAGAAACAACTGTCGTCGGAATATCCTCGTGTGTTCAACCAGCGTCATTGGTTATATATTATTAATAAGGTGGGACTAACAGCCCAGAAGCGTTGGCAGGAGGTAGGTCCGAAGCAGATGAACCGTCTGGCATCGCTTCTCACCAACGATCTCTATGCAATAACGGGAAAAGGCCAGTTCAAGGATGAGTTCGTGACCTGTGGTGGTGTGGCGTTCAGCAATCTCAACCTCAACACCCTGGAATGTAAGAACTATCCGGGATTGTTCTTCGCAGGAGAAGTAACCGATATTGATGCCATCACCGGAGGCTTCAACCTCCAGGCTGCATGGACAATGGGCTATATCGTAAGTCAAAGCATCACCGAAGTGTAACATCCCAATCCCATAATCTCTCAGCAATGAAAATCCGACTTTATATCCTCTTTGTGCTTCTCTCATTGTCAGTATCTTCTGTTGCACAGACAAAGCAGAAGAAGCAACGTAATCTTCAAAAATGGGCGGTTCCATCGGCAAATTACAGTGGTATTACCCCTCTTGGTGATGACCGTTATGCTATCGTCAGTGACAAGCAACCAACCGACGGATGGAGTGAAGTGAGGATAGTCGTTGATGAGAAGAATGGCAAGATAAAGAGTGTAGAGAATATTGCCTTCCATGCCTCCCCGTTGAAGGCTCGTGATGCCGAGGGGATTGTGTTTACGGGAAAGAACATCTTTATAAGTGCGGAAGACGATCAGCGTGTTCTTGAATACAACCTCAACGGAATTCCCACTGGTCGTGAACTTGCCGTGCCTTTGGAAATGGGTAAAGGCAGTATTGTTCCTAATTATGGTTTTGAGGCTTTGGCTTATGACAATGCCAACAATGTGTTCTACACTTGTACTGAGAACACACTCAAAGCCGATGGCGATGTTTCTTCGTTCAGCAACAGTGTTCCTGCCAAAATCCGAATCCAGTCGTTTGATGAAAATCTCAATGTCGGTAGCCAGTATCTGTATCTTACCGATGCCCCTTCAGCGAAAAAGGCTCCCCTTCAGATAGCCTTCGGAATACCGGCAATGACAGTGCTTGAGGATGGCACTCTGTTAGTACTTGAGCGTGAGCTCTTTGTAGCGAAAAAGTATCTCGGCAGTTATGTCCGCAATAAGATTTATCGCGTAAATCCTGCGGTTTCATCGGCGATTTCAATGCATCAGGTCATTAATAAAGCCGTTTGTGAACTGGCAATGAAGAAACAGTTTGTTACCGAGTAGGTGACACGACTGAATATCACCCGTCGTGGCATTGCCAACTACGAGGGAATGTGTTTAGGCCCAAAACTAAAGGATGGCCGCCAGACCATCCTTCTCGTTTCCGACTCCCAAGGGGGCTTCGGCAATTCCATATTTCATCTGAAAGATTATATTAAAGTAATCATCATATAAGAAGCCTCACCCCCATTACGGGGATGGCTGGGGATGGGGTTTCTTAAAACTTGATTTTTAGATCAATGCCTACCTGGAACGGTTTGCCATGCTGTTCAAATCCGCGTGATGCACTCTCGAAATAGAAAGTGTTGTATTTGGTATTGGTGATGTTCTTCGCCCAAAGAGTAAGATCAGCCCACTTTCCTGAGAGTGTAGCACGAGCACCGAGAAGTGAATAGAAATCCTGCGCAGCATTGTTGCTCTCAGTCCAGTACACCTTGCCCGCACCGGTGTAGTTGACACCGAGAGTAAGGTCCTTTATCAGTTCACCGCCCTTAATATCAAATGTGTAAGCAGCATCCACGTTCACTGTGTGCTGTGGAACGTATGGCACATAGTTGCCGGAGTAGTCAACAGTCTCGCTTACAGCATATTCCTTGAATGTGGCGTGGGTAAAACCGTAGTTTGCCATCAACGAGAGCGCCTCGAGCGGGCGCCATGTGAGTGACATCTCACCGCCATAACTCTCGCTCTTGCCTGCGTTCACCATCTGGCGACCGAGACCTGATGCCGCAAAACGGGCAATCTGCTGGTTACGTGTGTCAACATAGAAAACCGCTGCGTCCAACTGCAGGCGAGCCTCAGGGAATGAGAGATGTGTGCCCACCTCGTAGTTCCAAGAGTATTCAGGTTTGTAGGCAACGCCATCAACAGAAGGTGCCTCTACATCAGGAATATTGCCAGTGACCATCTGTTTTACAGATTCAACGACCTGTTCAGGCATGCCGAAATCCTTCATCATATCGAGGTAGGAATTCACGCCATTCTTCACGCCACTCATCATACTGCTACGCAGAGCACCCTCAAGAAGATCGGAGAACATCTGGACATTGTATCCGCCCGAACGCATACCCTTTGAAGCCGATGCGTAAATATTGTTCTCCTTGGTGAACTCATATCGCAGAGCAGCCTTTGGAAGCAGTTGCAGATAATCGTGCTTCATATTACCCTCATAAAGAAGGTCTGCGCTGAGTTTCTGCAGATTGATAG
>JAZQOD010000105.1:0-12811 GCA_045627685.1 Prevotella sp. | reverse complement strand
GACCAGTGATTCTTGAAACGAGAAGTACCATCACGACGAACTGTTGCTGTGAGCATGTAACGATCGAAAGCAGTATAGTTCATACGACCGAAGAACGAAACGAGGTAACTCTCTGTACGGTAGAGGTATGTGCTTGGCTCGTGTTCCTTACCAGCGAGCGAAGAATCATTGTATGTTGGACGATAGTAACCGGTGTAAGCGTTGTTGACCTCACGCCAGAAGTGCTGCCACTCGTAACCACCCATGATATCGAAGTGCTGAGTCTTAGCGAAGTCCTTATAATACTGAGCGTATGCGTTGAATGAGAGGTTACGCTTCTTGATATCCTCCCAGCCATAAGAACCGTAGTAGATAGCGTTTGCTGAATATGGAGAAACATCGGTGTTCTGCTTACCGTAAGAAATATCAGCACCACCTGTCATGTGCAAACGGAGATCCTCGAAACCATGAACCTTGTAATCAACCTCAGCAGTACCGATGAATGCGTAGCTGTTAGCACGGTCATCACGGCTGTTGAGCATATCGAGTGGGTTCTTTGGAGCGAGGTTGTTGTATGTGTACTTGTAAGTATCATCCTTAAGAGCAGAACCATTGCTTACCCACTGGAAGTAACCACCGAAGTTCTTCAATACATCAGCAGCGTTTGTGCCGTCAGCAGCAAACATATCGTTGTGATACTTTGAAGTGTAAGCGTAAGGGCTCTGTGTTGGGTCGTAAGCAACAGCAGCACCTACAGCACCACCATCAGCGTATGTAGAATGAGCGTACATACCCTTACCATTGAGGTTGAGGTTGAGGTGATCATTCAAGAGAGATGGGTTGAGGTTTACTGCGAGAGTAGTACGCTGGAAGTCTGAGTTCTTGAGTGTACCCTCCTGATCTGTATAACCGAGAGAAACACGGTAAGGAAGATTCTTCACTGCACCGCTTACTGTCACATTATGGTCGTGGCTGTATGCTGTACGGAAGATGAGATCCTGCCAGTCTGTGTTTGCTGTACCGAGTGCATTTACTGCATTCTCGTAGTTTGGATCGCCATCATAGAGGTTGTGGATGAACTGACGATACTCGTCGCCTGTCATTACATCAATCTTACCCTTATTGTGGCTCATTGTAACGCTTCCAGAGTATGATACCTGTGGTTTCATACCCTTGCGGCCCTTCTTTGTGGTGATGATGATGACACCGTTAGAACCACGTGAACCGTAGATAGCTGTTGCAGATGCATCCTTCAAAACATTGAAAGACTCGATATCCTGTGGGTTAACCATAGAAAGGAGGTTAGAAAGACCTTTCACACCAGCGTTATCCATAGCCATACCATCGATAACGATGAGTGGATCGTTGCTACCCGAGAGTGAAGAACCACCACGGATACGGATCTTTGCACCACCACCAGGAGTACCATCGTTTGAATTGACATTCACACCGGCAATCTTACCCTGCATCATATCCTGAGCATTGACTACCAAACCCTTGTTTTTTGAGTCTGGCTTCATTGCTGTAACAGAACCGGTGAGGTCGGATTTCTTTGCAACACCATAACCGATGACAACAATCTCATTAAGAGACTGTGCACTCTCTTCATGGAGTGTTACTTCTACCTGTGGCGCAGCTGTTACTGTAGCGGTTTCATAACCGATGTAGGCAACAGTCAGTGTTGCGCCCTGATTAGCTTGAATGGTAAAGTTTCCGTCGAAGTCGGTCACCACGCCACCATCCTGTCCTGCGACACGGACGGTTGCACCAATGATGTCTTCGCCAGTACCATCCTTAACGTGACCATTGACAGTAATCTGCTGTGCAAAGGCACTTGCTGAAAGAATGAGGCCAAAAACAATGACCATCATTCTCAGAGGCAATGTAAATTTTACTTGCTTCATCATTTTGAAATTTTAGTTATTATTAAAAGTTGATTATGATTCGGACCAAGGAACAAGAGTACCTCAAAAGTACTGATTAGTAGTATTTTAGGCACAATTTAACCTTTAGGCTTTCATTCAGTTTGCAAAATTACTATGTAATCGCCAAAGAAAAATATTTTTTTGACAAAAAACAATAAAATGCGTGTGCAATCGTTTACATAATAAAATACTATAGATTATAATCAAGTTTTCTCTATATTTGATATATATAACGTAATTTTGTAATCAACTTTCATCTATTATGGCTAACGACAATGCATCAATCACGATGAAGGACATAGCTCGTGCGACGGGAGTTTCAGTGGCAACTGTGTCGCGCGCATTGAAGAACAGTCCTCGTATCAGCAAGGAGAAACGTGATGAAATCCAGGCTTACGCAAAAGAGCACGATTTCAGTCCGAATCTCATTGCTGAGAGTCTGCGTACCTCAAAAATCCGTCCTACGAAAACCATTGGTGTCATCATTCCGGAGTACACCCATTACTATTTCTCTTCAATCCTTAGCGGCATTGACCAAGAGGCTTCTGCAAAGGGATATTCGCTGATGGTGGCACAGAGTGGCGAGATGTACAAGCATGAGGCTGAAATCTGTCGGAAGTTCTTTGAAAACAAGGTGTGTGGAGTGATTGTTTCGCAAGCAAAAGACACTCGCGAATACTCTCATTTCGAACGGCTTATATCTGCCGGCATTCCGCTTATCTTCTATGATAGAATATGTACGGGCGTGAATGCGAGCCGTGTGGTTGTCGATGACTATCAGGGGGCTTTCAATGCTGTGAAACATCTCATAGATACTGGTTGCCGGCATATAGCATATTTCGGTTCGCCGAAGAATCTTGAGATTTCAAAAAACCGATTCAACGGCTACTGCGACGCACTGCGCAAGGCCGGTCTCACAATAGACGAACGATTCCAAAGAATTTGCGACAACCGTCCGGATGCAGAACAGGTAGCACACGAGATTCTTGAACAGGAAGAGGTTCCTGACGCATTCTTTGCTGTGAACGACGAGACGGCAATCGGCATCCTCACAACAGCAAAGCGAATGGGATATCGCATTCCACAGGATCTGTCGATATGTGGTTTCACCAACAGTAACAACTCCACGGCTTGCGATCCAACACTTACTACCGTTGAACAGCGTGGAGTGGAAATCGGTCGCCAGGCGGCAAATATCCTCATCAATAAAGTGGAAGGAACTATACCAAAAGACAGTATCGAAAAGAGAATTGTCAGAACACGACTCATTGTGAGACAGTCAACGAGATAAAACAAAATAAAGATACATTGCTATGAAACAAAAACCTGACATGAGTTTCTGGGGATTATGGAACCTCAGTTTCGGATTCTTTGGAGTGCAGATTGCTTATGCTCTCCAGAGTGCTAACATTTCACGAATCTTCGCCACTCTCGGCGCAGACCCACACCAGTTGAGTTTCTTCTGGATTCTCCCTCCATTGATGGGAATGATCGTCCAGCCATTGGTGGGATTGTTCTCTGACAAGACATGGTGCCGCTGGGGACGCCGCATTCCTTACCTGTTCATCGGTGCTATCATCGCTGTTGCTGTGATGATAATGCTTCCAAATGCCGGCTCTCTGGGACTGACAACACAAGTGGTGCTCTGGGGACTGACCGGTTCGATGATGTTCGGATTGTTCTCACTGATGTTCCTCGACACAAGCATCAACATCGCCATGCAACCTTTCAAGATGATGGTTGGCGACATGGTGAACAACAAACAGAAGACTCAGGCATACTCCATCCAATCGTTCCTCTGCAATGCGGGTAGCGTTGTGGGCTATCTATTCCCTTATATATTCACATTCCTCGGAGTGCAGAACATAGCACCAGAGGGTGTTATTCCAAACTCGGTAATCTACTCGTTCTATATCGGTGCCGCCATCCTTATCCTTTGTGTAATCTATACCACTTTAAAGGTTAAGGAATATACACCTGAGCAGATGGCAGAATATTCTGGCGAGGCAGAAGAGGAAAGCACAGATGCCGTCGTTGAGAAGCCTGCAAGCAAGAAACCTTCGATCGGCTACACGTTTGTGTCAATCGGTCTTGTGCAGTTCTTCTGCTGGGCTGCATTCATGTATATGTGGACATATTCTACTGGCGCTATCGCTGACCAGTGCTGGGGTACTACCGATGTGCATTCTGCTGGTTATCAGGAGGCAGGCAATTGGAATGGCGTTGTCTATGCCATTCAGGCTGTGGGCAGTGTTCTCTGGGCAGCATTCATCCCATTCCTGTCGAAGATGCTCCATTCCGACAAACTGGCTTATAGTCTGAGTTTGCTGCTTGGTGGTCTTGGTTTCATCAGCATGCTTTGGGTAACCAATCAGTATGTACTCTTCGGCAGTTATCTGCTCGTTGGATGCGGTTGGGCTGCAATGCTTGCGTTCCCATTCGTATTCTTCACCAATGCTCTTCAGGGCAACCCTAAGATGGGTACATATCTCGGTCTCTTCAACTGCACAATCTGCCTTCCACAGATCGTTGCTGCCGTTTGTGGCGGTGTCATCCTTGGAATGGTGGGTAGCCAGGTTATGATGCTCTGCGTATCTGGTATCCTGCTCTGCTTAGGTGCTGTTGCTGTGTTTGCTATCAAAGAAAAATAAATACATATAATATATGAAACTGAATTTCAATATAGAATACCATACTGTCTATGGTGAACAGCTTGTTCTCAACCTTCAGGAAAACGGTAAGGTTGTGCAGTATCGTATGGGCACAACTGACGGTCTTCACTGGACATGTCATCTCAACAAACAGCGTCTTGCAAAGGGCGCAGTGCTTAACTATTTCTATTCTGTCGATTGCGACGGAAACGAGCAGCGCCATGAGTGGCTTACCGAGCCTCACCGTTTGAAGATGAATGCAGAGAAAGCCACCAACTATAACATCTACGACCGCTGGACTTCGATGCCTGAGGATGCCTATCTCTACAGTTCGGCTTTCACAGATTGTGTAAACCGTCGCGAGCGTCACGAACTGAAGAAGACGGAATACAGCAAGACAGTAAAAATTAAGGTACGCGCGCCACAACTGCGCGCAGGCGAGACATTGGCAGTCGTTGGCGGTTGCGAGAGTCTCGGACTCTGGGACCTGTCGAAGGCGGTGAAGATGGAAGAGCAGAACTACAACGAATGGGTTGTGGATGTTGATGCGGCTCCATTCTTCGACCAAAAAGTTGACATGAAGTTTGTTGTCATCAACGACAACTGGGAGGTTGCTCCTATCTGGGAGACCGGCAACAACCGCACTCTCGAAGTTCCGGGAATGCAGGCAAACGAAGTGGTTGTATATGAACTCGACCAGGCTTTCTTCCCATTCCCTAACCGTCGTCTGGCAGGTACTCTCGTACCGGTATTCTCTCTCCGCAGTGAGGGAAGTTTCGGTGTGGGCGACTTCGGTGATTTGAAGATGATGATCGACTATGTACATTCTACAGGTCAGCGTGTACTTCAGGTATTGCCTATCAACGACTCCACTGTTACTCACACATGGACCGACTCTTATCCATATAGTTGTATCTCTATCTTTGCGCTCCATCCACAATATGTAGATCTGCGTCAGTTGCCTGCATTGAAGGACAAGGAAGCTGCCGAGCGCTTTGCAAAACTGCAGAAGGAGTTGAACGCATTGTCACAGATTGACTATGAGGCAGTGAACAATAGCAAGACTGAATACCTCAGATTGCTCTTTGCTCAGGAAGGAAAAAAGATGATGGCAGGCGAGGAATACAAGGCATTCTTTGCAGAAACTCAAGAGTGGCTTGTGCCTTATGCACAGTATTGCTACTTGCGCGATTTGAACGGTACTGCCGATTTCTCACAGTGGCCTGACCACAACCAGTGGGACGAGAGTGAGCGCAAGGCGTTGAGCAATTCACGCACCAAGGCATACAAGAATGTGGAATTCTACTATTTCGTGCAGTTCATCCTGAACACCCAAATGCACTCAGCCCACGAATACGCAAGCCATAAGCACATCATCCTCAAGGGTGATATTCCTATCGGTGTGAACCGTCACGGTTGCGATGTATGGATGGAACCAAAATATTTCCACATGAACGGTCAGGCTGGTGCTCCACCAGATGATTTCTCTGTGGATGGTCAGAACTGGGGATTCCCTACATACAACTGGGATGAGATGGTGGCCGACAACTGTCAGTGGTGGGTGCGTCGTTTCCGCAACATGCAGAAATTCTTCGATGCATACCGTATCGACCATGTGCTCGGATTCTTCCGTATCTGGGAGATTCCTATCGAGAGCGTTCACGGTTTGCTGGGCCAATTCTCACCATCGCTCGGCATGAGTGTGGAGGAGATTGAGAGTTACGGATTGCATTTCCAGGAGGAGCATTTCACAAAGCCTTTCATCACAGAATGGATGCTCGACCGCAACTTTGGCGGGATGAAGGATATGGTGAAGAAGGAGTTCCTCAATGTGGCACACGATGATGTGTACGACCTCAAACCAGAGTTTGACACCCAGCGCAAGATCGAGGCATATTTCGCTGGTCAGACCACTCCTGAGGCTGTGCTTATCCGCGATGGTTTGTACTCACTGGTGAGCAATGTTCTGTTCCTGCGCGACAAGAAGGATGAGAACAAGTTCCACCCACGTATCACTGCCCAGCTGAGCCTTATCTACGAGTCACTGTGGGATTGCGACAAGGATCCGTTCAACAATCTATACAATGATTATTATTATCGTCGAAACAACCAGTTCTGGTATCGTGAGGCAGCGAAGAAACTGCCAAAGTTGGTTCAGGCAACACGCATGCTCGTTTGTGCCGAGGACCTCGGAATGGTGCCAGACTGCGTGCCTTGGATTATGGACGAACAGAAGATTCTCTCGCTCGAAATCCAGTCGATGCCAAAGGATCCGAAGGTTCGCTTCGGCTATCTCTCGCGCAATCCATACCGCTCGGTAGCAACCATCACCACCCATGATATGTCAACACTCCGTCAGTGGTGGGATGAGGACTATGAGCGTACTCAGGACTATTTCAACAATATGCTCCACAACCAGGGCGAGGCTCCTCATCCAATGCCGGGTTGGGTCGCAAAGGATGTGGTTGCACAGCATCTAAATTGTCCTTCAATGCTTGCAGTGATCAGTATTCAGGATTGGCTGGCTATCGATGAGGACATCCGACTTGCCGATGCTGATGCCGAGCGTATCAATATTCCTGCTAATCCAAAGCACTACTGGCGTTACCGTATGCATATCAGCCTCGAAGATCTCATGAAGAATGAGGCATTCTGCGGTAAGGTCAGAGCAATGGTGAGTGAGGCGGGAAGGTAAAGGGCCTCACCCCCAGCCCCTCTCCCACGAGGAGAGGGGAGTAATTAGTGTTTTTAATAGAACAAAACAATGAAGAAAATAATCCTATCAATAATGATGATGCTTCCTCTTTTCGCTTCAGCACAGACAGTCTTCAACGAAGTTGAGTACTCGAGCGAGAAGACCGTGTTCCATCTTAATGCGCCAAAGGCTCCTATACTTCGCATATACAGCAAGGCTGATGACAAGACGCCTGTCAAGACGCTGAAAATGAAGCGTATAGACAAGAACCGCTGGAAGGCTTCGGTAAAGAACCTGGCTCCTTACACCTATTACACCTTTGACATAGGCAAGGGCGAGTGTCCAGGTGTTTTCGCCAAGGCTGTAAGCGTTAATGGCAAACGTGGCTGTGTGATCGACATGCAGAACACCAATCCTGAGGGTTGGGAGAAAGACCGCCAGTTGAAGACAGCCTCACCATGCGACCTCGTGATATACGAGATGCACCATCGCGATTTCTCTATCGATGCTTCTTCGGGCATTGAGAATGGTGGAAAGTTCATTGCCCTGGAGGATCCGAAGGCGCTCAACCACCTGAAGGCTCTGGGCATCAATGCAGTGCATATCCTGCCTTCGTTCGACTTCGCCACTATCGATGAGACAAACCTCGGCGAGAACAAATACAACTGGGGCTATGACCCACTGAACTATAATGTGCCTGAGGGTTCATACTCAACCAATCCTTATTCGCCTGAAGCCCGTATCAATGAGTTCAAACGCATGGTGATGGCTCTCCACAAGGCTGGCATCCGTGTCATCCTCGATGTGGTATATAACCACTGCAATAATGTGGACGGCAGCAATTTCCAGCGCACATATCCTGATTATTACTATCGTCTGGCAGAAAAGGGCAAGGGTGTTTCGGGTGGAATTGAGCAGACTCAGGGCAAATACTCGAATGGTTCGGGTTGCGGAAATGAGACAGCGAGCGAAAAGCCACTCATGCGCCAGTTCATGATTGAGTCGGTGATGTATTGGGCAAAGGAATATCACATCGACGGTTTCCGATTCGATTTGATGGGTATCCACGATATTGAGACAATGAACCTCATACGCGCGGAAGTGAATAAGGTGAATCCTTCAATCTTCATCTACGGCGAGGGCTGGAGTGCGGGCACATGTGCCTATCCTCAGGACAAACTGGCGATGAAGGCAGTGACATACAAACTGGATGGTATTGCTGCATTCTCTGACGATTTGCGAGATGCTCTCCGCGGTCCGTTCTTCGACAATCATCAGGCGGCATTCCTCGGTGGAGTGGCTGGCAATGAGGAAGTTGTGAAGTTTGGTATCGTTGGTGCCATTGCTCATCCTGATGTGAAATGCGACCGCGAACCATGGACAAAGTCGCCTGCTCAGCACATCTCGTATGTGAGTTGTCACGATGACCCATGTCTTGTGGACCGACTGAAGATGTCTATCCCGAATATCAAGGAGGACGAACTGATTCGCCTCGACCTGCTTGCTCAGACAGCCGTATTCACGTCTCAGGGTGTGCCGTTCATGCTTTCGGGCGAAGAGATGCTTCGCGACAAGAAGGGAGTGCACAACTCGTATAACTCGCCTGATTCTATCAACCACCTCGACTGGTCGAACCTCGAGCGCTATCCACAGGTGTTCTCGTATTATAGCAACCTCATCCACATGCGCCAGAACCACAAGGCGTTCCGTATGGGCGATGCGGCATTGGTGAGAAAGAACTTGCATTTCCTCGAGACTTCCGAGAATGTGGTGGCATGGGAGTTGAACGGCAAGGCTGTGGGCGACTCGTGGGAGAAGATCATCGTCATCCTGAACAGCAACCGCCAGCCTCGTGAGGTGGCAATCCCTGAGGGCGATTATACTGTTGTTTGTCGCAATATCAAAATCGATGAAAACGGCATAGACAGAGTAAAGGGTAACTTAGCGGTGGTACCAGCCCAATCAGCATTAATAATAAAGAAATAAAAATGAAAAAAATTTTATTGGTAGCCTTTATGGCATTTAGTTTTTTGAATATTTTCGCGGCAAAGAAGACAGTTCCTGTGGTTGACCGCGTTGAGCCTGCCAATTGGTTCGTGGGGATGAAGAACACCCAACTGCAGATCATGCTCCACGGCGAGGGCATACGCGAGGCTCAGGTGAGCATAGACTATGCAGGGGCGAAGGTCACAGATGTGGCTCGACTGGAGTCGCCAAACTACCTTATCGTATATGTGGATCTCACTGGTGCGAAGGCTGGCGAGATGCCTATCAGCCTCACTCTCGGCAAGAAGAAGCAGGTTATAAACTACCCTCTCCTCGAGCGCGAGATGGCGGGATATGAACGTAAGGGTTTCGACAACTCTGATGTGCTCTATATGCTCATGCCTGACCGCTTTGCACAGGGGTCGAAGATGAACCGCATGGCGGACAACACGATGAAGGGACGCGGAGGAAAGGTGACTGCCGAGGGCATCAAGTCGGCTTATCGTGTGGACCGCACACAGCCTTCACTGCGCCATGGTGGAAACCTCGCGGGCATACGCGAACATCTGGATTATTTCAAGGAACTGGGCGTGACGGCATTGTGGTTCACTCCGGTTCTCGAGAACGACTCGCCTGACCATGGCAATGTGAGCACATACCACGGTTATGCCACCACCGACTACTATCGCATCGACCCACGTTTCGGTTCGAACGGGGAGTATCGCCAACTCATCGACGAGGCTCACGCTATAGGTCTGAAGGTGGTGATGGATATGATTTTCAACCACTGCGGTTTCGACCACCCTTGGTTGAGCGACCTGCCTTCAAAGGATTGGCTCAACAATAGCGAGTGGCTCTTTGCTCCAAAGGAGGCAAAGGCTGCCGACACTCCGGGACAGTCGACGACCTACGCGGGTGGTATAAACAAACTGTACAAGCAGACAAGCTACAAGCTCACCCCGACGGTTGATCCATACGCTTCGAAGGTAGATCTCGCAGAGACTGTCGATGGATGGTTTGTGCCTTCAATGCCTGACCTCAACCAGCGCAACCCTCATGTGATGACCTACCTCATCCAGAATTCAAAGTGGTGGATAGAGACGGTGGGTATCGACGGAATCCGCATGGACACATATCCATACGCCGACTATGATGGTATGGCTCGCTGGATGAAGGAAATCAACGAGGAGTATCCAAACTATAATGTCGTGGGCGAGTCGTGGGTTGTGGAACCAGCCTATACCGCTGCTTTGCAGAAGGATTCGAAACTCTCGGAGAAGAACTCATATCTGAACACCGTGATGGATTTCGCTTTCTTCGACCGCATCAATCAGGCGAAGAACGAGGACACCGACCCATGGAACAATGGTATGAACAGGGTGTATAACAACTTTGTTTATGACTACCTCTACGCCAACCCATCGAGTGTGATGGCATTCCTCGAGAACCACGACACCGACCGTTTCCTCGGCAAGGGCAAGGATGTGAAGAAACTGCAGCAGGGCCTTGCGATTTTGCTCACCTGCAACCGTATTCCTCAGCTTTACTATGGAACGGAGGTGCTGATGAACGGCACGAAGGAGAAGACCGACGGATATGTGCGCTGCGACTTCCCTGGCGGATTCCCGGGCGATGCCGAGAACAAGTTCACTGCCGAAGGTCGCACAGCCGAGGAGAATGCTGCCTTCACATGGCTCTCTACCCTCCTCCACTGGCGTCAGGGCAATGACCTCGTGACAAAGGGCCGTATGATTCAGTTCATCCCTCACAAGGGTGTGTATGTCATTGCCCGTCAGTATGACGGCAAGACCTGCATGACCATCGTGAACGGTCAGGACAAGGCTGCACAGATGGATGTGGAGCGCTATGCTGAGATCATTGGTGAGAAGAAGTCGGCACGCGATGTCATCACCGGCAAGGCTGTCGATTTGACAGGCGACCTCGACCTTGAAGCACGTGCTACGCTCATCATCGAGTTCTAATCAATCCCCCAAATAAATACTCACTCAAAAGGCGTGATGATCGGTTCATTGCGCCTTTTTTCGTGTCCGAAGCCGAGGGCATTGTTAATTGGTATTTATTTTAGGAAAGATTTTTTAATCCTTGCAATGTTTAACGCCGAGGGTTTGCAGATACACGGATTTGTTGGTAATTTCGCACCGGAAATCAATGTTGAGTTTATGAAACGACCGTTTGCCATATTATTGTTTTTGTGCTGCCTGGGGTGTGCCTGGGGGCAGAGGCGTGTGACGCTCATCGACGACCAGACGGGCAATCCGGTGGTGAAGGCTGTGGTGGGCAATGCCGGCGAGGAACTGGGATATACCGACCAGAGGGGACAGTTTGTGGTGATGCCTCAGGTGGGCGAGGTGATTTTTGCTCACGAGGTGTACGACCGGGCTGTGTTTGATTTTGAGGCGCTGCCGGACACGATTGTGATGATTCGCCGCACGTTCATGCTTGATGAGGTGGAGGTGAACGGCCATGCTGGGCTGAAGGTGAACCCGAACGCGGTGAGCATGGGTTTTGGTGGTACGAAAACAGACCGCGAGTTGCAGAGTATCGACCCGGGTGGTGGTGCGAATCTGCTGGGACTGGCGGTCTGGGGTGTGAGTAAGTTGCTGAAACTGGACCATGGGGGTAGGTCGAAGAAGGAGCGTAAGCGTGAGCGCTTGCAGAGGATTCTGGATTCGGCTACGCCTTAGCCCCCCCTTAAGAAGTTTCTTAAGTTTATCAGAGTGTACAATTGTCTTTAAAATTATGCACCATTTTCTTGCATAATTGAAAAAATATGCGTAAATTTGCAGCCGCTTATTTAAATAAATAACAGCAACATCGCAAATTACGCATATTTTCTGCATAAGGATAACAACAAATATATAAAATCATGACAAGAGCAATCATTACCGTCGTAGGTAAGGACACAGTCGGCATCATCGCCAAAGTGTGCACATATCTCGCTGAACAGCAGATCAACATCCTCGACATCTCGCAGACCACCGTACAGGAATTCTTCAACATGATGATGATCGTAGATCTGGCGAAATGCGAGAAACCATTCGACACCGTCATCAAGGAAATCACAGAGATCGGCACCAACACCGGCGTGCAGATCAAATGCCAACTCGAGGAAATATTCAATGTGATGCACCGTATTTAAAGATTCGTCCCTTAACTTCCCTTAAATTCCCATAACTTCCCAAATAATGATCAACATTTCCGAAGTGCTCGAAACCAACAGAATGGTTGAGCAGGAAAATCTGGATGTGCGCACCATCACCATGGGTATCAGTCTCCTCGACTGCGCCGACAACAACCTGGACACCACATGCCAGAACATATACAACAAAATAACACGACTGGCGAAAGACCTCGTCAAAACCGGTGAGGACATATCACGCGAGTTTGCCGTGCCTATCGTCAACAAACGAATATCCATCACCCCCGCAGCCATCGTGGGCAGCGCATGCTGCAAAACCACCGACGACTTCGTGCGCATAGCACAGACACTCGATCGCGCGGCTAAAGAGGTGGGCGTCAACTTCCTCGGCGGATTCTCAGCCATCGTGGCAAAG
>JAZQOD010000104.1:0-5867 GCA_045627685.1 Prevotella sp. | reverse complement strand
GCGAATCTCCTCGCAAGGATAGGCTCCCTTCACGATTAGATAGTTGCCGGTCATACATCCCATCGGTCCCCAGTAGATGATGTTCTCCTTCCACTCGTCGTGGTTGCGGAGATAGGTGGCTACAAGATGCTCGATGGTATGGAGAGCCGCCGGATTGACGGCTGGCTCATGGTTTGGGGCGGTCATACGGATGTCGTAGGTGGTGAAACAGGTGTCGGCCACCGCATCCTGACGAGAGATATAGATACCAGGCTGGAGATCGGTATGATCAACCTGGAAACTTGGTATTACTTCCATATTATTACAATATTGCCTCGCGGGTCTTTTCTGATAATGATTCGTAGGTGTCATTCTCCTGTGGCATGATTACAGGGAGATACTCCACAGTGACCTTATGACAGCGTGGGAGGAATCGGCCTCGTGGCATCGCCTCATAGGCACCGGTGATACGGATTGGCACTATCGGCACATTGATTTCCTTGGCAAGGATGCCGAAGGTCTTCTTGAACTCACCCACCTTTCCGTCGCGTGTACGGGTGCCCTCTGGGAAGATGCAGATATTCTTGCCCTGCTTCAACACCTCACCGAGCAACTGGATAGAGTCGCTCAGGGTACTCATGTCCATGATGATGATGTTATTGGTGCTGGCAAGATACTTCATCAGTGGTCCCTGGATATGATCCTTCTTTGCGTAGAAGTAGATGCTATGGATGACCTCATCGCTGAGACCTGCCACAGCGAGTGGTGCATCGAGGAAACTCTGATGGTTTGGTGCAAGGATAAACGGACCGTTCTCAGGGATATTCTCAGTACCGATAATCTCATAGTCGAACATCTTCTTTGCTACAAAGCGGAATGTCTTTGCGAAGTTGAGCATCAATGCCGATGTCTTTGGCAGTTTCAGATGCGACGACTCCTTATGGAGAAGTTTATGCCAGTCGATATCTTCCACCTCCATGCGTGTCTTCTTTTCAGCGAGATACTCGGCGATAGCACCTACATTAGGGAAGGCAGCAAGCACATCGGTCTGCATTGCCACACCGAAAGTCTGCTCGATGAATCCCTGGAGTGCCACCTTGTCGAGAGAGTCCATAGCGAGGTCGGTCTCGAGGGCTGATGTAGGATGAACCTCACAGTGCTTCTCCTTGGCAATATACTCACGGAGAATCTTGTACTCAGGATATGTGTTGCCGTCTTCTTCCTGCTGTGGCTTGCTCTCTGTATCGGCAGCCTCAGCATTGGCTTGGTTGATGATGGCGTTCAACTTATATCGCTGCAACTTCTCCATACGGGTGCGAGGGAGTTCGCCCTGATATACCATCAGACTCATGAGTTTCTTGTAAGGAGCCACGGTGAGGTTGTATGGCTGGAGCACTTCCTTCTTGATGAGTTCTTCCATCTCCTCAACCGATTTCTCCATTGCCCATACGGTCTGCGGAACGATGATTGCCTTGAGCATGTCGCCATCCTGAGCCACTGCGGCTTCCTTCACGATGTCGGAATAGTGCTCGAGTTTGAATTCAATCTCGGTAGGGTTCACATTCTTTCCGTTTGAGAGAACGATGATTTCCTTCATACGACCAGTGATGAAGATTCGTCCCTGCTCGTCGATGCGACCCATATCGCCGGTATGCAACCATCCGTTCTTGTCGATGATAGCGGCTGTCTCTTCCGGACGGTTGTAATAGCCTTGCATCACATTCTTACCGCGAGCACAAATCTCACCATTGATGATGCACACCTCGCTGCCAGGGATAGCCAGACCGACACTGCCCGGGACGATGTCGCCAGGACGGGTGAAGGCAATCATTGGTGATGCTTCGGTCATGCCGTAACCTTCGAGAAGGTCGAGACCGAGGGTCTTGAGACCAATGGCTGTCTCGTGGTCGAGGGCTGCTCCACCACTGACGAGATAGGTGATATGACCACCCATCTTATCGCGCACGCTCTTAAATACGGTACGCGAGAGGGTACGGTTCTGTGCCTTCTCACACATTTCGTAGAGTTTGCGTGTAACAGGGTTGGCATCAATCTTTGCCTTGATGCCTCTGAACAGAGTCTGCCAGAGACGAGGCACACCAATCATAATGCCTACCTCACCTCGCTTGAGGGTTGCCATGATATCTGGACCGGAGAGCGATGGGCAGATAGCCACACCTCCACCGATAACCAGTGGCATCACGGCTGTTCCAACGAGTGGAAGGACATGATGGAGAGGGAGGAGAATCAGTGTGCGACGCTCTTCATCGAAGATTGGCACCTCTACTGATATTGCCTTCACATTCTCCATGATATTGGTGAACGAGAGCATTACGCCCTTTGGCGAACCGGTGGTTCCTGATGTGTAGCAGATACATGCTGTATCTTCCAGACGGAGTGGAATCTCCGCTACTTCCTGCTCAGAGATATCGGCACGCTCGTAGTCGTCGATCATCATGATGTCGAGTGTCTTGCCCGACTTCTTGATGGCTTCTTCTACCAACGGCAGTTTTGTTTCTGAGGTCCATACTGCTGCTGGTTCGCAGTCGTTGATGATATATGCGATATCATCGGCTGTCGAAGCGGCATCAACAGGAACAAGCACTCCTTCATTCTTCCAGATGCCATAGATAGCATATATCCATCCCTCGCGGTTTTCACTGACGATGAGGGTCTTTGTGCCTTTGCCTGGAGTGTGGCTCGCAAACAATGAGGCATAACGAAGCAGACCGGTAAAACTTATCTTACGGTCAGGACTGATAATAGCAACACGATTGTGAGGCTTGACCAATGTCTCGCCGTCACGACTTGGCAGTGTAACTTTCATAGGCCGTTTAGTGTTAAGTTAAAAAATTATTTGTACTAAAAGGGGTGTCGAGCCCCTATGCTTTACACATAGGAGTTCTTCTTGACGAATGCCACAATCTCATCGAGGTGTCCGTAGGCAGCACATACATGGGTGTCGGCGGCTCCATAGTAGATTACCACACGATCGCCATCGGTCAATGCTGTACATGGGAACACCACTCCCGGCACATCACCTGCGAGTTCGTATGGCTCGGCTGGTGCGAGGAGATAAGACTGGGTACGATAGAGAACCTTCGAAGGGTCTTCAAGGTCGAGCAGTGCTGCACCCATAGAGTAGCGATAACCGTTGCAGGTTCCAATTACTCCGTGGTAGAACAGCAACCAACCCTCAGAAGTACGGATAGGTGCAGGTCCTGCGCCGATCTTCAGGCACTGCCATGCACTGACATCGAACGCTGTAGGACGCATCACAAGACGATGCATTCCCCAGAACTTCATATCTGGAGAATAACTGATATAGATATCACCGAAAGGTGTATGTCCACTGTCGGATGGACGGCTCAGCATGGCATACATTCCGTTGATCTTCTCTGGCAGAAGCACTCCGTTACGGTTGAATGGCAGGAAAGCGTTCTCACACTGATAGAAGGTCTCGAAATCGAATGTATAACCGATACCGATTGTTGGCTGTCCTTTGTAGCCGTTGCACCAGGTAATCCAGAAACGGTCCTCAATCCATGTGACACGTGGGTCGTACTTGTAGGAACTTTCTATCATATCGGTGTTGCCACACTCGAATTGTATTGGTTCGTGGTTGATGTCCCAGTGGATACCGTCCTTCGAGAAACCAGCGAAGATATTCATCTGAACGGCACGGTTGTCACAACGGAACACACCAGCATAGCCGTCCTTGAAAGGAACTATAGCACTGTTGAAGATACTGTTAGAGCATGGAATGCTGTAACGGTCGATGATAGGGTTCTTGGGGTCGCGCCAGAGTACCTCTGGGCAATCCGCCGGACGCTCCACCCATGGGAGTTTGTTTGGTTCAATATTCATCACTATAATTTAATTAATGTTATCCTGAAAAATCTATTATACCTTTATTCAACTATCCCATCTTCCCCCTAGAGGGGGATTAGAGGGGGGCTTCCTACTTCTTGATTGGATACTTGTAGATGAGGAACAGCATCACTACGCTCACGAAGGCTGGGATGAGTGAGAACAGAGCCCAAGCCATGGTACGTACACTATCCTCGCAACCGGCAGAAATCACTGGTTCGCTTGCTCCCTCCACTGTGTGGAGTCCTGCCCAACCGAGGAACAGGGTGATGAGGGCACCAGAGATAGCCGAACCGAACTTCTGCGACATTGTTCCTGACGAGAAGATAAGACCGGTTGATGATGTTCCGTTCTTCTCTGTTGCATAGTCGGCAACATCGGCATACATAGACCAGAGCAATGGTGAGTAGATACCGATACCTATTGAGGTGATAATAACGAATGCAATCATCATCCACATGTACGATGGATCCATTGGGATGAAGAAGAATATCACTGATGTGACAAGACAGATGAGTCCTGCATAAACGAATGCCTTCTTCTTTGAACCTGCCCAAAGGGTGAATCGTGGAGAGATGGCACCTGCAACCATACAAGTAACCTCACCGAAGGTCATGAACACGGTGTAGTTCACGATGAGTCCCATGAAGGTCACCTCACCTGGCAAGCAGTAAGTGAACATATAAGCGGCTGCCGCATAACGGAAACCGTTGAAGAAGTTGGTGCAGATACCTACGAGGGTGAGGTAGATCCAAGGCTTGTTCTTGAACAGGTCGGCGAATGGCTTGAACGAGAACTTCTCCGCACGTACTGGCTTCAATCGCTCCTTTGTCATGAAACCGCAAGCCATTGTCATCAATGCTGCCAATGCTCCAAGACTTGCACCGATCACTGCATACTGATGTGCATCAGAACCACCGATGAATTTCTGCAAATATGGGAACGACAACAGTGTGACGAAGCCCATTGCGTAAGCACCTACCATACGGTAAGAAGAGAACTGGTTCTTCTCGTTATCATCGTCGGTCATCACGCCGAGCAGCGAACCGTAAGGCACATTCACAGCGGTATAGACAACCATCATCATCAGGTAGAGTGAGTAAGCCCAGATGCGCTTTCCTGTAGGACCGAGGTCTGGGGTGTAGAGCAACAGTGCGAAGATCAATCCGAGAGGGATAGCACCGAAGATGAGCCAAGGGCGATATGTGCCCCAACGGCTCTGTGTACGGTCGGCGAGCGAACCCATGAGTGGGTCGGTGACAACATCAAACAGACGAGCGATGAGCATCAGTGCTGCTGTGTCGGCGAGTGTAAGACCGTAGATATTTGTGAAGAAGAATGGGAATGCGATAGACATTACCTTCCAAGTGATACCACCAGCAGCAGCATCACCCAGAGCATAACCGATTTTTTCTTTCAATGAAGCCATATTATCATTTATGATTTAATGATTTATGATTTACAGATTTACTAATTTACAATTTACTGATTTTATTTCTTGCCTATAGCCTTTTCAAACTCTGCCCAGTGAGCATCGGTCATATCGTTTGGAGTGAAGATACAGATACCGGCAGCACCTGCGTCCATTGCGCCCTTCACTGCCTCGCCGATCTCTGATGGAACAAGGCCCGAACCTTCTGGGTCTTCGATTGATACCTTCTTCTCCCAATCGTGGCAGATGAACAATCCACTGTAGATTGGCTTGTCGGTGCTCTCTACCTCTTCCTTGGTAATCTCACCTACCCATGCGGCTGGCTTGAGATAGAAATCGTTGTAGTTCATTGGGAAGAATGCATCAACATCCCACTTGTTCCACTGCTGGCGAACCATCTTCTCTGCGTAACTCTTTGGTCCAGGGAACACATCAGCCGAGAGTTTACCGCCCTTCTCGTGTACTGCCTTGCAAACGGTGTTCACGAGGTTGGTGACATTGTCGCAACGGAACTGTGTCCACTCTGTGATTGTCTCTGGGTCAACGCCCTCTGCCACCTTTGCCTTGATGTCAATGCCGGTCTTCT
>JAZQOD010000103.1:0-7313 GCA_045627685.1 Prevotella sp. | reverse complement strand
CAGACTCAAGCCGCTACTTCTATGCTGAGGGCTACGAGGAGAAGTTCGAGAAGGGTGAGCCACAGCGCCAGCTTTCAAAGGAGTTCGTTCGTCAGTGGCTCATCGATCACAACTTCATGAACGAGCCTGGTCAGGTGATGCCAGAGATTACCGATGAATACGCAGAGAGCGTTTCTGACCGTTACATCGAACTCTACGAGCATATCGTTGGTGAGCGTTTCGAGAAGGAAGAGGCTGACGAGGATATCGCGGTTCGCATCGAGCAGAATGTAGCAGGTTATCTGAAGGCAATGAAGTTCTAATTCCTCAAAAAAGAACGAATACAACACTTCCGATCAATGTACGAACAGGAACAGATAAAACCTTACGACGGTGCTGGTGAGAAGGGCGAACTGGTGGAGAAGATGTTTGACAACATCGCTCCGTCATACGACACCCTCAACCATCGCCTGTCGTGGAACATCGACAAATACTGGCGTAACAAGGCCATCAAGCAACTGAAGTCACTTGCACCAAAGACGATGCTCGACATCGCAACAGGTACAGGCGACTTTGCCATTCTCTCGGCAAAGATGCTCCAGCCCGAGAAACTCATCGGTGCCGACATCTCTGAGGGCATGATGGAGATTGGTCGCCAGAAGGTGGCAAAGGAAGGGCTCGGCAATGTCATCTCCTTCGCAAAGGAAGACTGCCTGAACCTCTCGTTCGAAGATAACACCTTCGATGCTGTCACCGCCGCTTTCGGCATCCGCAACTTCCAGGACCTTGACAAAGGACTGCGCGAGATGTGTCGTGTGTTGCGTCCGGGAGGTATGCTCTGCATCGTGGAACTCACCACACCGGTGCATTTCCCGATGAAACAACTGTTCCGAATATACAGCAGTACAGTATTGCCTATCTACGGAAAGATGATTTCCAAGGACAGCAGTGCGTATGACTATCTGAACAAGACAATCACAGCATTCCCACAGGGTGAGCGTATGGAGCAGATTCTGCACGATGCAGGATTCAGCAAGGCACGCTTCGAGCGACTCACCTTCGGCATCTGCACAATGTACATTGCTACCAAATAACGACTATGGATAAATACGGACTCATAGGATTCCCTCTCGGCCATTCTTTTTCAAAAGGATTCTTCAACGAGAAGTTTGCCAACGAGAATATCGATGCCGAGTATCTCAACTTCGAGATTCCGAGTGTTGACCACCTCAAAGAAGTGCTCGCGTCGAATCCTGAACTGAAAGGTCTGAATGTGACACTGCCATACAAAGAGCAGGTGATACCGATGCTCGACTCGTTGAGCGACGATGCAAAGGCTATCGGTGCAGTGAATGTGATTCGCATAGCAAAGAAAGGCAAAAAGACCGTGCTCAAAGGCTACAACAGTGATGTGGTGGGCTTCATGCAAAGCATCGAACCACTACTCGAGCCTTGCCACAAGAAAGCCCTCATACTCGGCACCGGCGGTGCTTCGAAGGCTGTGAACTACGGATTGAAGCAACTCGGTCTTGAGACGCTGTTCGTCAGTCGCACTAAGAAAGACGGCATGATAACCTACGGCGATATTACTCCGGCTCTGCTCGATGAATACAAGGTGATAGTAAACTGTACACCTGTGGGTATGTATCCTCATTTCGAAGAGTGCCCTATCCTACCGTATTCGGCAATGGACAATCATACTCTCCTCTATGACCTTATATATAATCCTGATGAGACAATGTTCCTTCAGAAAGGTCGCGAGATGGGTGCTGTGACCAAGAATGGACTCGAAATGCTGCTCCTGCAAGCCTACGCTTCATGGGATTTCTGGCAGGAGAAATAGTAAGTCAGATTGTTAATTTAAATATGTAAATCGTAAATTTGTAAATCGTAAATTCACAAGATGGATTCAAATAGATATATGTTGCGTGGCGTAAGTGCTGCGAAAGGAGATGTGCACAACGCCATCAAGAACATCGACAAAGGTATCTTCCCGCAGGCATTCTGCAAGATCATTCCTGATATCCTCGGCGGCGATCCTGAGTATTGTAACATCATGCATGCCGATGGTGCCGGCACTAAGTCGTCACTGGCATACATGTACTGGAAAGAGACCGGCGACATCTCGGTATGGAAGGGTATCGCTCAGGATGCTCTCATCATGAACACCGACGACCTTCTTTGTGTCGGTGCTGTTGATAACATCCTCGTGTCAAGCACCATCGGTCGCAACAAGATGCTCATCCCTGGTGAGGTAATCTCGGCAATCATCAATGGTACCGATGAACTCATGGCAGAGATGCGTGAGATGGGTATCGGTATCTATGGTACCGGCGGTGAGACTGCAGATGTGGGCGACCTTGTACGCACTATCATCGTTGACTCGACCGTGACATGCCGCATGAAGCGTGCTGATGTCATCGACAATGCAAACATCCGCCCAGGTGATGTCATCGTAGGTCTTTCTTCTTGCGGACAGGCTACATACGAGAAAGAGTACAACGGTGGTATGGGCTCAAACGGCCTTACCTCGGCTCGTCACGATGTGTTTGCGAAATACCTCGCAGAGAAGTACCCAGAGTCATACGACAAGGCAGTGCCTGATGATCTCGTTTACAGCGGTAACTACAAGTTGACCGATGAGGTTGAGGGTAGTCCAATCCCTGCAGGTAAGTTGGTGCTCTCTCCTACCCGCACCTACGCTCCTGTCGTTCGCCGTCTCCTCGATGAGATGCGTGAGGATATCCACGGTATGGTTCACTGTACTGGTGGTGCACAGACAAAGGTGCTCCATTTCGTAAGCGACAACTGTCGTGTCATCAAGGACAACATGTTCCCTGTTCCTCCACTCTTCCGTGCTATCCACGAGCAGAGCGGCACTGACTGGAAGGAAATGTACAAGGTGTTCAACATGGGTCACCGTCTTGAGGTTTACCTCTCACCAGAGAATGCCCAGAAGGTTATCGAAATCTCAAAGTCGTTCAACATCGATGCACAGATCGTCGGTCATATTGAAGAGGGTGAGAAGTCACTGACAATCAAATCGGAGTTTGGAGAATTCAACTATTAATATCCAATGAATATATTAGAAAAATTAGATGGTCTTGAGGCACGATACGAGGAAGTGTCAACCCTCATTACAGACCCTTCGGTAATTGCTGATCAGCAGCGTTACGTCAAACTGACAAAGGAATGGAAAGATCTCGGAGATATCATGGCTCTCCGCAAGCGTTATATTGCTTGCCTTGACGGAATCTCTGAGGCAAAAGATATACTCATGAACGAGTCGGATCCTGAGATGAAGGAAATGGCTCGCGAAGAACTGTCGATGAACGAGGAGTTGCAGCCACAGTTGGAGGAAGAGATAAAGATTGCCCTCGTACCAAAAGACCCAGAGGATGCAAAGAATGTCCAGATGGAGGTTCGTGCCGGTACTGGTGGTGATGAGGCTTGTCTCTTTGCCGGCGAGATATTCCAGATGTACAAGCGTTTCTGCGAGTCAAAGGGATGGAGCGTGTCTGTGACATCCGAGAGCGAAGGTGCTGTTGGAGGTTTCAAGGAAATCTGCTTTGCAGTGAGCGGCGACAATGTGTATGGCGTGTTGAAATATGAGTCGGGTGTTCACCGTGTTCAGCGTGTACCTGTCACTGAGTCAAACGGCCGTATGCAGACATCGGCAGCAACAGTGGCTGTGCTTCCTGAGGCTGATCCATTCGAGGTGTCAATCAACGAGGGTGAGATCAAATGGGATACCTTCCGTTCATCAGGTGCCGGTGGTCAGAATGTGAACAAGGTTGAGTCGGGTGTGCGTGCTCGTTATATGTGGAAGAACCCAAATACTGGTGAGGTTGAGGAGATTCTCATCGAGTGTACCGAGACTCGCGACCAGCCAAAGAACAAGGAACGCGCTCTCGCACGCCTGCGCACATACATATATGATAAGGAGCATCAGAAGTATGTAGATGATATTGCAAACCGTCGTAAGACTCTCGTCTCTACTGGTGACCGTTCGGCAAAGATCCGCACCTACAACTTCCCTCAGGGTCGTGTCACCGACCATCGTATCGGCTACACCATGTACGATCTCCCTGGCTTCATGGGCGGTAACATCCAGCAGATGATTGATGCCCTCACAGTGGCAGAAAATGCCGAAAAGATGAAGGAGGCAGAACTATAGTGTAAATCAGTAAATCTGTAAATCACCAAGATGGCACAGTTTTATACAAAGAAGAACGAGGAACGGACAGAGAAGGATGTTCCTGCTGAGGAGTTTGTAAAGAAGATGGTTGATTTGAAGCGAACAACAGAAGAACGACCACAGGTCTTTAATACTGAATCAAAAGAATAAGTTGCCGATATGAAACTGAATCCCATACTCGAAAAGAAGATTCTCGGATTCTCATTGAATGAGATCCTTGGACTCTTATGCGCATTAGCGACAGCCGACATTGCCGTTACGAGTTTCAATATAACCAACAACTGGCTGAAATACGGTTTGTGGATAGTGATGCTTATCGTGGGATTGTTCCTTTATACTATTGTCATTGCATTAATAAAAACTTATATAACAAAAGAAGATTAATATGAATCGCAAAGAACTTGTAAACCAGATACAGCAGAAGAAGTCATTTCTCTGTGTAGGTCTTGATGTTGACCTCAACAAAATCCCTGAGCACCTGTTGAAGGAAGAGGATCCTATCTTCGCTTTCAACAAGGCTATCATCGATGCTACAGCACCTTACTGCGTTGCTTACAAGCCAAACCTCGCTTTCTACGAGGCTTACGGAGTGAAGGGTATCATCTCATTCGAGAAGACTGTAAAATACCTTCAGGAGAACTATCCAGAGCAGTTCATCATTGCTGATGCAAAGCGTGGTGATATCGGCAATACATCAAAGATGTATGCAAAGACATTCTTCGAGGAATACAATGTCGATGCACTTACCATCGCTCCTTATATGGGCGAGGATTCAGTCACTCCATTCATCAGCGAAGGTCACTGGGTAATCCTTCTTGCCCTCACCTCAAACAAGGGTTCGTTCGACTTCCAACTCACTGAGGACAAGGACGGCGAGCGTCTTTTCGAGAAGGTCATCAAGCGTTCACAGGCTTGGGGTAACGACGAGAATATGATGTATGTTGTAGGTGCTACCCGTGGCGAGATGTTCAAGGACATCCGTGCCGTTGCACCAAACTCATTCCTCCTCGTTCCTGGTGTCGGTGCACAGGGTGGCTCTCTTCAGGAGGTATGCAAGTACGGTATGATCGATGACTGCGGTCTGCTCGTCAACTCATCACGCGGCATCATCTTCGCGTCAAAGGGCGAGGATTTCGCCGAGGCTGCTGCTAATGCTGCAAAGAAACTGCAGGAAGAAATGGCAGTGGAACTTGAAAAGTAATTAACAGAATAACAAGTTGAAGGACTTCAAGATCATAAACGACCCGGTATTCGGGTTCATAAAGATACCGCATGGGTTGATGCTGCAGATAATACAGCATCCCCTCATGCAGCGTCTTACGCGTATCAAGCAGTTGGGACTCACATCGTTGGTGTTCCCCGGAGCGCAACATACCCGTTTCCAGCATTCCATCGGTGCTTTCCAACTGATGAGCGAAGCGATACTGAGCCTTCAGCAGAAAGGCACATTCGTCTTTGACAGCGAGTCGGAGGCTGTATGTGCTGCTATATTGATGCACGACATCGGTCATGGACCATTCTCGCATGTTCTTGAGCATACTCTCATCAGCGGCATCTCCCACGAGGACATCTCCCTGATGATGATGGAGAAGATAAACCAGGACCTCGGTGGACAGTTGAATCTGGCAATAAGCATCTTCAAGGGAGAATACCCAAAGAAGTTCCTGCATCAACTGATCAGTTCACAACTTGATGTCGATCGCCTTGACTACCTCCGTCGCGACAGTTTCTTCACCGGCGTGAACGAGGGTAATATCGGCAGTGCACGAATAATAAAGATGTTTGATGTTGTCGATGATATGCTATGTGTCGATTACAAAGGCATCTACTCTATTGAAAACTATCTCACCTCCCGACGCCTCATGTATTGGCAGGTTTACCTCCACAAGACAACGGTGGCTGCCGAGAAGGTGCTCATCAATGCCCTGCTCCGTGCTAAGCATTTAGCAATGGCAGGCAAGGAAGTGTTCGGTACTCCGGCACTGAAATACTTCCTCACAAACAATGTCGATAGCCAATGGTTCAACTCTCACCCTGAGGCACTCGAATACTATGTGCAACTCGACGATAATGATATCTGGAGTGCACTGAAAGTATGGATGCACAGCGACGACAAGATACTCGCAACACTGGCTTCCGACCTCATAAACCGCCGTATCTTCCGTGTGGAGGTGCTCGACAGAAAGTTCGACGAAGAGTACATCAACGAGAAACGGCGCGAGATAGCCGAGGCTTTGAACATAAGTTTCGACGAAACAAAGTATCTCATCTCGCAGAGCAAGGCAGAGAAGGATATGTACAATGTCAACGACGATCACATCTCCATGCTCTATAAAGACGGTACATTGCGCGATGTAACCGAGGTTTCCGAACTTCTGAACATCGACCTGCTGGCAAAGAAAGTTGGTAAATACTACCTCTGCTACCAGCGCATTTAGGATTGAAAATAAACAAATACGACAATATACATTAATTAATATAAAAATTAATATAAACAAATGGAATTTTCAGCAAAACAGATTGCAGAACTGTTGCAGGGCCGTGTTGAAGGCAATGAGAATGCGACAGTAAGCACATTTGCAAAGATTGAAGAAGGCAAGGAAGGTGCTCTGTCATTTCTCGCTAACCCAAAATATCTTCACTACATCTACGAAACGAAGTCGAGCATCGTACTCGTTGACGAGGGTTTCGAATTCGACAAACCTGTTGAGACAACCCTTATCCGCGTGAAGAGTGCTTATGAGAGCATCTCCAAACTGCTCCAGATATATGAATCGATGACAAAGGTGAAGACCGGCGTTGATTCTTTAGCGTTCGTTTCACCTACAGCGAAGATTGGTGAGAATTGTTATATCGGTGCTTTTGCATATATCGGCGACAACGCAGTCATCGGCGATGGATGTCAGATTTATCCTCATGCTTTTGTAGGCGACAATGCAACTGTCGGCAAAGGATGTATCCTCTACCCTAACTCTACAATATACTATAATTGTAAGGTAGGTAACCGCTGTATCCTCCATGCTGGTAGTGTTGTAGGTTCCGATGGTTTCGGATTTGCCCCTACAGCCGATGGATATTCAAAAATCCCACAGATTGGTATCGTTACCCTCGAGGATGATGTTGAGATTGGTGCAAA
>JAZQOD010000102.1:0-5540 GCA_045627685.1 Prevotella sp. | reverse complement strand
CAATTTGCGCGCAAATTGATGCTCATTCCACCGTTTTTATTGCCTCATTCCTCTGTTCATATAGCCTCATTCCTGCTATGTGGCGATGTGGGAAAGTCGTGGTTCATGGAACTTCATTTCGGGTTACGGTGAAGGGCAATTTGCGCGCAAATTGCCAAAATCAGTGATATTAGAGTGATATTAAGTGATATTAGAGTGATACTAATATCACCTCGTAACATGCTAATAATCAACGAGTTAATCCAATTAGTGATATTGTGATACTAGTCAATCAGTTTTTCTATGGGTGTAGCCCTACGAAATACGACTCATTTCCCCTTGTCATGGGACGCAAATCGCATGAATGCAAATGCGACCATCCCCCTGTGCAAGGTTGCGGACTTTGCCTTGTTCATAAAGTCACACAGACATCGTGACTATTCGATAGCCCTTGTATAAATATTAATGTGTACCTTTAAAGGTAATTATTATCATTTCATCTTGTGAATTGCTGTAAAATTAGTATCTTTGCACTAGCATTAACAACTGAATATTAGTAATGTGCTGATATTCAGTTGTTTGCAAAGATTAATAGAAATTAAAATTAGCCGATAAAAATAAAGGGGCAGAAGGTAATCGCAGAATTTTCATCAATCCTAATCAAAACAGTTCCAGTTGCTGTCCTGGGGCATTCGGTTCTTGTGCTTTCGTCCCAAAGAACAATTCTATAGAACCAAATTGTTTGTCGGTAATGCCAAGTAAACCAACCTTTCCATATTCAGGAAGAAATGATTTCACCCTTTTTACATGAACTTCCATGTTCTCTTTGCTGGCACAATGGCGCACATAGATGGAAAACTGGAACATAGTGAATCCATCTTTTTGCAGATTCTTGCGAAAAGTTGCAGCAGCTTTCCGATCCTTCTTTGTTTCTGTTGGTAGGTCAAAGAAAACTAATAGCCACATAACTCGGTATTCGCTAAGACGGGTGAAATCAAACTGCATAGATATCAGGGCATTTCCGGATAGGCGATTTTTCTTAGTTCACCAGAAAAGCATTTGTAGAGAGAGGCAGTGGTCTGCGAAGCGGCAATCATTAGAGGGCTCCGCTTCCCATCAATAACCACATCAATAGTTGGAATGCCAAGCAAATCCATCTTTATTAATCTTGTCAACTCTGAATAGTCATCATACTTGTTCATGATATCAATCACGAGTTCATCTACATAAGGACGATATGGTTCCATTATATCATCTGCTAGACAATAGGCATTATAACGGTTGTGATGATGAATGCCGAAAGTAGGAAGCAATCCACTTGAAACCAAAGCACGAGCTATCACTGCGCGAAGAATTGCATATCCGTAGTTAAGCAGATTATTTGGTGGAATACCCTCTCTGTCACGAGTAAAATCTGGTACCTCATCAGCAAATATCCTATGCCAATAATAGGCAGCAGCTCTTGCCTCCATATTTTCGCTGTCGCCACTCTTTATGTCGTTAGCCCACACACGCATACACCGTGTTTCAGACATTGTTGTACGACGGAGCACTGATTCCTGATTGAGGATTTTCTGCCTTACTGTTTGTTGCCATAACTGTTTGCGTAAAGGTTGAGAAGCATCTATTTGGTCACGGAACCGCTCACTTTGCACAGTGTTACAAGCAAGAGGAAGCATCAGTCCCACAGGCATACTACGCTTGTCGCAGGTGATTACGGCAGAGTTGTTAGCCAACAGCGACTCCAACAAACCAGTTGTGATGGTAATCTGTTTGTTATCGAGCACCACCACACCAATGTCCTCTATCGGGATTGTTCTCTCTGCTTCTTTCTTGAATTCAGGTGTGAGGTTATTGCATTTCTCCACCTCCGGCAGGCGTATGACCATTTGGTCATTACGCATACCGAGATAGGCGGGATTAGTGAAGCAGAGGGTTTTCTTTATCATAGTTATACAGGATTGACTTCAACAATGTTGCCAAGGGCGTCAAGACGTACTTTTACAATACCATTCAATGCTGGTATGTTTCTGATATTTTTCCATGTGACATCTCTTAATTCAGGAGCAGAATCCGTCGTAGGATCCAAATGATGACGGAACCAATAGTTCTTGTATGACAGTTTCTGCACCACGAACAGATGTGGACTGACGAACTTGTAGTTGGCAGGATTGGTCAGATCAATCTCCTGTGGGTTGAAGTCGGCTGAAGGGAACACCACATAGTCACCGCGCTGGAGAGAGAACTTAAACTCCCATTCTTCGGCTTGCATATAACTGGTGTCGATGATGCTCTCGCCCTGATTCTTGCGCTCCACAGCCTCGAAGAAGGTCATGATGCGCTCCTGAAGATTGCCTTTCTGATCCTTGAAGAACGCAATATGGTGGTTGTTGTCTGGCGCAACGAAATCCACTGGTATTGGTTTGCCATCCTTATCGAGTATTGGCTTGCCCTGATTATCGTGCTTGGTATGGATGGCAATCGGTGCATTGACCTTCTTTGCACGGATGGCTACCTTCTTGATACTTATTCCAGCCTCGCGGTTGAGCCATATTGGATTCTCATCGAGGGCAGTGAATGCCTTGTTTGCATCACCGCCATACTCTGCCAGTCGGGCTTCAAGAATCTCGCGCACTCTGTGGTCTATAACTGCCGAGATGTCGAGGTCGGGCGCAATGGCTTTGCGTGTGGTGTAAACGGTCTCGCCGTTTCGCTCAATAGAACCGTAATAGGTCTCGCCATGCAGTTTGCCTCGTGGAGTGATGCAGGTCTGTCCTGTGGCTTTGTTGCGATGGGTGGTGGCTACCTTCTTGCTCGTACGCATGGAAATAAGAATGTCTTCAAGCGACTGCTTTGCCACCTGTCGCAATTCCTTGACAGCCATCGGGCAGTCCAACTGTTTCTTCTTGCCCTCGTTGTAGTTGGCGTTGAGGGTGTTCAGGTATTGTATGTGACTGCGCGTCGTGAATGCCACTGTGAGGGCGTCCATAGCGTGATGACGGTTGTCGGAACGCTTGGTCCAGTTCTCTATACGGCATACGGTCTGCCCGTCGTGGTTGGTGTCGCGTCGCACAAGTCCAAGTTTATCATATACAGGAATGTTTATCTCCTTCATGATGTCGATGAGTTGCCATTCCTCACGCAGACGGTCGGTGATGCTTCCGCTTGTAGCAATGACCGTACGCACTACATCCTCGAGCATCGCCATAGCCTGACGGGTGATGTACTGAGTCTCGCGGAGATCGCGCTGTATGAAGTCGGCAGGTATCTCCGTTTCTTTCATCAGGAGATTGTTGCGCTTGGTCTTGCTTATCTTTCCGTCAACGAATGCCTGGTTCACTCGGGCTTTATATTGCTCCAACTCGGCTTCGCCTGAAATGCTCTCCATATAGTCGAAAGCAGTCTGGGCTCCCTTCGCCTGATTTACGGAGGTTAGTTCCAGTGACTTGTTGGCAAACGAATCGTCGAAGAGTCGTGCTTGTGGGATGATATGCTCTATGTCGTAGAGTTTGCTGAACACATCCTCACGGCGTATATATGTATTTGAATAGAGAGTCTTGTATCCGTTGCACTCCAGTTCCTCATACAATCGCCAGCGAACAATATCGTTGGTGGTTGGGTGGGCGAAGTGGAATTCGTCTTTGAGCAACTGGCGGATTCGCTCGGCGTTCTTCTTGTTCTTGTTTATTGCATCTGTCATGTCCTTGCGTTCCTTGGCACTGCGCTTCATCTCGCGCGCCATCTCCACATGAACCTCATCAGGACGGCCATAGGTTTCGATAATGTTGTTCACCACATTGGTCATCTGTGCAAGCACTTTATCGACAACAGGATTGCGCAGAGCACCGCTCTTGTAGGTTGGCAGTCGGTCGAGGAGTTCGCGTGTTTCAAGTTCTTCCTTTGTGCGTGAACGCTCGCTGTGCTGATAGCCCACAGCCTCGCAAGCCTCGTAGTAGTTCATTCCCTGACGCATGTATGGGAGCAACTTGCGGAGAGCCTTTGCCGAAAGGTTGCCGTAATCGTTGGCGAAGGTCACCTTCGAGAGGATGGCACTGCATTCAGGATAGTCCTGGAATCCGCATAGAGCGGTGATATGCTCCTCGAGGTTCTTGCCCTCCGAAGAGTAGAGGATATGCCACAACTGATATGCTGGCTGCTTGTCGAAGTCACGACCTTCAATGTTTATGTCAAGGTCGAGAACACGCACATTGAATCCCAATCCGGCAAAGAGTTGCAAAACGGCATCTTCCTTGCCTCGTGCATTGGTTTTCTTCTCATCAATCTCAGTATGGCCAGTCACAGGGAACATCTTCAAAAATGCCTTGAAGAGAGCACTGCGAGTGGTGTTGCCCGGCAGTTCGTCGTAGTTGAGGTCGTAGCGTGAGGCTTTCAGACCGATGGTCTTGAGAATGGCCGACTTCGACATCTTGTCCGAAAGGTTCAGTTCGGTATAGACTGCTCGATGCTCCTCCTCGGTGAGTGTTCGTTCCTCGTAGGTCTGCTTGTCGAGGATTCGTAGGTTGTTGATGCCCTGAAGCACCTTGAACTCCTGAAACAATGGCGATGACTTTGGACATACTCGCAGTCCTTCGCGTATGGTTACCTCCTTGCCGTCAACAATGCGTTTTGTCTGTTTCGACTCCAGAGTACAGAAGTCCACCTTGCCTTTCTGGCTCTTCAATGGGCGCTGGAAGAATATGCACTCGTTGCGTATCTGCTTCTTCAGTGCATCAGTGAGGGCTTCCGGATGGAACTGCTTCTGCTTTTCCCATATTGTTTCAAACTCATCCATATAGTCCTCGCGATAGAACACCTTCTTCTTCAACGACTGATGAGGATTCTTATTTATGAGTTTATAGAGATACTGACCTATGGTCTGCTTCTTGAAATAGAGCAGTTTGCTTCGGTCGCTGATTTCGCCCAGATAACCACTGGTGCTGTTGATGTCGACATTGATGCGAGAAAGCACAACAGCGAGTTTCTCCTTGTCGATGACTCCATTCACAGCCTCTGCACGCCACTGATAATTCTCGCGCTTCACATCGTTCTTTTTGCCGTCGCGCTTCAATCCCACGAGTCCGAGAGGCTCAGCAAGGATAGCCCAAGTGGCTTTCTCGTTCTTGCCTCGCAGTTGTTCGCGCAGTTCGGCTGTCAGCACAGGATAGGCCTTCTGCTGGCATTCCCAGATACGGTCGAATTCGGCATTGAGGTCGGATGGATAGAACTGCGGTGCATAGCGCTTGCCACTCTGGAAAAGACTGTAGACATACTGTCCCGGAGTGATATTCTGCTCATAGAGAGTTCGAGCCAGTTCGATGCCATTCACAGCCTCGCCCTCGTCAGCCGACTGCAGTTTGCGATTGCTCTTGTAACCTCGCTTCTTGTTGATCATAAGAAGAACGCGTGCAAGTTCTGCGAGAGTGATCTCTTCAGTCACTGCCTTGCTTCGCAGAGCCAGAGTCTCGTGGGTGGTGTTCTTGCCATCCTCGCAGAGAACCGTTTCCGAATCTATCCAATGGTTCTCAGTGAGAATCCTGATGATGCTGTCGCGACGCATCTTG
>JAZQOD010000101.1:0-2189 GCA_045627685.1 Prevotella sp. | reverse complement strand
CTGGGAAATTGTCAGTACCATTGAAACACATGTGCTCAAGGAAGTGAGCCAAACCGCGCTGGCTTTCCTCCTCCTGCAGAGAACCTACTCGCTGAGCGATGTAGAAGTTGGCACGGTTCTCTGGCCAGTTATTGTAACGGATGTAGTAAGTCAATCCGTTGTCGAGCTTGCCAATTTTCACTGCCTCGTCCACAGGAATTGGAGGCATCTGCTGTGCCTGTGCCACTCCAACAACCATGAGCAGCAGGGCAACAAAGAAACTCTTGAATTTCATTTTTCTGTTTATTTATGTTTGTTATTATTTGTAATTCGACCGTTTCCGTATGCATTGCATCGGTAAGAGCCTTGTCAGGCGTTAGACGCACATTCAATCTGCAAAATTACAAATAAGCAGGATAATTTCAAAATTATTTTATAAAAATTATATTTTTAGTTCTGTTTTCATGAGATATATGAACGATATTGATTCCCTTCTGCATTTTCTGCAGACGGCGACCGTCGATAGAGTAAATCTCCATGCCATCGCTATCGCTTTCGCTAATAATGCCTTTCACTCCAGTAGGGTCAACGATGGCACTGATAGTGCCCCAACCGCTCCAAGGGTATGTGCTGCGATACTCCTCCACCAAGTCGGCAGGCACGTATAGCGTACCCTTGCTCGCATCAAAATCATAGAAGGTATCCTCGTCGCACTCAATCATCACTGCCGGATTGCATATCATCTCGCGCAAAGCCTTGCAGCCCGAGAAGGCATAATAATCTACAGATTCCACACCTTTGCCGATGGTCACTTTCTTCAATGCTGTGCAACGCCAGAAAGCACTGTTGCCGATGGTTGTCACTGCATCTGGCACAGTTATCGCGGTCAGTGAAGAACAGTCCTCGAAGGCTCGTGCTCCGATAGTGGTCACTCCACTGCCGATGGTCACCTCTGTCATTCCCTCGCAACCTTCGAAGGCACTCTCGCCGATGGTCTCCACGCCATCGGGAATCACCATTGATGCGAGGTTCAGCGAGAAATAGAACGCTCCATAGCCGATGGCAGTGACATAGTCGGGTATCACCGATGTCTTGCAGCCCAGCACGAGGGTGTTATCCATGTCGATGATACAGTTGCCATCGCTCATGAACCATTCACTGCCCTCTTCCACCGACAACGATTCTATTGCCGGACAGGCACCGAAAGCGTATTTGCCGATGGTCTCCACCGAACAAGGGATTGTCACCTCTCTGAGTTTCTCGCACTGATAGAATGTAGCCTCGTCAATATACGTAAGCGATTGTGGCAGGTCGGCCCTCAACAGCGACTTGCACCCCTGGAAAGCATATTCACCAATCTGCGTCACGGAGTTAGGAACAGTCACCTCTGTGAGTCCCGAACTGGCAAAGGCATGACGACCGATGCTCGTTACACCGTCAGGAATCACTACTTGCTTCAAGCCTCCACAACTGTAGAACGCAGTAGGACCGATATTCGTCAGCGTCTCCGGCAGGCTTATTGAAGTAACGCCTTTGCAGTAGTAGAAAGCACTGGCACCGATACTGGTCACCGTATATGCAGTCTCATCTATGATGATCTCGCTTGGTATCACCACTTCACCGTCATATGCTGCACTGCCCCATGTCACTGTGGCAGTCATTATCTCCGCGTTCAGATTATAATATATTCCGCCAACAACGGCATCGTATGCCCATGTTGCAACTGCCGACATCACAGTCAGCACCAGAAGGAGAAATCGCTTCATTTCACTTGTTTTTTAGTTTTCCACCGCAAAAGTACTACTTTTTTCCCAAACAAACGCACAATCCCCACAAAACCTTGTGTTAATTTAATAAAGATGTTCACGCGGCGATGTCTCCGCACTGTCAGAAAGAGTATCTCCGTAGCCTTCCACCTATTCTTCTGTCCTATGAGCGCTTGTTCAAAATAATACCTGAAGACTCTCCGCATACATGAAAATAATTAGTAAAATTCGCGGAATTCTTCTGCCCTCTTAACGTCGAGCGAAGCGGCAGAGCCGAGCGCGTGGACAAAACAGTAAAAAACGTGTTAGCCGGGCTCAAAAAGGGCACATTTTTGCCGTGGAGAGATCGTGAAAAGCACGAAAAGTCGGTATTTGGTGACCGTACAGCAGTCGGTACATTTAACTGTCTGTGCAGCGCGTTTTGGGTGGTTTTGCTTGCCGGCG